>NZ_JBSFIE010000003.1:0-408368 GCF_053597395.1 Streptomyces sp. NPDC001415
GGGGGTACCCCCATCGAGGACCTTCCGGCGCCTTGCGATCGCACGCACCAGACGCCCCGGCCTGATCCGGACGGGGTTTAGACACAGGCTCTCAGTCCAGATCGCGGACTGTGCCTTGCGCACGCCGGGACGTGTGGCAGGATGCTGTTCAAGGTCATGAGTGACAGCGATTTAGGCCCCGGCTCGCTGTCCGGCAACCCTCCGTCCGTGGCGGGGTGCCCCGGGTGAAGACCAGGTCGTAGGCAGCAAGGCCTACGGCAAGCGCGGACCCCTGGACATCGTTGGATGTCACAGCCCTGGGGTCCTGGTCCTCAAGGGAGCAGTCTCGTGAGCAAGCGAATGCGATAGGGCGTACCGCCCCTTCTTCACACCCTCCGCGCACCCTTCTTCGGGCTGCGTGATCGAGGTCAACACCCGTACACGGCAAGGCAGTCGAACCCTCTCGCTCGATGCAGGGTCGCGCCGCCGTACCCGGGGTCCGAAGTCAACTCGCCTTTTCCTGCCGGGAGATACCGCCATGTCCGCACGCCCTGCCGCCACCGCCACCGCCACTGCTTCCGTCGCCGTCGAGTCCGCCGACCCCTGCTGTGCGGCGCCGCTGCCGGTGCTCGGCCGCGACGTCACCGTGCCGCTCGTCACCGGCGGCGAGGTGACCTACGCCGCCCTCGACTACGCCGCGAGCGCGCCCGCCCTCCAGCGGGTCTGGGACGACGTCGCCGCGTACGCCCCCTACTACGGCAGCGTGCACCGCGGGGCCGGCTACCTCTCGCAGCTCTCCACCGACCTGTTCGAGAACAGCCGCGTCACGGTGGCCGAATTCCTCGACTGCCGCCCCGGCGACCAGGTCGTCTTCACCCGCTCCACCACCGACTCGCTGAACCTGCTCGCCCAGGTGATTCCAGCCGACTGCCAGGTCTTCGTCTTCGAGACCGAGCACCACGCCTCACTGCTGCCCTGGCAGGGCGCCCACGTGACGTACCTGAACGCGCCGCGCACCCCCCGGCAGGCCGTCGAGACGCTGGAGCGCGCCCTCGCCGACCGCGACCCCTACGGCCCCGCGCTCGTGTGCGTCACCGGCGCGTCCAACGTCACCGGCGAGCTGTGGCCGGTGAAGGAACTCGCCGCCGCGGCGCACGCCCACGGCGCCCGCATCGTCCTGGACGCGGCCCAGCTCGCGCCCCATCACCCCGTCTCCGTAAGGGAGTTGGACGTCGACTGGATCGCCTTCTCCGGGCACAAGCTGTACGCGCCGTTCGGCTCGGGAGTGCTCGCCGGGCGCGCGGACTGGCTCCAGGAATCCGAGCCCTACCTGGCCGGCGGCGGTGCCTCCAAGAAGGTCGCGCGACGCGCCGACGGTGGCGTGGACGTGGAGTGGCACACCACGGCCGCGCGTCACGAGGCCGGTTCGCCCAACGTCATCGGCGTCTACTCCATCGCCTCCGCCTGCAAGGCGCTGACCGAGGCCGGGTTCGACTCGCTGGTCGAGCGGGAGCGGCACCTGATCGCGAAGGTCCGCGAAGGCCTCGCGGAGGTGCCCGAAGTCCGGGTGCTTTCGCTGTTCGGCGACGACGCGCCCCGGGTCGGCGTCATCTCGTTCGTCGTCGACGGCTGGAACAGCTCGCATTTCGCGGCGGCGCTGTCGGCCGAGTACGGCATCGGGGTGCGCGACGGCCTCTTCTGCGCCCACCCGCTGGTGCGCACGCTGCTCGGCAGCGACCCGCAGGACCCGGGGGAGTGCGGCGCCCCCGAGGCGGAGCCGGGTGAGCGGTCCCTGAACGCGATCCGGGTCAGCTTCGGGGCGGGGACGCCGGACGAGCACGTGGACCGCTTCGTGCGGGCGGTTCGTGAGCTGGTCACGCAGGGGGCGAAGTGGCAGTACCGCACGGAGGCCGGGCGCTGCGTCCCGGCGGTGTAAACCCCGCCGGGCCACGCCTTACCGGGGGCTGTCGCCCACGGAACCCCCGGGGCTTCGCCCCGGACCCCGCTCATCGGTTGCCTGCGGGCTGTCGGTGGCTGGTCGCGCAGTTCCCCGCGCCCCTGTAGGGCACCCAGCGCCGCTGGTCGCGCCCCCAAGACGGGCTGAAGTGCCGGTGCCGGCCCGATCGATGCTGCTAGGGGC
The DNA here is from genome assembly GCF_053597395.1 of Streptomyces sp. NPDC001415. NCBI lineage: Bacteria > Bacillati > Actinomycetota > Actinomycetes > Kitasatosporales > Streptomycetaceae > Streptomyces > Streptomyces sp. NPDC001415. The sequence goes on from NZ_JBSFIE010000003.1 coordinate 2,120, forward strand.
GCGGGGAACTGCGCGACCAGCCGGCCACGGTCCGCGGCCGAAAGACGTCAGGGCGGGGGTTCGGGGCAGCGCCCCCGAGCGAAGAAGAGGGTCGTTACGAGTCCAGGCCGATCGCGAAGGCCGCTTCCAGGTCGTGTTGGGAGTACGTGCGGAACGCGACATGCGTATCCGTCCCCTCGACGCCGGGGATCTTGCTGATGCTGCCCGGGATGATGTCCGCGAGGTCGTCGTGGCGAGCCACCCTGACCAGCGCGATCAAGTCGTACGTACCGGTCACCGAGTACACCTCGCTGACGCTGTCGAGCGCCGCGATGGACTCCGCGATCTCGGGAATCCGGTCCACGCTGGTCTTGATGAGCACGATCGCGGTGATCACGGCTGGCTTTCTCCCTCGGTGGCGGCCGGACCCGCGGGCTTCACGGGCTTTCGGCGTTTCACTCTAGCCGCCCCGCGGAAACGGGCCCACGCGTAGAGGAAGCCGAGGCCGAAGCCGACGAGATGGGCCAGGTAGGCCACCCCGGGCCCGGCCGGCGCGCTCCGGATCGCCAGCCACTGCAGGGCGAACCAGAAGACCAGCACGATCCACGCGGGAAGGCGCAGCGGCAGGAACAGCAGGAACGGGAAGATGCTGGTCACCCTGGCTCTGGGGAAGAGGCAGAGGAAGGCGCCGAGCACGGCCGAGATGGCCCCGGACGCCCCCACGAGCGTCTGGTCCGACTCCGCGTGCGCCGCCGCGTACCCGAGCAGCGCCAGATAGCCGGCCGCCAGGTAAAACAGGGCGAACTCCAGCCGGCCCATGCGTTCCTCGGTCATCGCGCCGAAGACGTAGAGGAACAGCATGTTGCCGAGCAGATGCAGCCAGCTGCCGTGCACGAACAGGGCGGTGAACGGGGTGAGCAGGGCGTCCGGCCGCCCCGCCGTCAGCTCGTTCGGGAGGACCCCCCAGCGGGCGAAGTAGTCGCTCTGGGCGCTCAGGATCGCGTCGCCGGTCCCGTAGCCCGGGTTCAGGCCGGACGCCGGGCTGATGACGAAGAGCAGGCAGCAGGCGGTGATCAGCCCGTACGTCATGATCGGGCCGAATACCGCCCCCTTGAGGATCGCCGCCCCCCGCCGCCTGATCATGGGGAGAGAATGGCCTAAAGGGAGCTTTCGGTACAGACCGCCTCGCCGTGCCGGTGGCCGACGGGTAGGCCGTAGGGTTGCGGGCAGTACTCCCGCAGTTCGACGGCGCACCGCGAGATCCTGGACCATGGAAGTGGAAAGAGGACGGCACCACATGACCACCGTTCCCCAGCCGACCGCCGAGACCCGGTGGCGCTGCACGCTCTGCGGAAACCTCACCCGTTTCGATGTCACCCGCTCGTCGAAAGTGATCGAGTACGTGCATCTGGACCTCGCCGGAGAGCCCAAGGTGGAGGAACGCGAGGTGGTCAGTGAGACCATCGAGTCGGTCCGCTGCCGCTGGTGCAACGCGGTGGACCAGATCGAGCTAGTGGACCGGCCGGGTACCGACGCCGCGACCGCCTCCTGAGGGCGGCCGCCCAAGCGGTACGGATGACAGTTGGGGTGACGGATTGTGGAGCATGCAAGCGGTGCTGAACCGGCCGCTTCGGCCGGTGACGGCCCCGCCGAGGTGCTCGACCGCCCGCTGCCCGAAGGGGTGCGGCGCCGGGTCGTCGCCTTCGTCTCGGAGGCGTTCGGCGGCCTGACCGTCGCCGAACTGCCCGGACAACTGCGGCAGTACGCCCGTTTCACCCCGACCCGGCGTGCCAAGTTCGCGGGCAACGCGATGGCCGCCGCGCTGGAGAGCGACCCCGTCTTCCGCCAGCGGATCGGCGAGCGGCTCAAGGAGTCGCAGCCCGAGCTCGCCGGCGCCGTGGAGGCGGGCTCGCCGCCCGCGGCCGCCGACCCCGTGGACGTGGCGGCCGCCGCCTACGTGCTGCGACCCACCGGATGGGTGAAGTTGGTCGCCGCGGCCGGCGAGGAGGCCCAGCGGGCGTTCGCCGAGCGGGCCGACGAGGAGAGCCGGCGCGAGCTGGAGCGGCTGCGCCAGGAACTCGCCGAAGCGCGCGCCCTGGTCAAGTCCGAGAACGAGGCGCTGCGCCTCGAACTGCTCGCGGCCCGCAAGGAAGCGGAATCGCTCCAGCGCAAGCTGCGCAGCGCCCAGAGCGATGTGAAGCGCGGCGAGGCCGCCCTGCGCCGGATCACCTCCGAGATCGACGGCATCAAGTCCGAGGCGGCCGCCCAGGTGGCCGCCGCCGAGAGCGAGACCCGGCGCCTCAAGACACGGCTCGGTGAGGCAGAGGCGGGCCTTGAGGCGAGCCGGCGCGCGGTCCGCGAGGGGCGTTCCGTCGAGGACATGCGGCTGCGGCTGCTGCTCGACACGGTCCTGGAGGGCGCCCAGGGGCTGCGCCGCGAACTGGCGCTGCCGCCCGCCGCGGTGCGCCCCGCCGACACCGTGGACGCGGTCGCGCCGGGCAACATGACGCCCAAGGACATCGCGGCCCGGGCGCTCTCGGAGACCGACCCGGCGCTGCTCGACCAGCTGCTCGCGCTGCCACAGGTGCACCTGGTCGTGGACGGCTACAACGTCACCAAGACCGGCTATCCGACGATGCCGTTGGAGAAGCAGCGCCTGCGGCTGCTCGGCGGTCTGTCCGTGCTCGCCGCGCAGACGGGCGCCGAGGTCACCTGTGTCTTCGACGGCGCGGAGCTGGCGGCCCCGGTGCTGCTCGCGCCGCCCAGGGGCGTACGGGTCCTGTTCTCGAAGCCCGGGGTGACCGCGGACGAGCTGATCCGCCAGCTGGTGCGGGCCGAGCCGTCGGGGCGGGCCGTGGTGGTCGTCTCCACGGACAAGGAAGTCGCGGACGGCGTCGCGAAGGCGGGCGCCCGCCCGGTCGCCTCGCTGCTGCTCCTGAAGCGTCTGTCACGCGTCTGATGTCACGCGTCCGACGCATTCAGGCCGTTTGGCAACTCCTGTGTTCAATGCCCGAATTCGGGTGATGGTCGGCCAGCACTCCGTCAAGTGCCAACTACTGCGCGTGGGATGACAGTAAAGAATCGCCTCGGTCGCGGAGTTTTTTACTATCAGGATTTGAACTGATCACAGGAAGGTCACTAGGGTCGGGCCTCGTACCTTCACGCGGTTGATCACTCGTCCCGGGGTGACCGTGAAGGTCCCGCCGAGTGTGCGCTGTTCGGCGGCTGAGGAAGAAGGAGCTCGCCTTCGTGGGGTCCCACCGTCGTCCCAAGCCCGCGAGCCGCACCCGTGTGACCGTGCTCAGCGCGACCGCCGCCGCTGTCGTCGCCCTCACCTCGCAGGCCGCCCAGGCGGACCCGAAGCCCTCCAAGGACGAGGTCAAGAGCAAGGTCGACAAGCTCTACGACGAGGCCGAGCAGGCGACCGAGGCGGCCAACGGCGCCAAGGAGAAGCAGGCCACGCTGGAGAAGGAGATCGGGCAGATCCAGGACAAGGTCGCCCGCGGCCAGCAGGAGCTCAACACCCTGCGCAGTGGCCTCGGTTCGATGGCCTCGGCGCAGTACCGCTCGGGCGGCATCGACCCCTCGCTCGCGCTCTTCCTCTCCTCCAACCCGGACGACTTCCTGGACAAGGCCTCCGCCCTCGACCAGCTGAGCGCCAATCAGGCCGAGGCGCTGCGGAAGATCCAGGGCAAGCAGCGCACCCTCGCGCAGGAGCGCAAGGAAGCCCAGGACAAGCTGAAGGACCTCGCCGACACCCGCAAGGTGCTCGACGACAAGAAGAAGGAAGTCCAGGGCAAGCTCAGCGACGCGCAGACGCTGCTCAACTCGCTGACCGCGCAGGAGAAGGCCGCGCTCGCCGCCGACGAGGCGCGCGCCAGCCGCTCCACCGAGCGCCCGGAACTCGGCAAGGACGTGCCCGCCTCGCAGGTCGGTGCCGCCGCCCTGAGCGCGGCCCAGACCCAGCTCGGCAAGCCGTACAGCTACGGCGCGACCGGCATGGCGACCTTCGACTGCTCGGGCCTGACGGGCTACGCCTACCGCCAGGCGGGCGTCTCCCTGCCGCGCACCTCGCAGGAGCAGGCCAACGCGGGCACCCGGATCGGCCGCGGTGAACTCAAGCCCGGCGACCTCGTGCTCTTCTTCGGCGACCTGCACCACATCGGTCTGTACGCCGGCAACAACATGGTGCTGCACGCCCCGAGGACGGGCACCGTCGTGCGCTACGAGTCGATGGACAACATGCCGTTCCAGTTCGGCGTGCGCATAGGCTGACACCCCTTTCTCTCCGTCAGCCGCCCACACCGCCCAAACGGGCGAATTACGGCAACTCGCGCTGACGCCACGCCCCGCCGGTGACCTGTGTTCTCCGGTGGGGCGTCACTTTGCGTAGGCGGCGGGGACGTTGGCCGCCCGGTGTGTGCCCGGCTACTGTCCGGCGTGCGGTTCCCCCGGTGACTCGCCGCCCGCCCGGGCGGCAGGGGCCGCACGCAGTGCAAGGGAGTGCGGCATACGTGGCGTCCCATCGCCGGCCTTCGCAGTCGGGCCTGACCCAGAGCGCCCGCGTCACCGTCCTTTCGGCCGCGGCGGCGACGGCCGCGGCAGCCCTCGCGGCACCCGCGGCGAGCGCCGATCCGCGCCCGCCGGCCTCCTCGGGACAGGCCAGGGTCGACCGCCTCTTCGAGGAGGCCGAGCAGGCCACCGAGCGGTACGACAAGGCCGACGAGCACGCCAAGGAGATGCGTGACGAGGTCAAGCGGGCGCAGGACGGCGTCGCACGCGGCCAGGACAGGATCAACCGCATGCGGGGCGCGCTCGGCGCGATCGCCGGGGCGCAGTACCGCTCGGGCGGCATCGACCCCGCGCTCGTGCTGCTCCTCTCCTCGAACCCGGACACGTATCTCGACCGGGCCGCCACCCTCGACCGGCTGAGCGAGCGTCAGACCGGAGCGCTCCAGGACCTCCAGCGCGAGCAGCGGCGCCTGTCGCAGCAGCGCGCCGAGGCCCGCCGCAAGCTGGCCGAGCTGGAGCGCAGCCGCACCGAGGTGGCCCGGCACAAGCGGACCGTCGAGTCGAAGCTGGCCGAGGCGCGCCGGGCCCTGAACGCGCTGCCGGCCGCCGACCGGGCCGCCTTCGACCGGGCCTCCCGTCCCGGCCGCACCGAACTGCCCGCGCTCTCCGACTCGGCGCCCGCCTCCGCGCAGGCCGCGGCGGCGGTGATGGCGGCCCGCGAGGCGATCGGCAAGCCGTACATCTGGGGCGGCAACGGGCCCGCCGGGTTCGACTGTTCGGGCCTGATGCAGTGGTCGTACGCCCAGGCCGGCCTCGGTCTGCCGCGCACCTCGCAGGAGCAGCGGTACGCCGGCCACCACGTGCCGCTCTCCGAGGCGAAGCCCGGCGACCTGATCACGTACCGGCACGACGCCAGCCACATCGCCATGTACATGGGGAACGGCCAGGTGGTGCACGCGCCGTATCCCGGGGCGCCGGTGCGCTACGACCCCGTGGGGATGATGCCCATTTCCTCGGTGACGCGCCTGTGACCGTACGATCGGCGGCGTGGCAGGTCAGGGACGCGGTCGAGGGGTGTGGCGCGGGAGAGCGGCGGGATGCGCGCTCGCCGCGCTGCTGCTCGTGGCCGGCTGCTCGGCGCCCCGGCCGGCGCCCGACGCCACCGCGAGCCGGCTGCAGCAGGTCCTCGACCGGCGCGCCGCCGCGGTCCTGAAGCACGACGAGGCCGGCTACCTGGCCGCCGTCGACCCCGCGGCGACCGGCCTGCGGGTCGCCCAGCGCACCGAGTTCGGCAACCTGGCGCAGATGCCGCTCAGCTCATGGACGTACAAGGTCACCGGGGTGGAGCGGCACGGCGCGACGGCGACCGCCCGGGTGGAGCTGCGCTACCGGATCGAGGGCTACGACACCGCCCCCGTGACCGCCGCCCGCACCCTCACCCTCGACCGGCGCGGCGAGAGCTGGTACGTCACCGGTGACCGGCCCGCACAAGGCGCCGCCCCGCTGCTGTGGCAGCAGGGCCCGGTCACGGTCGTACGGGGCACCCACTGCCTGATCCTCGGGGTGGGCCAGGATGCGGCGAAGCTGCGCGAGATCGCCGCCGTGGAGGACGCGGCGGTGCCCGCGGTGTCGGCGGCGTGGCCGGGAAAATGGGCGGGCCGGGTGGTGGTCATGGTCCCCTCTTCGCTGGACGGCATGGCCGCGCTGCTCGGCGCGCCCGCCGCCTCCTACCGGGGCATCGCGGCGGTGACCACCGGCGAGGCGGGCGGCGCCGCGGCGGCCCCGGCGGACCGGGTGATCGTCAACCCGGAGGCGTACGCGATCCTCGGTGACCTGGGCCGCCGGGTCGTCCTCACCCACGAGACCACCCACGTCGCCACCCGCGCGCACACCTCGCCCGCCACCCCGATGTGGCTCTCGGAGGGCTACGCGGACTGGGTCGGCTACCGCGACACCGGCCGCACCGCCCCCCAGGCCGCCCCCGAACTCCAAAAAGCCGTCCGCGCGGGCGGCCTCCCCGCCGACCTCCCCTCGGACGCCGACTTCGGCTTCGACGGCGGCGCGGACCGCCTGGCGCGAGCGTACGAAGGCGGCTGGCTGGCCTGCCGCCTGATCGCCACCCACTGGGGCGAGGCCGCCCTGGCCCGCTTCTACACGAAGGCCGGCGACCAGCCCCACCGCGAGGGGGCGCCGGAAAAGGCGATGAACGAGGAACTGGGCTTGTCTCCAAGGGAGTTCACGGCGCAGTGGCGGGAGTACGTGCGGGCGCAGCTGGCTTGATCAGGGCTTTTCCAACTGGGTGATCGCCTCGGCCAGCCACTTCTTCTCCTCCGTGCCGGTGGCGCGCGCGATCCGCAGCATGCCCTGGCGGAACAGGTCCGGCGCCTGCTCGGCCGCGACGGGCTCGCCGTCCCGGTAGAAGAAACTCGCCGGCGTTTCGAGGAAGGCCTGCCGCCGCCTGAGGACGGCCGCCTGTTCGGCGGGGTCGGGGAGGTGGCGCAGGAAGGCGAGCAGGGTGAAGAACCGCTGCCCGTCGGTGATTTCGACGTCCTTGGGGTTCCGCAGCCGCTCCAGGAGTCCGGCGCGGCCCGCGTCCGTGAGGGAGAGGATGCGCCGGGGCGCGGCCCCGCTGCCCGGCTCGGTGCGCTGCTCCAAGGCGCCCGCCTTCACCAGGCGGGTGATCGCCGGGTAGAGCGCCCCGTCGCTGACCGGCCGGATGTGTCCGCTGAGTCCCTTGATGCGCTCCTTGAGCTCGTAGCCGTGGAGGGGTTCCTCGTACAGGAATCCCAGGATCGACAGCTCCAGCATGAGCGCCCCTCGTCTTGTCCGGTTGCCGAGCCTCATGGTACCTCTTATCGAGTTACCTCGAATCGAGGTAATGCGATCGGGGTATCGCGAACCGGGGGAGTGGGCAATGGCTGCGACGGGTCCGGCTGTTCATCGGGGAGCGCTGGTGTCGCTCGCGTATCCGGTCTACTTCGAGCTCCTGGCCGGGGTCGCGGCCGGAATCATCAACATGGTCTGGGTGGCCCGGCTCGGCGGGGATCGTGTGGCCGCGGTCGCCGTGGCCACCAACGTCGAGAACGTGCTGCTCGGGGTCATCCTGATGGCCGGGTCGGGCACGACCGTGCTGCTCGCCCGGGCCAGGGGCGCCGGCGATCCGGGCGGGGTGCGGGCGGCGGTGCGGGGCGGGTGGGCGCTGTGGGCGCTGCTCACCCCGGTCGTCGCGGTGGGCGGGTTCCTGTGCCGGGAGCCGCTGGCCCGCCTGATGCTCGGCGCCGACGGCGGCGCTGCCCCGGCCCTGGCCACCGGCTACTTCTCCATCGCGCTGCCCGGCACGGCGGTCTTCTTCGCCACCAACGTCGTGGACGGCATCCTCAAGGGCGCGGGCGACACCCGCACCCCGATGCGCCTCGCGCTGCTCGCCAACGGGCTGATCCTGATCCTCGACCCGCTGCTCATCCTGGGCTGCGGCCTCGGCGTGCGGGGCGCGGCCATCGCGACCGTGGCCGGGCGGGCGGTCGCCCTGGGGTGGGGGCTCGTGGCGCTGCGGCGCAGCGCCGTGCTGCGCGCCGCCGGGCCCTCGCCGCGCACCCTGTCCGCCGATCTGCGTCGCACGGTCCGCACCGGGCTCCCCATGTCCGCCGACTTCGTCGTGCGGATGGGCGGGGCGCTCGCGCTGGTCGCCGTCGTCGCGCGGATCGGCGTCGCCGAGGTTGCCGCGTACGGCATCGCGACCAAGGCGATGTACGGGGCGACCATGGCGTTCTACTCCGTACGCCAAGCCGCCGCGATCCACACCGCGCGGCTGCTCGGGGCCGGGCGGGACGAGCGGCGGGCCGTCGGGCGGGCCGCGGTGGGCGTCTCGGGGGCGGTGGGGGTCGCCGCGCTCCTCGGGCTGGTCGCCGCCGCGCCCTGGATCATGGCGGGGTTCGGCGCGCACGGAGAGGTGGCCGTCGCCGGGGCGCTGTACCTGCGCTGCCTGGGGCCCTACCTGGTGCTGCTCGCCTGCTTCATCGCGCTGGGCGGGGTCTTCGAGGGCAGCGGCGGCAGCCCGTTCCTGGCCAGGATCACCGGATGCGGAGTGGTGCTCCAACTGGCGCTCTGCTACGGCCTGTCGGGTCTCGGCCTGCCCGGCATCTGCCTGGCGATGGCGCTGGCCACAGGCGCCCAGTGCGCGGCTCTGGCAAGGCTCTACCGGCGCATCCCGGAGCGTCAGCGGGTGGGGGACGGCTCGGTGCTGCGGGTGGGCTGAAGGGGGAGCGGCGGGAGGTTGCGGGTGGGGGAGGTCGACCGCCACAGGCGACGGCAGGCGAGGACGGACGCGGTCACCAGGAGGCCGTTGCGCAGGACCAGGAGGAGCACGCCCAGCCAGTCGCTCGCCATCACGTGGGAGAACCAGACCGGGAACTCCAGGAGGGTCACGCCTGTCGCGGCCAGGACCAGCAGGGCCGGGCGGGTCATCGGGGTGCGGCGGAAGGTCACGCACACCGCGGCCAGGCCCACCAGCCACAGCAGGTACTGCGGGCTGATCACCCGGCTCGTGGTCGTGAAGAGCAGTACGGCGGTGAAGGCCGCGTCCGCCAGGGTGCTCGGGCGCAGCGGGCCCGGGGACCTCAGGCGCCACAGCAGCAGCCAGCCGAAGGCGAGCGCGGTCAGGGCGATCGCGAGGGTGGACACCAGCGGCACGTACGGACCCAGGAATTCCACCGAGCCGTAGTTCAGCTGCACCCGCCCCCGCCAGCCGAACTGCCGGGCCGCATGGAAGACAAGCCCGCCGAGCGACTCGACCTCCGTGCCCCGCTCCCGCTGGAAGGTGAGGAAGGCGAGCGCGCCCGGCGCCGCCGCGAGACACGCCCCCAGGATCGCGGCCGCGGCCACCACCGCGGTCGTCCAGGACCGGCGCGGCGCGCGGATCAGCAGGAGCACCGGCCACACCTTCAGCAGCGCCCCGAACGCGGTGAGCGCGCCCAGGATCCGAGGGTGGCGGGCGCCCGCGAGCAGCGCCGCGACCGCGACCGCGGTCACCATCAGGTCGTAGCGGGCGTACGCGGTGGGGCCGAGCAGCGGCACGCCGACCGCCCACATCCAGGCGCCGTTCAGGGACTTGCCGGGGCGGCCCGCCGCGTGCATCAGGAGGGCGAAGACCAGCGCGTCCGCGAGGAAGACGAGCAGGAAGAACGCCGCCGCGTAGTCGAGGAAGGGCAGCGCCAGGGGGGAGAGGACCGCGAGCGCGGCGGCCGGCGGGTACTGCCAGGTCACGTCGTCCAGCGGATACGTGCCGCCGGCGAGGACCTGCGACCAGCCCTGGTAGATGACGTGGACGTCGCTGGTGACGTCCGGGCCCGGCAGGACCAGCACCCCGAAGACGCAGAGCAGCAGCAGATAGCGGGTCGCGACCCAGGCGGCCGCCGCCGCGAACGGGTGCCGGAGGATGCTCATGGTGTCCGTCTCGTCCTCATATAGGGGGCCGGGCCCAGCCATGATGCCGCGCACAGGGGCGCCTCGGCCGTCAGGCGGGGCCGGGTCCTTTCAGGGCCCAAACCCCGCCCGGGCCCGCGCCGCCGCCCAGCGGGCTCCCTTCGGCTCCGCGGCCCGGGTTCGGTACTGTCGGCGGCGATGCACAAGACCTTGATCGTGACCAATGACTTCCCGCCGCGCCCCGGCGGGATCCAGGCGTTCCTTCACAACATGGCGCTGCGCCTCGATCCCGAGCAGATCGTCGTCTACGCCTCGACGTGGAAGCGGAGCCGGGAGGGCATCGAGGCGACCGCCGCGTTCGACGCCGAGCAGCCGTTCACCGTCGTACGCGACCGCACCACGATGCTGCTCCCCACACCCCGGGTCACCCGGCGGGCCGTCTCGCTGCTGCGCGAACACGACTGTTCCTCCGTGTGGTTCGGGGCGGCGGCGCCGCTCGGCCTCATGGGGCCCGCGCTGCGCAGGGCCGGCGCGGAGCGACTGGTCGCGACCACGCACGGGCACGAGGCCGGGTGGGCCCAACTGCCCGCCGCGCGGCGGCTGTTGAGGCGGATCGGCGAGGGCACGGACACCATCACCTATCTCGGTGAATACACCCGCTCCCGGATCGCGAGCGCACTCACCCCGCAGGCCGCGGCCCGCATGGTCCAACTCCCGCCCGGCGTCGACGAGAAGACCTTCCACCCAGGCTCCGGCGGCGACGCCGTACGCGAACGGCTCGGGCTCGCCGACCGGCCCGTCGTGGTCTGCGTCTCGCGGCTCGTCCCGCGCAAGGGCCAGGACACGCTGATCCTCGCCATGCCGGCGATCCTCGCGCAGGTGCCGGAGGCGGTCCTGCTCATCGTCGGCGGCGGGCCTTACGAGGCCGACCTGCGCAAACTAGCCCTGGACACCGGGGTCTCGGCCTCCGTCCGCTTCACCGGAGCGGTGCCCTGGGAGGAACTTCCCGCGCACTACGGGGCGGGCGACGTCTTCGCGATGCCGTGCCGCACCCGGCGCGGCGGCCTGGACGTCGAGGGCCTCGGCATCGTCTACCTGGAGGCCTCGGCGACCGGCCTGCCCGTGGTCGCGGGCGACTCGGGCGGCGCGCCCGACGCGGTCCTCGACGGCGAGACGGGCTGGGTCGTGCGGGGCGGTGTCCCCGAGGACTCGGCGGACCGCATCGTGACCCTGCTCCAGGACGCGGAGCTGCGGCGCAGCATGGGGGAGCGGGGGCGGGAGTGGGTCGAGGAGAGGTGGCGCTGGGATCTCCTGGCGGAGAAGCTGCGGGGGTTGCTTTAGCGGGTACGGCTCCGCCTATTCGACGCTGGGGCCGGTCGGGGGCTGTTTGCGCAGCTCCCCGCGCCCCTGGGCTGTTTTCGGCCTCGGGCCGTGCGTGGTTGCTCGCTCCCCCAAGTTCTCGGCTCCGCTCGAACAGGGGGGACCCCCATCGCGGCGCAGCCGCACATGTCACAGCCCCGCGCCCCTAGCGGGACGGTGCTGGCCGGCACCAGCATCTTTAGCCTGTCCGGCGATTGAGGACGAGCGCCCTTCAGGCGCGAACGGGGTCCGGGGCGGAGCCCCGGGGTCGGGTTCGCCGCGGTCGGCCGTGCGCGGAAGGGGCCACCAGCGGGGCCGGGGGCCCAGCCCCCGAAACCCCGAGGCCGCTGCGGGCTCAGCGGGTGTAGATCGCCTCGATCTCGTCCGCGAAGTCCTTGGCCACAACATTCCGCTTCAGCTTCAGCGAAGGCGTGATGTGCCCCGCCTCCTCGGTGAACTGCGCCCCGAGCACCCGGAACTTCCGTACCGACTCCGCCTTGGAGACCGCCGCGTTGCCGTCGTCCACGGCCCGCTGCACCTCCGCGAGCAGGTCGGCGTCGTCGCGCAGCGCGGCCACCGTCGCCACGGACTTGCCGTGCTCCTCGGCCCAGCGGCCCAGGAACTCCTCGTCCAGGGTGACGAGCGCGCCGACGAACGGCCGTCCGTCGCCGACCACCATGCACTCCGCGACCAGGGCGTGCGCGCGGATGCGGTCCTCGATGACGGCGGGGGCGACGTTCTTGCCGCCCGCCGTCACGATGATCTCCTTCTTGCGGCCGGTGATCGCGAGGTAGCCGTCCTCGTCGAGGGTGCCGATGTCGCCGGTGTGGAACCAGCCGTCGGCCAGCGCCTCGGCGGTCGCGGCCTCGTTGTTCCAGTAGCCCTGGAAGAGGTGCTCGCCGTGCAGCAGCACCTCGCCGTCGTCCGCGATCCGCACGACCGACCCCGGCAGCGGCTGCCCGACCGTGCCGATCTTCGGGCGGTCCCACGGGTTGAACGCGGTCGCGGCACAGGACTCGGTCAGGCCGTAGCCCTCCAGGACCGTGAAGCCGATGCCGCGGAAGAAGTGGCCGAGCCGCTCGCCCAGCGGCGCGCCGCCGGAGATCGCGTACTCGCCGCGCCCGCCGAGCACCGCCCGCAGCTTGCTGAAGACGAGCTTGTCGAAGACCTTGTGCTTGATCTTCAGGCCGACCGAGGGCCCCGCGTCCGTGCTGAGCGCCTTGCTGTAGGCGATCGCGGTGTGCGCGGCCTTGTCGAAGATCTTGCCCTTGCCGTCGGCCTGCGCCTTGGCGCGCGCCGAGTTGTAGACCTTCTCGAAGACGCGCGGCACGCCGAGGATCAGCGTCGGCCGGAACGAGGCGAGTTCATCGGTCAGGTTCTTGATGTCCGGTACGCAGCCGAGCTTGATCGGCGCCATCACCGAGGCCACCTCGACCAGGCGCCCGAAGACGTGGGCCGCGGGCAGGAAGAGCAGCACCGAGCACTCGCCCGTACGGAACAGCGGCTTGAGGCGCTCCACCACGTTGCCGCACTCCGCGAAGAAGGCACGGTGGGTCAGCACGCAGCCCTTGGGGCGGCCGGTGGTGCCGGAGGTGTAGACGATGGTCGCCGGGTCGTCGGCGTGCGCCGAGGACATCCGCTGGTCGAGCAGCTCGTCGGAGACGTCCGCGCCGAGCGCGGTGAGCCGGCCCACCGCGTCCTTGTCGAACTGCCAGCTGCCCTTGAGGGCCGGTAGGGCGCTCTGGACCGAGGCCACCGAGGCCTGGTGCGCCTCGGACTCGACGATGGCGAGCGTCGCGCCGGAGTCGCCGAGGATCCACTGGATCTGCTCGGGCGAACTGGTCTCGTACACCGGGACGGTGACGGCGCCCGCGCTCCAGATCGCGAAGTCGAGCAGCACCCACTCGTACCGCGTCCGGGAGAGCAGGGCCACCCGGTCGCCGGCCTCGACGCCCGAGGCGATCAGGCCTTTGGCGACGGCGCGAACCTCGGTGAGGAACTGGCGGGCGGTGACATCGGCCCAGGCACCCGCGATCTTACGGCCCATGACCGCGACATCGGGATGCTGAGCGGCATTGCGGCGGATCAGATCCGTCAGGTTGCCGTCCGAAGGGACCTCGTACAGGGCCGGAAGGCTGAACTCGCGCAAGACTGCTGCTCCTCATCGGGCGCCGGTGCCACGGCTCTGTGTGACGCACCGGCTGCGGTCCAAGATCGGGCAGGTGCCCGGAGGCTTCCGTGGGGGGCGGAACTCCGAGCACGACTGGACTGCCCGGACGTTACCCATGGGTAGTGGGTTCCCGATAGGGGGTTCTGGCCAGATGTTCGGTGCGTCACACATGTTTGACACTGCTTCGCGCACAGTAGTCCACACCCTTGGGCACCCGGAAGTAACCGCAGGTCCGACGGCCTAAGGTGGCCCTCATGCGAGTTCATGTGGTCAGTGACGTGCACGGGAACACCGAGGGCCTGGCCAAGGCGGGCCATGGGGCGGACGCCCTCGTCTGCCTCGGTGACCTGGTCCTCTTCCTCGACTACGCCGACCACTCGCGCGGCATCTTCCCCGACCTCTTCGGCGTCGAGAACGCCGACCGGATCGTCGCCCTGCGCACCGCCCGGCGCTTCGAGGAGGCCCGCGAGCTGGGACGATCGCTGTGGGCCGGACTCGACCGGGAGGCCGCGATCGAGGCCGCGGTCCGGCGCCAGTACGCCGAGATGTTCGCCGCCTTCCCCACCCCGACGTACGCCACGTACGGCAATGTCGACATGCCGGACCTCTGGCCGCAGTACGCGGGACCGGGCACCACCGTCCTGGACGGCCAGCGGGTCGAGATAGCCGGGCGCGTCTTCGGCTTCGTCGGCGGCGGGCTGCGGACCGCGATGCGAACGCCCTATGAAATCTCCGACGAGGAGTACGCCGCCAAGGTCGAGGCGCTCGGCGAGGTCGACGTGCTCTGCTCGCACATCCCGCCCGAGGTCCCGGAGCTCGTGTACGACACGGTCGCCCGCCGCTTCGAACGCGGCTCGCGCGCCCTGCTCGCGGCCATCCACAGGACCCGGCCCCGCTACTCCCTGTTCGGCCACGTCCACCAGCCGCTGGCCCGGCGGATGCGGATCGGCCGCACCGAGTGCGTGAACGTCGGCCACTTCGCGGCCACCTCCCGGCCGTTCGCCCTGGAGTGGTGATCCGGCCACTGGACCGGGGCCCGGCCCGTACGCGATAGCCTGCACGCACACCTCCCCACCGTCGCCGGCCCTGCCGGGCGGGGGAGACCCACCCACCGGACCGCGCACTGGAGGAGCCACGACGATGGCGGAACACACCAGCTCGTCTATCACCATCGAGGCGGCCCCCGCCGACGTCATGGGAGTGATCGCGGACTTCGCCCGCTATCCCGAGTGGACCGGCGAGGTGAAGGAGGCCGAGGTGCTCTCCACCGACACCGCGGGCCACGCCGAGAAGGTGCGGCTGCTCCTCGACGCGGGCGCCATCAAGGACGACCACACCCTCGCCTACACCTGGAACGGCAACCAGGTCAGCTGGACGCTGGTCAAGTCCCAGATGCTGCGCACCCTCGACGGCTCGTACACCCTGGCCGACGCCCCCGGCGGACGGACCGAGGTCACCTACCAGCTGACCGTCGACGTCAAGATCCCGATGCTCGGCATGATCAAGCGCAAGGCCGAGAAGGTCATCATCGACCGCGCGCTCGCCGGTCTGAAGAAGCGTGTCGAGAGCGGCCCGGGCGAAGCCGAGGCCGGTTCCGCCGACGGGGCCAAGAAGCTCTAGACGTGCGTACGGTCCTCGTCACCGGCCCCGGCGGCGCGGGCCGCACCACCGTCGCGGCGGCGACCGCACTCGCCGCCGCCCGCAGCGGCACCCGGGTCACGCTGCTGACCGCGGACCGGCTCCCCGGCGAACTCGCCGGAGTCACCGTCCGGCGAATCGATTCGGCCGCGCACTTCCGCGCCGAACTCCTCGCCTTCCAGGACCGCGCGGGCGTCGCCCTCGACCTCCTCGGCGCCTCCCGCCTGGACGCCGAGGAACTCACCGAACTCCCCGGCGCCGAACAGCTCGCCCTGCTCAGCGCCCTGCGCGAGGCCGCCGCCGACGGGCCGGACCTGCTCGTCGTCGACCTCCCCCCGACCGAACGAGCACTCGCCGCCCTCGCACTGCCCGAGCAACTGCGCCGCTATCTGCGCCGGCTCCTGCCGCCCGAGCGCCAGGCCGCCCGCTCGCTGCGCCCGGTCCTCGCCCAGCTCGCCGGGGTCCCCATGCCCGCGCAGTGGCTGTACGAGACCGCGGCCCGCTGGGACCTCGAACTGGCCGCCGTCCAGGCCGTGATCGAAGACCCGGGCACGACCGTACGGCTCGTCGCGGAACCCGGCCCGGCCGCAGCCGCTGCCCTGCACACCGCCCGGCTCGGCATCGCCGTCCAGCGCCTCGCGCTCGACGCGGTGGTCGCCAACAGGCTGCTGCCCGCCGAGACCCCCGACCCCTGGCTCGCCGGCCTGGTCGCCCAGCAGCGCAAACACCTGGACGAGCTGGCCGGGGAGTTCCCCGTCGTACGCGAGGTGGCGCACCTCGGGCGCGATCCGCGCGGCGACGACGACCTGGAGCGGCTCGACGCCGGACCCGGGCCGGACGAGCCCGCGGCCGCGGTCCCGCAGTGGAGCATCGAGGACCGGCTCGCCGAGGACAACGTCCTGGTGTGGCGCCTGCCGCTGCCCGGCGCCGTCAAGGACGGCCTCGCGCTGGTGCGGCGCGGCGACGAACTCCTGCTCACCGTCGGCCCGTTCCGGCGCATCGCGGCGCTGCCGTCCGCGCTGCGCCGCTGCACTGTCACCGGGGCCGGGCTGCACGACGGCGTCCTGGAGATCCGGTTCGCGCCCGATCCCGAGCTGTGGCCCCGCGGTCGCTGAACGCGTACCCCCGTTCGGGTAACGTCGAGGGAAACAGCCCTGTAGGAAAACCAGCCGCTGGAGTCCGCCATGAGCGAAGCCACCGAGCGCCCCGCCCCCGACGCGGATGCCTGGGCCGACGCCTGCGCCGAGGACCTGGCCGCCGAGAAGGCGCGCCGCCGCGCCCAGTACGGCCCCCCGCCGGGATCCGCCGCCGAGGAGCTGCGCAAGCTGCTCGACGCGGTCACCGACAAGGTCGCCGGCATCTTCGAAGGCCCCTCCTCGCTGTCCGGCCTGGCGACCCAGGGCGCCGTGCAGCAGCTGATCAGCCAGGCGAAGTCCGCCGTCGAGCCCGTCATCGAGCGCAACCCCGAGGTCTTCGACCACCTCGCCGCGGCGGGCAACGAACTGCTCGCCGCCTACCGCTCGGCCGTCGAGGGCCACGAACGCCGCTGGACGTCGGCCGACGACAGGAAGCGGGACGAGGGCACGGGCCCCACCGAGCACATCGACCTCGACTGAGAGCCTCTGCCCGAACCCATACCGGGACCAGGTGTCAGCAAGGCCCCGGCTCATACCGGGACCAGGCGTCAGCAAGGCACCGGGCCCGCCCTCACACCCGGCGCCAACACGGGCTCGGCACGCTGAGCGGCGCCCCGGCTCGGGTACGGTTGGCCGTAGCGGGGCTCGACCGAACTGAGGGATTCATGGGACTCACCATCGGTGTCGATATCGGCGGCACGAAGATCGCGGCGGGCGTGGTCGACGAGGACGGCAACATCCTCTCCACCCACAAGGTGCCGACTCCCGGCACGCCCGATGCCATCGTGGACGCGATCGCCTCGGCCGTCGACGGCGCGCGCGCCGGACACGAGATCGTGGGCGTGGGGATCGGGGCCGCAGGTTACGTCAACCGCCAGCGGTCCACCGTCTACTTCGCGCCCAATATCGACTGGCGCCAGGAACCGCTGAAGGAGAAGGTCGAGCTGCGTGTCGGCCTCCCGGTCGTCGTCGAGAACGACGCCAACGCGGCCGCCTGGGGCGAGTACCGCTTCGGAGCCGGCAAGGGCCACCGGAACGTCATCTGCATCACGCTCGGCACGGGCCTGGGCGGCGGCATCATCATCGGCAACAAGCTGCGCCGCGGCCACTTCGGCGTGGCCGCCGAGTTCGGCCACATCCGGATGGTTCCGGACGGTCTGCTGTGCGGCTGCGGCAGCCAGGGCTGCTGGGAGCAGTACGCCTCCGGCCGCGCCCTGGTCCGCTACGCCAAGCAGCGCGCCAACGCCACCCCCGAGAACGCCGAGTTCCTGCTCGGGCTCGGCGACGGCACCCCCGAGGGCATCGAGGGCAAGCACATCTCGATGGCCGCCCGCCAGGGCGACCCGGTCGCGGTCGACTCGTACCGCGAACTGGCGCGCTGGGCGGGCGCGGGCCTGGCCGATCTGGCCTCGCTCTTCGACCCGTCGGCGTTCATCGTCGGCGGCGGGCTCTCGGACGAGGGCGAGCTGGTGCTCGACCCGATCCGCAAGTCCTACAAGCGCTGGCTGGTCGGCGGTAACTGGCGCCCGGTCGCCGAGGTGATCGCGGCCCAGCTCGGCAACAAGGCCGGTCTGGTCGGCGCGGCCGACCTCGCGAGGCAGCCCGACCCGATCATGTAAGGCCCGTACCGCCGGTCATGTAAGGCCCGTACCGCCGGTCATGCAAGGCCCGTACCGCCTGCCATGTAAGGCCCGTACCGCCGGTCATGTAAGGCCCGTATCACCGACAGCGCCCGCCGAGTCCGCCCCGGACCGGTGGGCGCTGTCATACGTTGTGGACCATGACGACCCCTGTCGGCCAACTGCCCGCGTCCGCAACGGAGAACGGCTCGGCCGTGATCCGCGTCCTCAGCTACAACATCCGCTCGATGCGCGACGACAACGCGGCGCTTGCCCGGGTGATCCGCGCCTGCGAGCCCGATCTCGTCCTCATCCAGGAGGCGCCCAGATTCTTCCGCTGGCGCAAGGCCGCGGCCCGCCTCGCGGCGGCGACCGACCTGGTGATCCTGAGCGGCGGCGCCACGGCCGCGGGCCCGATGCTGCTCTGCTCGCTGCGGGCCACCGTGGAACGCACCGAGGACGTACTCCTTCCGCTCACTCCCGGCCTTCACCGGCGCGGCTTCGCGACCGCGGTGGTACGGATCGGCGGGGCCAGGATCGGCGTCCTGAGCGCCCACCTCAGCCTTCAGGCGGCCGAACGGTACGAGCAGGCGGGGGCGCTGCTCGACCGGCTCGCCGGGATGGGCGTGGACCACGCGGTCGCGGGCGGCGACCTGAACGAGAGGCCCGGCGGGCCCAGCTTCCGCCGCCTTGCCGGGACTCTCCAGGACTGCTGGGAAGTGGCGCCGTGGGGCGGGGAGCCGACCTTCTCGCCGAAGGACCCGCACCAGCGGATCGACGCGATCTTCGCGACCCGGGGCGTCGAAGTCCTGGGCTGCGGCGTGCCGTGGGGGCTGGCGTCCCCGGCCGACCTGACGGCGGCCACGGACCATCTGCCGGTCCTTGCGGCGCTGCGGGTGCGGGCGGGTTAGAGCTCCCGGGGGCGCTGTCTTCCGAGCGCCCCCATGCCCCGCGCCGCGGATGAGGTCAGACCACCGCGCCGCGCCCCGGATCGTCGTCGTCCTCGTCGTGCTGCATGCGGGCGAAGAGCGTGCCGATGCCGCCCAGGAAGCCGCCCACGCCGAGCGTGGTGAGCCACCACGTCATGTCCCAGCCGAAGATCGCCGCGAGGATCAGCAGCAGCGGGCCGCCCACCACGCCCAGCCAGGCGAACTTCGCCGTGACGTCGGCCTCCGGCAGCGGAGGCGGCTCCGGCGGCACGAAGTGGCCCTCGTCCGAGGCGTCCAGGTCGTCGTCGGACGGCTCGGGCGCCGTGAAGTCGCGCGGGCCGCCCACGCCGGGCGCGAACACCACCGAGCTGCCGAGCGTCGGCTTGTCGGTGCCTTTGCCGGCGCCCTTGTCCAGGCCCTTGTCGGGGCTTTTGCCGGCTCCGGGCGCCGCGCCGCTCTCGTCGCTCGTGCCGCCCTCATCGACCTCGTCCTCGATCAGGGCGAGGTCCTCCACCGATCTGAACGGCCTGCTGCCCGGCGGGTCGGCCGGCTCCTCGCCGTACCCCGCCACGATCGCCGCCCAGGCAGCCTCTTCGTCGATCGGCTGCGGTTCGCGGTCCGCGTCGTGCTCAGCCACCGGTCGTGCTCCCCTTCTTCCCGACGCTAGGAGCGAGGCGGCCGATGAACGAGTAGCTCTCCTCGAAGATCCGCTCCGCATCGTGGTCCAACGTCGCCACGTGGTAGCTCTGTTCCAGCAGGATCTCCTGGACGTCCGTGGAGGACACCCGGCTGAGGATCCGCGCCGAGTCGACCGGCGGCACCACATGGTCCTGCGGGCTGTGCAGGACCACCAACGGCTGTGTCACCTGGGGGAGTTCACCGTCCACGATACGGAAGAAGTCGCGCAGCGAGTTGGCCGCGTGCAGCGGCACCCGGTCGTAGCCGACCTCCTCGGAGCCCTCCTTGGCGATGTCGCTGGCGATGCCCTTCGTGGACCGTACGAAGTGGCGCACGACGGGCAGCGCCCGGGCGGCCGCGCCGTGGACCTTGTTGCCCGGGTTGACGAGCACCAGGCCGCTGATCGCGTCGCCGTGCTTCGCGGCGAGGCGCAGCGACAGGGCGCCGCCCATCGAGAGCCCGAAGACGAACACCTGGGTGCAGCGCTCGGTGAGCTCGCGCAGGGCGCGGTCCACCTCCGCGTACCAGTCCTGCCAGCCCGTGAGCTGCATGTCCTGCCAGCGGGTGCCGTGCCCCGGAAGGAGCGGCAGCGAGACCGTGAGGTCGCGCTCGGCGAGGTAGTCGGCCCAGGGGCGCAGCGACTGCGGGGAACCGGTGAAACCGTGACAGAGGAGGACGCCGACCTCTCCGCCCTCGTGGCGGAACGGCTCGGCTCCAGGGAGGACCGGCACCAGGGGTCTCCTGTTCATGAGCAGGGGCGGGGTTGTGCGGGGGAGTCGTACTTCACGGTACGCGACCGGACCGACACCGACCAGGGCCGTCGCGCGGGAGGCCGGGCCCGGCACGGGTTAAGGTCTGTTCGACAAGCACAGGAAGGCATCCGAGTTGATCTACGGCGCAATGAAGTTCTCCATCGGCGGGTCGCTGAAGCTCGCCTTCAGGCCGTGGGTGGAGGGCCTGGAGAACATTCCCGCCGAGGGTCCGGCGATCCTCGCGAGCAACCACCTCTCCTTCTCGGACTCCTTCTTCCTGCCGGCCGTCCTCGACCGCAAGGTCACCTTCATCGCGAAGTCCGAGTACTTCACCTCCCCCGGGGTCAAGGGCAAGCTGACGGCCGCCTTCTTCAAGGGCGTCGGCCAGCTCCCGGTGGACCGCTCGGGCGCCCGCGGGGCCGGTGAGGCCGCGATCAACGCCGGCATCGACGTCATCAAGAGCGGCGGCCTCTTCGGCATCTACCCGGAGGGCACCCGCTCGCCCGACGGCCGCCTCTACCGCGGCAAGCCGGGCGGTCTTGCCCGGGTCGCCCTTGCCACCGGCGCTCCCGTGATCCCGGTCGCGATGATCGACACCGAGAAGATCCAGCCGCCGGGGAAGGTCGTCCCCAAGCTGATGCGCCCCGGCATCCGGATCGGCAAGCCGCTCGACTTCAGCCGCTACCAGGGCATGGAGGGCGACCGCTTCATCCTGCGCTCGGTGACCGACGAGGTCATGTACGAGATCATGAAGCTCTCCGGCCAGGAGTACGTCGACATCTACGCGACGGCCGCCAAGCGGCAGATCGCGGACGAGGCCAAGCGGATCGCCGACGAGCAGAAGGCCGCCGAGAAGGCGGAGCGGGCCCGCGAGGTGGAGCAGGCCAAGCGGGCGGAACGGCCCGGCGACTAGCCGCGCCCCTCGGAGGGGCCAGGGGTGGGGAACATGGCGAAACGCGAACGAGTCGTACGGATGTCGGTGGAACTGCCCCTGTGGCGGGCCCTGACCGGCTACCGGGTACTCACGACGCTGTACGCGGTGGCGATCTTCGCCAACGGCTACCACAAATTCGAACGGCCTTGGGTGGGCATCGGGTACCTGTCGGTGCTCACCGTGTGGAACTTCGCGACCCTGCCGAGGGTGGCCAACGCGGCCGCCTGCACCAAGCGCTTCCTCGCCGTCGACCTCACCGTGGTGCTCACCGGCATCCTGCTCACGCCCGTCGCCGACGTGGACGCCCAGCATGTCGACGGGCCGACGCTGCCCACGATCGCGGCGGCCGGGGCGGTGCTCGCTTTCGCGATCAAGGGCGGCTGGCGCTGGGCGGGGTTCGCCTCCTCGCTGGTGGCCGTCGCCAACATCGTGGAGCGGGCCCATCCCACCCGGGACACCTTTCACAACGTGATCCTGGTGTGGATCGCCTCCATCGCGATCGGCTACATCGTCGAGGTGGCCCGGGCCAGTGAGGCAACGCTCGCCCGCGCCCTGGAGATCGAGGCGGCCACCCGCGAGCGCGAGCGCCTCGCCCGCGACATCCACGACAGCGTGCTCCAGGTGCTCGCCATGGTGCAGCGCCGCGGCAGCGCCCTGGGCGGCGAGGCCGCCGAGCTCGGCCGGCTGGCCGGCGAGCAGGAAGTCGCCCTGCGCACCCTGGTCTCCAGCGGCCTCGTGCCGCCCACCCGGGCCTCCGAGGACTTCGCGAACGGCGCCGTCGTACGGGCGGTCGAGGTCGACGACGAGCCCGGCGACCCGGGTGAGATCGACCTGCGCGCGCTGCTCGCCCGGCACGCCGGATCGAAGGTCTCCTTCGCGGAACCGGGTGCTCCGGTGCTGCTCGAACCCCCCGCCGCCAGGGAGCTCGCGGCCGCTGTCAGTGCCGCACTGGACAATGTCCGTATGCACGCGGGGGAATCCGCCCAGGCCTGGATCCTGGTCGAGGACTGGGGGGACGAAGTGATCGTGACGGTACGTGACGACGGGCCCGGAATCCCGGCGGGCCGGCTGGAGACGGCCGAGGGGGAGGGACGCATGGGCGTCGCCCTCTCGATCCGGGGCCGGCTGCGCGACCTGGGGGGCACGGCGGAGCTGATCTCCGTGCCGGGCCAGGGTACGGAAGTTGAACTGAAGGTCCCACGGGGGAAGGCAGGACGGCACGGATGACGCAGCAGCAGACGGAGCAGCAGACGGCGCGGGCGGATGCGACGGTGAAGGTGATGGTGGTCGACGACCACCCGATGTGGCGCGACGCGGTCGCCCGCGACCTGGCCGCCGCCGGCTTCGACGTGGTCGCCACGGCCGGCGACGGGCCGCAGGCGGTCCGCAGGGCCCAGGCCGCGGCGCCCGACGTCCTGGTCCTGGACCTCAACCTGCCGGGCATGCCCGGCGCCCAGGTCTGCAAGGAACTCGTCGCCGCCAACCCGGCGTTGAGGGTCCTGGTCCTGTCCGCGTCGGGCGAGCACGCGGACGTACTGGAAGCCGTGAAGTCCGGCGCGCTCGGCTACCTCCTCAAGTCGGCCAGCACCGAGGAACTGACCGACGCGGTGCGCCGCACGGCCGTCGGCGACCCGGTGTTCACCCCGGGCCTGGCCGGCCTCGTCCTCGGCGAGTACCGCAGGCTCGCCAAGGACCCGGCGCCCGCCACCTCCGACGAGCCCAAGGCCCCGCAGCTCACCGAGCGCGAGACCGAGGTGCTGCGCCTGGTCGCCAAGGGCCTGAGCTACAAGCAGATAGCCGAGCGCCTGGTCATCTCGCACCGCACGGTGCAGAACCACGTCCAGAACACCCTGGGCAAGCTCCAGCTGCACAACAGGGTGGAGCTCGTGCGGTACGCGATAGAGCGCGGCCTCGACGACGCCTGAGCGGGCCATCCCCCGTGCGGGTGAACGACGGACCGTCAACTCCCTTACGGATCAAGCGAATTGACCCGTCACCCCATCCCGGGGTGACGTACGTCACCACTAGCGTGGACCGCGTACGTCACTCCCAGGTGAAGGGACCATTCCATGCGGGTCGGAGTACTGACCGGAGGCGGTGACTGCCCCGGACTCAACGCCGTCATCCGGGGCATCGTCCGCAAGGGTGTGCAGGAGTACGGATACGAGTTCACCGGGTTCAAGGACGGCTGGCGCGGCCCCCTGGAGGGCGACACCGTCAAGCTGGACATCCCGGCGGTGCGCGGCATCCTGCCGCGCGGCGGCACCATCCTCGGCTCCTCGCGCACCAACCCCCTCAAGGCGGACAACGGCGTCCGCCGCATCAAGGAGAACCTCGCCAAGTACGAGATCGACGCGGTGATCGCGATCGGCGGCGAGGACACCCTGGGTGTCGCGGCCCGCCTCAGCGACGAGTACGGCATCAACTGCGTCGGCGTGCCCAAGACGATCGACAACGACCTGTCCGCCACCGACTACACCTTCGGCTTCAACACCGCCGTCGGCATCGCGACCGAGGCCATCGACCGGCTGCACACCACGGCCGAATCCCACATGCGGGTCCTGGTCGTCGAGGTCATGGGCCGGCACGCGGGCTGGATCGCCCTGCACTCGGGGCTGGCCGGCGGTGCCAACGTCATCCTCATCCCCGAGCAGCGCTTCGACGTCGACCAGGTCTGTGAGTGGGTCACCTCCCGCTTCAAGGCCTCCTACGCCCCGATCGTCTGCATCGCCGAGGGCGCCATGCCGAAGGACGGCGAAATGGTGCTCAAAGACGGCACGCTCGACTCCTTCGGGCACGTGCGGCTCTCCGGCGTCGGCGAGTGGCTGGCCAAGGAGATCGAGAAGCGCACCGGCAAGGAGGCCAGGACCACCGTCCTCGGCCACGTCCAGCGCGGCGGCACCCCGAGCGCCTTCGACCGGTGGCTCGCGACCCGTTTCGGGCTGCACGCCATCGAGGCCGTGCGCGACGGCGACTTCGGCAAGATGGTCGCGCTGCGCGGCACCGACATCGTGCGGGTGCCGATCTCGGAGGCCACCTCGAAGCTGAAGACCGTGGACCCCGCGCTCTACGCCGAGGTGGGCGTCTTCTTCGGCTGACCCCGGTTGACCCCTCGGCCGACCCCGGCCGGGCGGGTCCGGGCTGTGGGCCGTATATTCGCGATATCCGGCCCATAGCCCTCATAACTGGCCTGAAGCTCATGGAGCGCCCATAAGGGGAACGTCGTGGAAATCCTGGCATTCGGCGTGCAGGCCGACGAGAAGCCGCTGATCGAGAAGGCTTTCGCGGGGCTCCATGGCATCCGCTGTCTGGACGTCTTCCTCACCGAGGACACCGTGCCGATCGCCGCCGGGCACGAAGTGATCTCCACCAGCGTCAACGCCAACCTCAACGCCCAGGTGCTGCAGAGCCTGGCCGTCGGCGGGACGCGGATGATCGCCCAGCGCTCCACGGGCTTCAACAACATCGACCTGGACGTGGCCGCCCGCCTGGGCCTCACCATCGCCCGGGTCTCCTACTACTCGCCGTACTCCGTCGCCGAATTCGCCTGGACCCTGGCGATGGCCGTGAACCGCCGCATCGTGCGGGCCTCCAACCGCACCCGCGACTTCGACTTCCGCCTGGACGGGCTGCTCGGCCGCGACATGCGGGGCCGCACCGTCGGGGTCCTCGGCACCGGCAAGATCGGCGAGGCGTTCACCCGGATCGCCCACGGCTTCGGCATGAACCTGCTCGGCTGGGACGCGGTGCAGAACCAGGCCTGCGTCGAGCTCGGCATGAAGTACGTCGACAAGGAAGAGCTTCTCGCGAACGCGGACCTGATCAGCCTGCACGTGCCGCTGCTGCCCTCGACCCAGCACATCATCGGGCGCAGGGAACTCGCGGCGATGAAGGACGACGCGATCCTGGTCAACTCCAGCCGTGGCGGGCTCATCGACACGGACGCGCTGGTGGGCGAGCTGCGCAAGGGGCGCTTCGCCGGCGTCGGCCTCGATGTGTACGAGGCCGAGGCGGGGCTCTTCTTCCTCGACAAGTCGCTTGAGGCGGTCCAGGACGACATCCTGGCCCGCCTCATGACCTTCCCGAACGTGGTGGTCACCTCGCACCAGGCGTACTACACCCAGGACGCGGTGGGCCAGATCATCGCGGCGACGGTGGACAACGTGGCGGCCTACGTGGCAGGCCGCCACACCGAGAACGTCCTGGTCCCGTCGGCGCCGTAGCCCCGGCTCAGCGCACCGCCGCCACCCCCGCGAGCAGGTCCCGGACCACCTCCGGGCCGCGCAGGGTCAGCACCGACTCCGGGTGGAACTGGATGCCCGCGTACCCGGGGCCGCGCAGCGCGTGGACCTCGTGGGTCACCGGGTCGCGCGAGATCTCCACGCCCGGCAGCTCCCCCTCGCAGCGCGCCGCGAAGCTGTTGTAGAAGCCCACCGTCTCCTCGCGGCCGAACAGGTCGATCCGCACCTGCGCGCCCTGGTGGGGCTCCCGCTTGCGTACGATCTCCAGGCCGAGTTCGGCCGCGATCAGCTCGTGGCCCAGGCACACGCCGAGCAGCCCGTGCCGGTGCGAGCGCACGAGCTCCGCAGCCAGCGGGCGCAGGAGCGCCATCTTCGGGTCGTCCGCGTCCGAGGGGTCGCCCGGACCCGGGCCGAGGATCACCGGACCCTGGTGCCCCAGCACCCGCGCGTGCAGCTCGGGGACGTCGTAGCGCAGCACCGAGACCGCGAGGCCCGCCGAGCGCAGTACGTGCGCGAGCATCGCCGTGAACGTGTCCTCCCCGTCCACCACCAGCGCCGATCCGCTCGGCTCGGCCGGCCGGTCCTGCATCCGCAGCCAGAACGGCGCGAGGTCGGCCCGCCGGGCGTCGAGGGCGGCCCGCACCCGGGGATCGTCGGCGAGCCGGGGCCGTACGGCTTCGGCGGCCGGCCGGCCGGGGCGCACCCCGAGCGCCGCCAGGACCCCGGCCGCCTTCGCGTGCGTCTCGGCGACCTCGCTCGCCGGGTCCGAGTGGCGTACGAGCGTGGCGCCGACCGGGACCCTGAGCCGGCCGTCGGGGGAGATGTCCGCGGTGCGGATCAGGATGGGCGAGTCGAGGGTCTGGGAGCCGCCCGCGTCCCGGCCGAGCAGGGCGAGCGCGCCCGCGTAGTAGCCGCGCCCGCCGTCCTCGTACCGCTCGATGACCCGGCAGGCGTTCTGCACCGGCGAGCCGGTGACCGTCGCCGCGAACATCGTCTCCTTCAGGACCTCGCGGACGTCGAGCGAGGACCGGCCCCTCAACTCGTACTCGGTGTGCGCGAGATGGGCCATCTCCTTCAGGCGGGGGCCGATCACGACGCCGCCCATGTCGCCGACCGTGCACATCATCTTGAGCTCCTCGTCGACGACCATCGACAGCTCGTCGGTCTCCTTGCGGTCGGCGAGGAAGGTCAGCAGGTCCTCGGGCGTGGGGCCGCCCGCCGGATAGCGGTAGGTCCCGCTGATCGGGTTCATGACGACCGTGCCACCGGACATCCGCACATGCACCTCGGGGCTGGCGCCGACCAGCGTCCGGTCGCCCGTGTGCACCACATACGTCCAGTACGCGCCCTGCTCGCCGACGAGAAGACGGCGGAACAGGGCAAGGGCGTCGGCCCGCCCGAAGCCGGGGATCTCACCGGTGAAGGTGCGCCGGATGACGAAGTTGGCGCCCTCGCCGCGGCCGATCTCGTCGTCGATCACCCGCCGCACGATCCCCGCGTACTCCTCGTCGCCGACGTCGAAGCCGCCGCCCTCGACCCGCACCTCGTGCGCGGGCAGCCCGGCGAGGACGTCCGCGAGGGGGAGTTCGTGACTCTCGTCCGCGACAAGCACCGACAGCGGCGTCCCGTCGTCGCGGACGTCGAAGCCGCGTTCCCTGATCTGCCGGAACGGCACCAGGGCGAGGGCCGGCCGGTCGCCGACGGGCAGGTCGGCGAGGTGCTCGGCCTCGTGGACCTCGCCGATCAACAGCTCGACGACGTCGTGGTCGCGGCCCGGGGTGCGCCTGCGCAGCAGCGCGAACGGCGGGCAGTTCTCGTCCAACAGCCTCTGGATGAGCATGAGTTGAGTGGTTCCTTCCGGTGGTGAGCGGGAGGAACAGCCCGGGAAACACTGAAGGCCGCCCCTCGGGGCGGCCTTCGCGAGTCTGTGTAAGCGCAGAAATCAGCGGGCCGCCGGATGAGCGGTCCACCACCAGTTCTGGGTCGAGTGCGCGAACATGCCGGGCACTCTACCCGATGGCACCGCCGAGTAGCGGCGCCATCGGGATCTCCCGATCGGAAGGTCAGAGCAGGGTGTTGTAGATGTTCCAGCCGGTGCCGATCTGGCGGCGGTCGCCGAACGGCTGCACCGAGCCGCCGTTGCCCGGGTAGAACCACAGCTTGCCGTCGGCGTCGCGGCCGGTCAGGTCCGGCTTGCCGTCCCCGTCCAGGTCGCCCGAGCTGACGATCGCGTTGTAGATGTTCCAGCCGGTGCCGATCTGGTGGCGGTCGCCGAACGGCTGCACCGCACTGCCCGTGCCCGGGTAGAACCACAGCTTCCCGGACGGCTCGCGGGCCACGAAGTCGCCCTTGCCGTCGCGGTCGAGGTCGCCGGTGCTCAGGATCTGGTCGTAGATCTGCCAGCTGGTGCCGATCTGCGTGCGGTTGCCGAAGGCGGGGCCGCCCGTGCCCGGGTAGAGCCAGAGCTTGCCGTCGCCGTCCCGGGCGATCAGGTCGGCCCGGCCGTCACCGGTGAGGTCGCCCGCGCCCACCAGGGAGGTGAAGACGCCCCAGCCCGCGCCGAGCCGGACCCGGTCGCCGAACGGGGCCGCCGGGTTGCCGCTGCCCTTGTAGTACCAGGCCACCCCGGATGTGTCGCGGGCGATCAGGTCGCCCTGGCCGTCGGCACGGAAGTCCGACAGGTCCGTCATGGCGTTGTAGATGCCCCAGCCGGTGCCGATCTTGAACCGGGTCAGGAAGGGCTGTGCGATGTCGCCCGAGCCCTGGTACTGCCAGAACCCGCCGTTCGCGTCCCGCGCCAGCAGGTTGTAGCGGTTGTCGGCGCGCACCGGGCCCGCCGGGGTGACCTGCTCGACATCGGCCGTCCTCACCCAGGCGATCCGGTGGTTGTACCGGATCGGGTAGAAGGTCTGGGTGCCCTTGACCAGGGTGCCAAGGGTGGTGCCGCCGAGGTAGTAGTCACCGGCGACCGGGGGACCCGCCGCGACGTAGGCCTGGTCGGCCGGGATGCTGTACTTCGTCAGCGAGGCGGAGTTGTTGTTCTGCACCGGCACCCCGGTGCCCGTGTACGCCGCGTCCTCGGGGTAGGCGCGCCCGTAGACCTGGACCGCGGCGGTGCCCTTGGCCTTCAGGACGACCGGGGTCGAGGGGGCCACGACGGAGGTGTACTGGCCGCCCGGGTTGTAGAACCAGGCCTTCTGGCCGCCGTACCAGATCGCCGTCCAGTCGCCCTGCCAGTCCGCGACGACGTACTGGCCGCCCGCGACGACCTTGTTGGCCCAGTTCGGGCCCTCGGTCGCGACCTGCGTACCCAGGTACGGGTCGGCCAGCGGGGCGCCGCCGGTCGACGGGGTCGCGTACAGGTAGCCGAAGTCGACCGGCTGGTCGAAGGTGGTGCGGATCTTGGTGTCGGGGTCGTAGTACGTCGACGTCTGGGCGCTGAACGGCGGGACGACCTTGACGACCTGGCCGGCCGTGAGCGGCTGGCCCGCACCGCCGACGCCGGTCGGGGCGCCGAGCAGGGACATGTAGTGGTTCCAGTCCCAGAACGGACCCGGGTCCCAGTGCTGCGTGGTGACGTAGTTGTCCAGCGGACCGGGCACCTCGTCGTGGCCGATGATGTGCTCGCGGTCCAGCGGAATGCCGAACCTGCCGGCCAGGTACTTCACCAGCGTCGCGGACGAGTCGTAGAGCGGCTCGCCGTACCAGCTGCCCGTCTTCATGGCGAAGCCCACGTGCTCGATGCCGAGCGCGTGCATGTTCACCGTCTTGTTGCCCGCGTGGTACGACTCGTCCTTCGTCGCCACCATCTGCGTGACGAGGCTGCCGTCGTCCTTGACGATGTAGTGCGCGCTGGCGCTGCTCTTCGGGTCCCTGAAGTGGTCGACGGCGGCCTGGTAGGGGGACTCCGTGTCGTGGATCACGATCTGCCGGATGTCGAAGCCGTTGTCCGGCCGCGTCGCCACGTTGTAGTTGTTCACGTCGGCCGCGATGAAGTCGCAGTTGAGGCCCGACGGGCACTCGGGCGTCGTCGCGTCCGCGGCGACCGCGCTCGTTCCGGCCGCCGGCGGCATCCGCGGCGGACCGACGGGCTTCACCGCCGGGTCCGCGGGCAGCGCCAGGCGCTGGCCGTCCGTGGTGAGCCGGCTCTCGCCGGAGCGCATCGACGCGAAGACGCGGTCGGCGAAGGCGGCGGCGCCCTTGAGGTCGGAGGCCTGGCTGTAGCGAGCCACCGCCGCGTACCAGCCGCCCGGGTCGGCCGGCAGCGAGCCGGTGGCCGCGCGCTGGTACCGGGCGAGCAGCGCCGCGCCCGCCCGGATGCTCTGGGCGGTGTCGGTACGGACCGCGTCCACCGGCTCGCCGATGAGCTTCGCGGCCTCGTCGAGCGTGTGCAGCGCCGGGTCGTCGGTGTCGACGGCGGCCTCGGACGTCGGCGCGTTCTTGGCGTCGAACTTCTTCATGACCGCCGGGTCGCCGCTCATGTTGAGGTGGGCGAGCAGCTCCCGGGCGCTGGGCCGCTCCACGTCACCGGGCATGACCCGGGTCAGGCCCATGACGTTGTACGCGCCCGACGTGCTGGGCTTCCCGTCGTGGTCCTCCCAGCGCGTCTGGCGGTAGGAGACCGCCATCAGGACGCTCTGCGGAACCTTGAACTCCTTGGCCGCTTCGGCGAATTGGGCCTGCAGGGCCGAGCCCGGCCGCCCCTCGCCGTCCTGCGCCGCCCCCACGACGCGCGGCGCCGCCACCGCCGCGGGCCCGAACGCGGTGACGGCCACGGCCCCGGCCACCGAGTACGCGAGGAACTTCTTCGCTACGTGTCTCTGCTGCCTTCTGCTCACGCTTCGGCTCACACCCACCCCTGGTCACTTTGCCCTGTATTCAGTAAGTGGCGTGACATTAACAGGGGGTGACTGGATGAGGGAGGGGCAGGAGCGGCTTCGAGGCGGCCCGCTTCCGGCCGGATCCGCGTGGCCGGTGTCTCATTTGGTGGTCGCTGGGGTGGACGGCTGGGTGGACCCCGTAATGTGGGTCCGGTGACCGTGAACGTAAACACCTGGCGTGACCTTCCCGCGGCGCAGCAGCCCGAGTACCCCGATGCCGAGGCTCTGCGCGATGTGATCGCGGACCTCCAGTCGTATCCGCCGCTCGTCTTCGCGGGCGAGTGCGACCAGCTGCGTGCCCGTCTGGGAGCCGTCGCCCAGGGCGAGGCGTTCCTGCTCCAGGGTGGCGACTGCGCCGAGGCCTTCGACGGCGTCTCGGCCGATCACATCCGGGCCAAGCTCAAGACCCTCCTCCAGATGAGCGCCGTCCTCACCTACGCGGCCTCCGTGCCCGTGGTGAAGGTCGGCCGCATCGCCGGCCAGTACTCCAAGCCCCGCTCCAAGGGCACCGAGACCCGCGACGGCGTGACCCTGCCGACCTACCGCGGCGACTCCGTGAACGGCTTCGCCTTCACGGAGAAGGACCGCGTCCCGGACCCCGAGCGCCTGAAGCGGATGTACAACGCGTCCGCCTCCACGCTCAACCTGGTCCGCGCCTTCACCACCGGCGGCTACGCCGACCTGCGCCAGGTGCACGCCTGGAACCAGGACTTCGTGAAGTCGTCCCCCTCCGGCCAGCGCTACGAGCAGCTCGCCCGCGAGATCGACAACGCGCTGAACTTCATGAAGGCCTGCGGCACCGACCCCGCCGAGTTCAAGGCCGTCGAGTTCTACGCCTCGCACGAGGCGCTGCTGCTCGACTACGAGTCGGCGCTGACCCGCACCGACTCGCGCACCGGCCACCTGTACGACACCTCCGGCCACATGGTCTGGATCGGTGAGCGCACCCGGCAGCTGGACGGCGCGCACATCGAGTTCGCCTCCCGGATCCGCAACCCGATCGGCATCAAGCTCGGCCCGACGACCTCCGTCGACGAGGCGCTCACCTACGTGGACCGCCTCGACCCGGACCGCGAGCCGGGCCGGCTGACCTTCGTCGTCCGCATGGGCGCCGACAAGGTCCGCGACAAGCTGCCCGACCTGGTCGAGAAGGTCACCGCGTCCGGTGCGGTCGTCGCCTGGGTCACCGACCCGATGCACGGCAACACCTTCGAGGCTGCCTCCGGCCACAAGACGCGCCGCTTCGACGACGTCCTGGACGAGGTCAAGGGCTTCTTCGAGGTCCACAAGGCGCTCGGCACGCACCCGGGCGGCATCCACGTCGAGCTCACCGGTGACGACGTCACCGAGTGCGTGGGCGGCGGCGACGAGATCTTCGTCGACGACCTGCACCAGCGCTACGAGACGGCCTGCGACCCGCGCCTGAACCGCAGCCAGTCCCTGGACCTGGCGTTCCTGGTCGCCGAGATGTACCGCGACCAGTAGTTCTTCCCGTAAGCGGAGCAGTGGGGCGCGGATCCGTGTGATCCGCGCCCCACTGGCGTATCCGGGGCTTTTGCGCAACCGGGGCGCCGGGTAAGGTTAGGTTAGCCTCACCGAGGAATCGGGAATCGATCGATCGGGACGGGCCATACCCATCGACCCCGCTCGATCGCTCCGGGAGGTGAACCGCGTGTACGTATGCAACTGCTTCGGTGTCACCGAGGAGCAGGTCAAGAAGCACGCGGACGGCGGTGCCTGCACCCCCCGCCAGATAGCTTCCGCCTGCAAGGCGGGCACCGACTGCGGTTCGTGCGTACGCCGCATCCAGGCGCTGCTCGGACGTGGCTCCTGCCCCCGACGGGAGCTGGTGGAGCAGGGAAAGCCCGCGCTCACAGCCGTCGCCCCGGAGCTCGCCCCAGTCCTGGACGAGGCCGCCTAGCTCTCCGGCTGCTCGATGAGCTGCGCGATGTAGAGCGCCTCGCCGAGCTTGTCGACCAGCTCCAGCTGGGTGTCGAGATAGTCGATGTGGTGCTCCTCGTCGGCCAGGATCGACTCGAAGATGTTCGCGGACGTGATGTCGCCCTTCGCCCGCATGACCTCGATGCCGCGCTTGAGACGGTCGATCGCCTCGACCTCGATCTGCCGGTCCGCCTGGAACATCTCGGTGACCGTCTGCCCGATGCGCACATGGAAGAGGCGCTGGAAGTTCGGCAGGCCGTCCAGGAAGAGGATCCGGTCGGTCAGCACCTCCGCGTGCTTCATCTCGTCGATCGACTCGTGACGCGTGTACTTGGCCAGCTTCGTCCAGCCGAAGTTGGCCTGCATCGCGCTGTGCAGCCAGTACTGGTTGATCGCCGTCAGCTCGGCACTCAGCTGCTCATTCAGGAATTCGATGACCTCGGGGTCGCCCTGCATCGCAGAGGCTCCTTCCAAGCGGTAACTGGGCAGGTTTCGCGCATCCTTGCACCGTGATCAGAGGGCGTCCAGTAAGTGCATGCTTAGTAGGAGTTGCCCGAATCGGGACGTCCCTGGTCATCACCACCCCTCGGGGTCTGTCACCATGGAGTCATGGGTCAGCCGGAGAGCCGGGAGCGGCAGGAAGCAGCGCAGACGGAGCTTCCGCCGGGGCAGCGGCTCCAGCGCGGCTGGCCGGTCACCCACTACGGCCCGGTGCCCAAGTTCAAGCCGGAGCGCTGGGAGTTCCGGGTCTTCGGGGCCACCGCCGACGGCGACAAGCACTGCTGGAACCACGAGGAGTTCTCGGCGCTGCCGTTCGAGACCGTGGTCGCCGACCTGCACTGCGTCACCAAGTTCTCGATGGTCGGGGCCGAATGGGGCGGGGTCAGCACCCGCACGATCGCCGAACTCGCGCCGCCCGCACCCGATGTCACCCATGTGATGGTCTGGGCCGAGTACGGCTTCAGCTCCAACCTGCGCCTGGCCGACTTCCTCAGCGACCGTACGCTCTTCGCCACCCACAACGGCGGCGAGCTGCTCACCGCCGAACACGGCTTCCCGCTGCGCCTGGTCGTCCCGCACCTCTACGCCTGGAAGGGCCCCAAGTGGGTCCGCGGCATCGAGTACATGACGGCGGACCGCCGGGGCTTCTGGGAGGAGCGGGGCTACCACAACATCGGCGACCCCTGGCGCGAGCAGCGCTACTCCTACCAGGAGGAGCCCGGGGACGGCCCCGAGCTCTGAGGCTGAGCGTTACGGCCGCAGGGATTTCAGCAGGGCCACGTCCGCCGCGTGCCCCTCCTTGCCGCCCGGGGTCTCGATGATCAGCGGTACGCCCTCGGTCGCCGGGTGCCCGAGCAGCTCGCGGAACGGCTCCTCGCCGATGTGTCCGGAGCCGATGTTCTCGTGGCGGTCCTTGTGCGCGCCGGCCACGTCCTTGGAGTCATTGGCGTGGATCAGCTTGAGCCGGCCCTCGCCGACGGTGTCCACCAGGAGGTCCAGGGTCTGCTTCATCCCGCCGGGCCCGGCCAGGTCGTGCCCCGCCGCGTAGATGTGGCAGGTGTCCAGGCAGACGCCCAGCCTGGGGTGGGAGTCCAGGGCCTCGAAGTACGGGCCGAAGTCCCAGGTGAGCGAGCACAATGAGGACCCCTGCCCGGCGGTCGACTCCAGGAGCAGGAACGGGTCGTCGTCGTGGGTCAGTTCGTCGAGCAGCGGCAGCAGATGCGTACGGACCTGCGCGAGAGCCTCCGCGCGCGGGCGCCCACCGGTCGCCGAGCCGGTGTGCACGACCACGCCGAGCGCGCCGATCTCACGGCCCCGGCGCAGCGAGTGCCGCAGCGACTCCACCGACTTCTCCACCGTCGCCTCGGTGTGCGAGCCGAAGTTGATCAGGTACGGGGCGTGGACGTACGCCGGGATCGAGGCCTCGGCGCACTCGGCCCGGAACAGCTCGTCCTGGGCCGGGTTCCCGGTGGGGGTGGCCCAGCCGCGCGGGTTGGCGGCGAAGACCTGCACGGTCTCG
The DNA here is from genome assembly GCF_053597395.1 of Streptomyces sp. NPDC001415. Taxonomy (NCBI): domain Bacteria; kingdom Bacillati; phylum Actinomycetota; class Actinomycetes; order Kitasatosporales; family Streptomycetaceae; genus Streptomyces; species Streptomyces sp. NPDC001415. The sequence continues at coordinate 36,329 of NZ_JBSFIE010000003.1, forward strand.
GCGCCGATGTCGCGCGCGTAGGAGAGCCCGATCGTGGCGAGGCCGCCGGCCACGGGGACGTGGCCGCCGATGGGGTTGCGCATGGGGTGACTACCTACAGTCCCTTGGTGGTGATGGTGATGGTGGAGCCCTCGGGCGCCTGGGACCCGGCCGCGACGGACTGGCCCGACACCTCGTCGCTGAGGAACGGGAACCCGCGGTCGACCTTCACCTTGAAGCCGGCCTTCTCCAGGTCCTTCTGGGCGTCGGCGGCCTTCTCGCCGGTCACCTTCGGGACGGGGACCATCCGGGGCCCCTTGGACACGGTCAGCGTAACGCTGTCGCCCTTGGCGAGCTGTGCGTGCTCGGCGGCAGACTGGGCGGCGACCTTGCCCGCGTCCTGCGGCGAGTTGACCTGGTCGGGCGCGACGGTGACCTTGAGCCCGGCGCCCTGGAGGGCCGCGGTGGCATCGGCCACCGAGTCGCCGACCACGCCCGGTACGTCCACGGGGGCGCCCTTGCTGACGACCATCGAGACGGCCGCGTCCGTGTGGCGCTTGACGCCCGCGGGCGGGTCGGTACGGATCACCGAGCCCTGCGGGACGCTCTCGTTGAACTCGCTGGAGGTGTCCCCGGGCGCGAAGCCCGCCTTCCGCAGCTCGCTCTTCGCCTGGTCGAGCGGCATCCCGTCCAGCGTCGGCACCTGAGCCGTCTCGGGGCCGCGCGAGACGACCAGCGTCACCGAGCCGTTGCCGCGGATGCGGGCGCCGGTGGCCGGATCGGTCGAGATGACCTGGCCCCGCTCCACGGTGTCGCTGAACTGCCGGTCGATCTTCTTGACGCCGAGCCCGGCGCCCGAAAGCTTCTTCTTGGCCGCGTCCTCGCCCTGCCCGATGAGCGCGGGAACCCGGGTGAACTGGCCGGAGTTGATGTACCAGACGCCCGCGCCGACGCCGAGGACCAGCAGCAGCGCGGCCACGAGGGCGATCAGACCGCGCCGGTTGTTCAGGCGCCCGCGCCGCCTGTGGGGGGCGGGCTCCGGCTCGTCCTCGATGCGCTGCGGCATGATCAGCCGGCTGGTGCGGTTGACGGGATCCTCGCGGACGGACTCCGCGGGCAGCGGCCGGGCGGCCGGGGTGACCGGTGTTGTCACGGCCCGCGGGATCACGCTCGTACGGTCGTCGGCGCCGGCGGTCTCCCCGGCCGAGGAGCGCGCGCCCGGCGGGACCGCGTCCAACTGCTCGTCGCCGAGGGCCGCGCGGGCCGTGCGGGCCTGCGCGAGCAGGGCGACCGCGTCGTGCGGGCGGACGTCGGGGTTGCGGGCGGTCGCCGAGGCGACCAGCTCGTCCAGCTCCAGGGCGAGACCGGGCACGGTCGCGGACGGCGCGGGCACCCCCTCGTGGATGTGGGCGTACAGGATCTGGGCGGGGGTGTCCCCGCTGTGCGGCTTGGCGCCGGTGAGCATCTCGTACAGGACGACACCGGACGCGTACACGTCGGCGCGGGTGTCGGCCGTGCCCTGCTCGATCTGCTCGGGGGCGAGGTACGAGACGGTGCCGAGGACGGAGCCGGTGGTGCTGGTGACCGAGTCGACGGCCCTGACCAGGCCGAAGTCGGCGACCTTGACCCGGCCGTCGTCCCCGATCAGGACGTTCTCGGGCTTCATGTCCCGGTGGACGAACCCGGCCCGGTGGGCGGCGCCGAGGGCCGCGAGCACCGGCTCCAGGATGTCGAGGGCCGCCCGCGGCTGGAGCGCGCCGCGCTCGCGCAGCACGTCGCGCAGGGTGCAGCCCGCGATGTACTCCATCGCGAGATAGACGTACTGGCCCTGCGCGCCCTGGTCGAAGACGCCGACCACATTGGGGTGCGCGAGCCGGGCCACCGACTTGGCCTCGCGGATGAAGCGCTCCACGAAGGAGGCGTCCGCGGCGAGGCTCGGATGCATCACCTTGAGGGCGAGGACCCGGTCGAGGCGGGTGTCGACGGCCCGGTAGACCGTGGCCATACCGCCGACGGCGATACGCGCGTCGACGCGGTAGCGGCCGTCGAGCACCTGCCCGACGAGGGGGTCATGAAGGGTCGTATCCACGGGGGAGAGTTTACGAGCGCCTCGCGACCCCCTTGACGCCGCGTACGTACAAGAGCCCGGACTGAAGCCGAGCTGTGACGCGGACGGTCTAATCCGTTGTGAAGGGCGTTCCGGCGGGCAGGCCCTGGAACGCGGGCCGCTCCGGGTCCAGCGCGGCCCGCCCCGCCATCGTCGAGGACGCCTCGGCGAAGTGGCGGCGGGGGATGCGGCCCGCGCGGTGGGCGAGGCGGCCCGCCTCCACCGCGTGCCGCATCGCCTCCGCCATCAGGACCGGCTCCTGGGCCCTGGTCACCGCCGAGGCCAGCATCACCGCCGCACAGCCCAGCTCCATCGCCAGCGCGACGTCGGAGGCGGTGCCCGCGCCCGCGTCGAGGATCACCGGTACGGTCGCCCGGTCCACGATCAGCTCGAAGTTGTGCGGGTTGCGGATACCGAGCCCGGAGCCGATGGGGGAGCCGAGCGGCATGATCGCCGCGCATCCGACGTCCTCCAGCTTGTGCGCGAGGACCGGGTCGTCGTTGGTGTACGGCAGCACCGTGAACCCGTCGTCGACCAGCACCTCGGCGGCGTCGAGCAGTTCGATCGGGTCGGGCAGCAGGGTGCGCTCGTCGGCGACGACCTCCAGCTTCACCCAGTGCGTGCCGAGCGCCTCGCGGGCCAGGCGCGCGGTCAGTACGGCCTCGCCCGCGGTGAAGCAGCCCGCGGTGTTGGGCAGCACCCGGATGCCGAGCCGGTCGAGGACGGACAGGACCGAGCCCTGCACGGTCGGGTCGAGGCGGCGCATCGCGACCGTGGTGAGCTCGGTGCCGGAGACGGCGAGCGCCCGCTCCAGCGTGTCGAGGCTGGGCGCCCCGCCGGTGCCCATGATCAGGCGGGAGTCGAAGGTGGTGTCGGCGATGGTCAGCAGGTCGTCGGCCATGGTTCAGCCCCCCTGTACGGCGGTGAGGACCTCGACGCGGTCGCCGTCGCCGAGCGTGGTCGTGGGCCAGGCGCTGCGCGGCACGACCGCCTCGTTGACGGCGGCGGCGACCCCGGAGCGGCTCGGGGTGAGGGTGGCGACGAGGGCGTCGAGGGTGGTCCCGGAGGCGAGCGCGCGGGGCTCGCCGTTGACGGAGATGGTCATGCGGTCGTCAGCTCCTGCGGTGCGGAGGTGAAGCGTCGGGGGGTGAACGGGCGTGCCTCGTCGGGCAGTTCACCGGTGGTCAGGACGTGCGCCATGACATCGCCGGTGACCGCGGTGAGCAGCACGCCGTTGCGGTAGTGCCCGGTCGCGAGCAGCAGCCCGGGCAGCGCGGTCGGCCCGAGCAGGGGCGCGTTGTCGGGGGAGGCGGGGCGAAGGCCCGCCCGGGTCTCGGTGAGCGGAAGCTCGGTGATCCCCGGCACCAACTCGTGTGCGTCGCGCAGCAGTTGGTAGACGCCGCCCGCGGTGACCGTGGTGTCCCAGCCGAGTTCCTCGCTGGTGGCGCCGACGACGAGCTCGCCGTTCTCACGCGGTACGAGATAGACCTCGCTGCCCCGCACCACCGCCCGCACGGTCCTGGACAGGAAGGGCGCGTAGGCGGGCGGCACGGTCAGTCGCAGCACCTGGCCCTTGACGGGGCGTACGGGAGGCAGGAGCTCTTCCGGTACCCCCGCGAGGCGGCCGCTGAGGCTGCCCGCGGCGAGCACGACCTGGTCGGCGGCCAGCTCGGTGCCGTCCGCCAGGACGACTCCCGCGGCCCGCTCCCGTACGACCGAGAGCCGCTCGGCCCAGCCGTGCGCGAACCGTACCCCGGCCTGTGAGCACGCGCCGACCAGCGCCTTCGCCAGCCTTCTCGGGTCGATCTGGTGGTCGCCGTCGACCCGCAGCCCGCCGCGCACGCCGGGCGCCAGCATGGGTTCCAGACGGCGGCAGTCGCGCCCGGACAGCCACTCGGACTCCAGGCCGCAGCGGACCTGGAGCGCGTGCAGGTCGCGCAGGTGGGCGCGGTCGTCGGAGTCGAGCGCCACGGCGAGGGTGCCGCAGGCGCGGTAGCCGGTGCCGAGGCCGGTGACCTCCGTCAGCTCGGCCGCGAAGGCCGGGTAGCGGCGGGCGGATTCGACGTTGAGGGCGAGCAGGGTCTGCTCGCCGTAGTGGAGTTCGGTGACGGCGGCGAGCATTCCGGCCGCGACCTGGGCGGCCCCGCCGCCCGGCTCGGGGTCGGCGAGCACGACACCGAGGCCGCGCTGGGCGGCCCGCCAGGCGGTGACGAGCCCGATGATGCCGCCCCCGACCACGAGGACGTCGGACCCGTTCCCGGACCCGATTCGTGAAGAACGCATGGGCGTCCAGCCCCTCCCTTCGCCGGCATGACCCGGATCAGGTTCGTACGGTCGGAGGCCGCCAGCCTCCCTCTCAGCCCGGTGCGTCCGGGCTCCCGCGAGTGCTTTACGCCAGCCACCATAGCCCGAGCCCCTGGCCCCGAGTAAGGGAGCGTCCGGGCGACCGGGGGGTGCCCGCGTCGACCGGGCCCCTTACCTGACGAATAGTCAGCTGCTTATGGTGATCGGGTGAGCGAAAAGCAGACGCATTCCGAAGCACGGCACGTGGTCGTCGTCGGCGCGGGCATGGCCGGCGTGCAGACCGCCGTGGCCCTGCGCGAACAGGGCTTCGCCGGAGCCATCACCCTCATCGGCGCCGAACCCCACCAGCCCTACGACCGGCCCCCGCTCTCCAAGGCGGTCCTGCTCGGCAAGGCCGAGGGCTCGGCCTTCGAGGTGGACTTCGAGGCGCTCGGCGTGGACCTGCGCCTGGGCCTCGAAGTCACCGGGGTGCGGCCCGCCGAGCACGTGGTCGTGACCGAGGCGGGCGAGGTCGGCTACGACACCCTCGTCATCGCCACCGGCGCCGAACCGCTCACCCTGCCCGGCAGCGCGGGCGTCCCCGGCGTCCATCTGCTGCGCACCCTCGACGACGCGCGGCGGCTGCGCCCGGTCCTCGACCAGCGGCACCGGATCGTGGTGGTGGGCGCCGGGTGGATCGGCGCGGAGTTCGCGACGGCCGCACGCGAGGCGGGCTGCGAGGTCACCGTCGTGGAGGCCGCCGACCGCCCGCTGGCCGGAGTGCTCCCCGCCGAGGTCGCCGCCTCCATGGCCGACTGGTACGCCGAGTCCGGCGCCGAACTCCTCACCGGCGCCCGGGTCCAGGCGGTCGTGCCGGGCGAGGTGCTGCTCGCCGACGGCCGCCGGCTGCCCGCCGACGCCGTAGTCATCGGCATCGGCGCCCGCCCCGCGACCGGCTGGCTGACCGGCTCGGACATCGCGCTCGGCCCCGAGGGCGCGATCACAGCGGACGCCCGCCTGCGCACCTCGCTCCCCGACGTGTACGCGGTGGGCGACTGCGCCTCGTTCCCCTCGGCCCGCTTCGGCGAACGCCTGCTGGTCCACCACTGGGACAACGCGCTGCAGGGCCCGCGCACGGTGGCCGCCGAGATCGTGGGCGAGGCCGCCGCCGACTACGACCCGGTTCCGTACTTCTGGTCCGAACAGTTCGGCCGCTTCGTCCAGTACGCGGGCCACCACACCGATGCCGATGAACTGGTCTGGCGCGGCGACCCGTCCTCGTCCCCGTGGTCGGTCTGCTGGATCCGGGACGGGGCGCTGGTGGCGGTCCTGGCAGTGGGCCGCCCCAGGGACCTGGCCCAGGGCCGCAAACTGATCGAATCGGCGAAACCCCTGGACAGGGCGAAGGTGGAGGACCCGTCGACCCCGCTGAAAGCGGCAGTGAGCTAAGCGCTCGGCGGAAGCGGAGTGCTTCATCTGCGGCCCGGTGGGGGCTGGTCGCGCAGTTCCCCGCGCCCCTTTGGGGCGCTGGGCCGTGACATCGTGCGGCTCCGCCGCGTGGGCGCGACCAGCCACGAACGGCCCGCAGCCGAACTCAAATCAAGCCCCTCCGGCGTTTGAGGAGAGGGGAGGTCCGGGGCAGGAGCAAGCGCCGACACGCCGCGGAGGGGGCCGGGGGCACAGCCCCCGAGGGACCACCCCGGTACCGACTGTCAGTGCGAGGTGGCACGCTTGTCACCGTGACCGAGATTGACGCAAAGATTGATGCTCTCGTCCCCGCCTGGCTCTACCTCCCCGACATCGCGGAGATGCTGGACGTGGAGGTGACGCGCGTACGGCAGCTGGTCAAGGAGGGCCAGCTCATCGCCGTACGCCGCGGTGAGAACAGGGCGCTGCAGGTGCCGGCCGCCTTCATCGACACCGACAAGGTGGTCAAGGGGCTGGTCGGGACGCTGACGCTCCTGAGGGACGACGGCTTCTCCGACGAAGAGATGCTGGAGTGGCTCTTCACCCCCGACCCGAGCCTGCCCGGCACCCCCGCGCAGGCCCTCAGTGAGAATCGCGGCACGGAGGTGAAGCGCCGCGCCCAGGCGCTCGCCCTCTGAGCCGAGAGCCCACCCGACAGCGCCGACAAGCCCGCGGTGTACGGTCCGGTCCACCCGGCCCGTACACCGCGCGGCCCGGCCGAAGACGAACACAACGGGGGACCTTCCATGCCCACGGCCCGTGAGCAGCTCGCCGACGCCCGCCTCTACCTGTGCACCGACGCGCGCAAGCGCCAGGGCGATCTGCCCGAGTTCCTGGACGCCGTCCTCACGTCGGGTGTGGACATCGTGCAGCTGCGGGACAAGGGCATGGAGGCCGCCGAGGAGCTGGAGCACCTGGCCGTCTTCGCCGACGCCTGCCGCCGGCACGGCAAGCTGCTCGCCGTCAACGACCGGGCCGACGTGGCGCACGCCATCGGCGCCGGCGTGCTGCACCTGGGCCAGGGCGACCTGCCGGTGCCCGCCGCCCGGGCGATCCTGGGCGACGAGGTGCTGATCGGCCGCTCCACGCACGCGGACACGGAGGCCGCCGCGGCCGCCGCCGAGCCGGGCGTGGACTACTTCTGCACGGGCCCCTGCTGGCCCACCCCCACCAAGCCGGGCCGGTACGCGCCGGGCCTCGACCTGGTGCGCTACACCGCCTCGCTCCGCACCGACCGGCCCTGGTTCGCGATCGGCGGCATCGACGCGGGCAACCTGGACGAGGTCCTCGACGCGGGCGCCGACCGGGTCGTCGTCGTACGGGCGATCACCGAGGCCGCCGACCCGGCCGCGGCCACCGCCGACCTCGCCAAGCGGGTCAGGGAGCGGCTCGCGTAGCGCCGGCCGATCGACGGGCTGATCAACAGGCCTCTGGGCCCGGCGTGATCAAAAACCCCGGGTGAGAGGCACGCTGTCCGAGGGGTGGACAGAAGTCCGACAATCGAGACATTTAACCCCCGTTTGGTTGGGGTGCCGACCACCCCTGGCTAACCTGCGACTATGGCCCTTGGCACAGCTTCCACCAGGACTGATCGCGCACGAACGGTGCGCGACATGCTCGCGACCGGCGAGACCACGTACTCCTTCGAGTTCTACGCGCCCAAGACCGAGAAGGGTGAGCGGAACCTCTGGAACGCGCTGCGCCGGGTCGAAGCGGTCGCCCCCGACTTCGTCTCCGTGACGTACGGGGCCGGCGGCTCCACCCGTACCGGAACCGTCGAGGCCACCCAGCAGATCACCGAGGACACCACCCTCACCCCGGTCGCCCACCTCACCGCCGTCGGCCACTCGGTCGCCGAGCTGCGGCACACGGTCGGCCAGTACGCCGACGCGGGGATCCGCAACATCCTCGCCGTGCGCGGCGACCCCAAGGGCGACCCCATGGGCGAATGGGTCAAGCACCCCCAGGGTGTGACATACGCGGCCGAACTCGTCGCGCTCATCCGGGAGTCGGGCGACTTCTGCGTCGGCGTCGCGGCCTTCCCCGAGATGCACCCCCGCTCCACGGACTGGGATTCCGACATCCGGAACTTCGTGGACAAGTGCCGCGCGGGCGCCGACTATGCCATCACCCAGATGTTCTTCGAGCCCGAGAACTATTCGCGGCTGCGCGACCGGGTCTCGGCGGCCGGCTGCGAGACCCCGATCATCCCCGAAGTCATGCCCGTGACCAGCGTGAAGCAGCTGGAACGACTGCCCCAGCTCAGCACCGCGGCCTTCCCGGAAGACCTGCGGGACCGGATGCTTGCCGTCAAGGACGATCCGGCCGCTGTACGCTCCATTGGCATCGAGTTCGCCACGGAGTTCTGCTCGCGGCTGCTCGCCGATGGCGTACCCGGGTTGCACTTCATTACCCTCAACAACTCCACGGCGACGCTCGAAATCTACGAGAATCTCGGCCTGCACCAGCAGGCGTAGCCGGAAACCGGCCCGGGTCAGGGGACAGCTGCACCCGGGACAGGAGAATGAGGGGCGTACATGGGCTGGACGGTCCTCTACATCGCGTTCGGAATCGTCGCACTGTGGCTGCTCGGCGAGGTGCTGCTGCAGTACAAGGCGCGGCTGCGCTGGCGGTTGCTCGCGTTCACCGGATTCCTGGGTGTGGTCCTGGGCGTCCTCATCCCGTCCGTCTTCGTGATCATCCTGGGTGCGCTCGCCTTCGCCGTCGGCCAGGTGTACGTCACGCTCTCCTTCCGGCGCGGCTTCTCCACCGGCTGGGCGCTCGGCGGCAGGCCGGGCGCGAGCCGCCGCCGCAAGTCGAGCCGCGGCAAGAGCACCCCCGCCCCGGAACCGGTCCTCGAAGTCTCGGACCTCCAGTACGAGGACGCGGCCGGCGTCGGCTCCCCGGACGTGAACGGCGAGACGCTGCACGCCGGTTCGGGCCACGCCGATTCGGTGTACGAGCCGCAGCCGATGCCCGACGAGACCGGCCAGTACGGCATCTACAGCCCCGCCGAGCAGTCCGAGGCGCAGCCCCAGTACGGCGCGTACGACCCGCAGCAGCCGTACGCCGACCCCTACGCCCCGCAGTACGACGACGCGGGCGCCGGGCAGCAGCAGTACGCCGCCTACTCGGACCCGTACATCGGCAACGGCAGCCAGGCATACGGCACGTACAGCGGCTACGACAGCTTCGGTGGGCAGCAGTCCTACCCCGACCCGCTCACCGCGCAGTACGCGACGGACACCCCGCCGGGCGGCGTCTGGGTGCCCCAGCAGCGCGACGGGGAGTACGCGCCCTACGAGCAGCAGGGGCCGCAGCAGGGTCAGCAGCCGTACGACCCGAACCACCCGGATCTGCCGAACCACCCCGAGCAGCAGCCCTACCGCTACTGACCGGCCTCCGGGCGGACCACCGGGCCGGGGCTCACTGCGAGCCCCGGAAGTCGTCCCCCTCCACGATCAGCCCGGCCACCAGTGCGCCCGACATCCCGGCGTGCGCGAGCCCGCCGCCGGGGTGCGCCCAGCCGCCCGCCAGGTGGAGCCCCGGCAGAACGGTGGTGTTGGACGGGTGCAGCAGGGTGGCCTCGGCGCCGGCGAGCGAGGGCGCGGGTACTGAACCGCCCCCGGCGCCGGTCGCCTCCGCTATGTGCACCGGTGTGCGGGACTCGTGCCACAGGAGCCGTTCCCGCAGGTCGGGCACGGCCCGCACGGCGGCCGCGATCAGCTCGTCCGTGTACCGCTGGACCAGCTTCGTGTCCGTCCAGTCGACCGGGCCGTGCGGTGCGACCGTCGCCGTCAGCGTCACCGCCTCGTGGTCTTCGTCGGGCCGCACCGCCGGATCGTCGGGGCGCAGCACCGTGACCGTCGGCGGCCCGTCGTGCGTTCCCGTGAAGGCCGCGCGGGCCTCGGCCATGGCGCTGGGGGAGTGGACCACCGTGCGGTGCCCGGCGTTCGAGGGGCGGGCGCCGCGCAGGGCGAGCAGCACCGTGAAGCGGCTCGGCCGGGCCGTGGCGGCGGGCCGGACCGTGCCGGGCACCCACAACTCCCGGCCGGGCAGCATCCGTTCGAGGCCGCGCGGGTCCGCGCCGCACACCACGTGGTCCGCCTCCACGGCCGTACCGCCGGCCAGCTCGACTCCGGCCGCCCGGCCGTCCTTCTCGCGGACCCGCGTCACCTCGGCGTCGAAGACGAACTCGACCTTCCTCGCCCGACAGCGCTCGTACACCGCGCGCGCCAGCTCCCGCATGCCACCGCGGACGTACCAACTGCCGAAGGTCTGCTCCATGTACGGCAGCACGGCCGCCGAGGCGGGCGCCGTGCTCGGGTCCAGGCCGTACTCCAGGGCGTAGCTCTCCAGGAGCGCGCCGAGGTGGCCGCCGCCCAGCTCCCACTCGGCGACCTCGCCGAGCGTGGCCGCCGTCCGGGGCGCGCGGAGCAGCCGGCGCTGCTTCGTCGCGGGATACGGCTCGCGGGCGAGCACCTGCCAGTTGGGCCACAGAGGCTCCTCAAGGAGCGGCCGGCGCGTGCGGTCCCAGGCCTCCCGGGCCCGGATCAGGAAACCGCCCCAGCGCTCACCCGCGCCCGCCCCCAGAGCCGCGTCGAGCGCCGACATCACGCCCGCGCGCGAGGCATTGGGCAGCGACAGTTCCGTACCGTCGGCGAAGAGATGGCGCGAGGCCGGATCCACCGGGGCGAGCTCCACACAGCTCTCCAGGGGCTCCTTGCCGGTCTTCACGAACAGGTCGCGGTAGACGGCGGGCAGCCGCAGCAGACCGGGGCCGGTGTCGAAGACGAACCCGTCCCGCTCGAACCGCCCCAGTGCGCCGCCGTATGTCGACGAGCGCTCGTACACCGTCACCCGGTGGCCTGCCACAGCCAGCCGGGCAGCAGCCGCCATGGCGCCCACACCGGCGCCGATCACCGCAATCCGTGCCATGTCTGCGACTGTATCCGCCGCCACTGACAACTCACTCCGGCGGCCGCTGAACCCCCGCCGCGGCCAGCCGCTTCTCCTCCCGGCGCTGTGCCCTGCGCCGCCGGAAGCGGCGGATCTTCCGCCACAGCACGACCAGTATCACGATGCCGATGAGCAGAAGCGTGCCCGCGATCAAGGCCGCCGCGAGCGGGTGGAAGATCGCGAAACTTATGATCCCGGCGACGCCCAGATCCTCCGCCGTGCTCAGCGCGATGTTGCTGAACGGCTCGGGCGAGGTGTTCACCGCCATCCGCGTCCCGGCCTTCACCAGATGGCTCATCAGCGCCGTCGAACCGCCCACCGCGCCCGCCGCGAGATCCGGCAGCGAACCGTTCTGCCCGGCAAGCAGCGCCCCGACGACCGCGCCCGCGATCGGCCGGATCACCGTGTGCGCGGAGTCCCAGACCGAGTCGACGTACGGGATCTTGTCCGCGACCGCCTCGCAGAGGAACAGGATGCCGGCGGCGATCAGGACGTCGGGCCGCTGGAGCGCGTCGGGCACGTCGTCGGTGAGGCCGGTGGCGCCGAAGATGCCGAGCAGCAGGACCACCGCGTACGCGTTGACCCCGCTCGCCCAGCCGCTGGTGAACACGAGGGGGAGTACGGACACGGTCGCGATGTTAACCAGATTCGGCCGTTCGCGACTGAGGTTGAGCACGGACGTCTGAGTATCCGTACCTAGGGGGTGAGATGAGTACCCGCACGGATGGGCTCCTACCTGCGGGGACGGGAAGGTGGAGCCACGGAAGGGGCGCGGCGCCGGCACCGCCGACACGGGGCGGCGGAACCGGCGCGGCTCCCTGGACGCAACGGGGTACGGGGGATACCCGGGGGGACGTTCGGGGGAAGCGCCGGGCCGGTGCGGTTCATGGGGGATTGAACCGCACCGGCCCGGCGTATTTCCGTTTCCGGAGCAGGGGCTAACGCCCGCTGACTCTGCCGTGCAACAGCCTTGACAGCGCCGCGTGGACGTCGTCCAGGGAGCGCTCGCTCTGGAAGGCCTGCCAGTCGAGCGCGGCCACCAGGACCATGCCGACCAGGGCCGCGGCCGTGAGCGGGATGTCGATCTCCTCGCTCAGCTCGCCCTGCGCCACCGCGTCCCGCAGCACCGTCTCGACGACGGCCACCGCCTCCCGGCGCACCACCAGGAGGGTCGACTGCCAGGCGCGGTTGGTGCGCCACAACTCGGCGACGTACAGCTGGGTGAAGGCCGGGTAGCGGTGGATGAAGTCCAGGCCGGCCCGGATCATCGCGTCAAGCGCCTCGACCTTGGTTCCACCCCGCTCGGCGGTTTCGTCCGCGGCCGCCTGCAAAGACGCGGTCAGCAGACCCACGCCGTGCCGCAGCAGCTCCTCGAAGAGCTCGGTCTTGCTCTTGAAGTTGTAGTAGACCGTGCCCTTGGCGACGCCGGCCCGCTCGGCGATCTCGTCGACCGTGGTGGCCGAGAACCCCTGTTCGGCGATGAGCGTCACGGCGGCCTCGTAGAGCTTCTGCCGGGTCGCCTGCCGTCTGGTGCTGCTGCTGTCCATGGCGTCGATTCTCACAGGCTCAGCTCGGGGTGCAGCCGGTCGAGCGACCACACCTGCTTCTGCCGGGCGGACAGCGCCGTCAGCGCGAGGGCGCCCACGGTGAAGGCAGCCAGGACCGCACAGCCCTGCCACACCACGCCCAGGTCGCCGCCGGTGATCAGCCGGCGCAGCCCGTCCACGACGTAACTCATGGGCAGGTAGGGGTGGATGGCGTTGAAGAACGCCGGGCTCGTCTGGACGGGGTAGGTGCCGCCCGCCGAGGTCAGCTGGAGCATCAGGACGGCGAGCACCAGGATGCGCCCGGCCGCCCCGAACTTGGCGTTCAGCCACTGCACGATCGCCGCGAAGCAGCAGGAGGTCAGCACCAGATAGCCCAGCGTCCCCGCGGTCCGCTGCATTTCGAGGCCGAGCCCGAAGTGCAGCACCGACATCAGCGCGGCGATCTGCAGCACCCCGACGGCCGCCACCGGCAGCCAGCCCGCGAACGCGATCCGCCAGGCCGAGGCTCCGGCGGCCAGGGCGCGCCGGTTGAGCGGCTGGATCAGCATGTACGCGACCATCGCGCCCACCCACAGGGAGAGCGGGATGAAGTACGGCGCGAACCCGGTGCCGTAGTTGGGCGCCTTGTGCATCGCCTGCGAGGCCAGCTTGACCGGGTCGGCCATCACGTCGGTGCGCTGGTCGCGCTGCTGCTTGTCGTAGTCCGGGATCTTGCCGACGCCGTCGTGCAGGCCGGTCGCGAGCTGGACGGAGCCGTCGGAGAGCTTCACGACGCCGCCGTTCAGCTCGCTCGCGCCCTTCTTCAGCTTGCCGACGCCCGTGTCGAGGTCGGTGGAACCCGTCTTGGCGGTGCCCAGACCGGCGTGGATGCCGGCCGCGCCCTTGGCGACGTCGTGCGCGCCCTTGTTGAGCTTGTTGATGTCGGCGATCTTCGTCTCCAGATCGCTGGAGAGGTGCGGCGCCTTCGCGGCCAGGTCCCGGGCCTTGGTCTGGAGGTCTCCGAGGTCCTTGTCGAGCTTCTTGAAGTCACCGCCCTGGTCCTTGACGAGGTTGTTGACGTCCTCGGTAAGGGTCGCGCCGGTGGCCATCGCCTTCTTGGCCTTGTCCAGCGTCGGGCAGACCTGTCCCTCGGTGGACTTGTCCACGCAGAGCCGCTGGTAGAGGGCGTTGAGGTCCTGGGAGGCCCTGCGGGTGCCGGCCGCCGCCTCGGGGGCGCGCTCGATGATCTTCGTGAGGTTGTCGCGCACCGGCGTGATCGAGTCGGCGAGGAGCTTGGCCGAGTCCCCGACGGTCTTGCCGTTGTCCTTGAGGTACGGCCGCGCCTGGCCGGCCACGCCGTTGGCCTCGTCCGCGAGCCGCTGGGTGCCGTCGGCGACCTTCTGGGCGCCGTCGGCCAGGGTGCCCGCACCCGTGTCGAGCTTCGATATGCCGCCGGCCAGCTTGCCGCTGCCGTCCTTGGCGTTGTCGAGCCCGTCGGCCAGCGCCTTGGAGCCGTCCTTGGCCTTGCCGAGCCCGTCCTTGAGGTCGCCCGCTCCCTTGGCCGCCTTCTCGGTGGCGTCGTGGAGATCGCCGAACGAGATGAAGATCTTGTCGAGGAAGGACCGCGAGGCCTTGGTGGAGGCGGCGGCGCGCACCTCGGAGAACACCGTCTTGGAGATCGACCCGACGATGTAGTTGTTCGCGTCGTTGGTCCGCACCTGGAGCGCGCCCGTCTCCGGGGCGTCCCCGGAGCTCGACGCGATCCTCTTACTGAAGTCGGCGGGCACCGTCAGCGACAGGTAGTAGGTGCCCTTCTCCAGGCCCTTGCTCGCCTCGGCGGCGCTGACCTCGTGCCACTCGAAGGTCTTGCTGTCGAGCAGCTTCTCGCTGAGGTCGTCGCCCACGTGGAGCTTCTGCCCGGCGGCGTCGGCCCCCTTGTCGTCGTTGACGAGCGCCACAGGAATCCGGTCGAGCCGGCTGTACGGGTCCCAGAACGAGCACAGGTAGAGCGCGCCGTAGAGCAGCGGCAGCAGGAGCAGCGCGACCAGTGCGGCCCGCGGCAGCTTCCCCCTGCCGAACCGCTTCAGCTCAAGCGCTGCCAGCCGTGGCGAACGCATCCGCCGCCCCCTCCTCGCTCGTGGCCCCGTCCTTGGCGCCAACTTCTGTCGTCACTACGGTGATGTCCGCCTCGGCGGGCGCCTCGCTGCACACCGCGAGCACGGTGGTGCCGGAGTCCGCGACCGAGCGCAACAGCGCCCAGGCGGCGGCGCGTTCGGCGTCCGACAGCTTCAGGTCGGTGTCGTCGACCGCGAGGAGCCGGGGCCGCTGGATCAGCGCCAGCGCGACCGTGAGCCGCAGCGCCTCAAGGCGCTCCACATCGCGTACGGAGGTCTGGTCGCGCTTGGGCAGCGAGGCGAGGTCGAGGCCCGCCGCGGCCAGCGCCGCCTCGATCCGGGCGCCGGACTCGGCCCGGCGCCGGGCGGGGGAGCGCAGCAGCGCCCGCACCGAACCGTCGTAGCGGCGCTGCAGCATCACACGCTCGCGCAGGTGCTCGGCGACGGTGAACGCCGGGTCGAGTTCGCTGACGCCGGGCACATGGCCGAGCGCGCTGATCCGACGTACGGCGGCCATTTTGCGGGGCAGTTGTTCACCGGCCACCCGCGCCCAGCCCTCGGCCGGCTTCATGCGGCCGGTGAGGGCGAGCAGCAGGCAGGTCCGGCCGGAACCGGAGGGCCCGGCTATCGCGACGAGCGAGCCGGGGGCCGCGTCGATGCCGACCCCCCTGAAGGCCCAGCCGCGCGGCCCCTTGAGCCCGAAGCCCTCGGCACGGATCGCCGCGCCGGTCACTTCCGAGTGCGGGCTGTCCACATTCCCCCCTGCTCTGCGCGTCCCCCGGAGCCGTAACAGCGGCCCCATTCTTTTGAACTGACTGGTCAGTACAAAAGATAGCCCGAACCTGTATGCGAGGCAAAGTGCCAGGTCAGCCGGGCATTCGGGTCGATTGTCAGTGGTGGGCCTCACGATGGACACATACGGCCACAGTGCCGTCACACGACGACAGGAGGTTCGTCATGGCCAGCTCACCCGCAGCAGCCGCACCCCGGCGCCGCGCCAGCAGCCCTGCCCCCTCACTGAACGGCGCCCCCAACGACGTCCACCCCGTCCTGCGCCGGGCCGGTGCGCCGCCCGCCGCCCTCGACCTGCTCGCCCAGGCCCGCGGCGGCCTGGACGAGGCCGCCGTCCTCGACGCCCCCAACGAGCGGTACGCGACGGCCCATCTGGCCGCCCTGCGCACCGCGGCCGCCGTCCTCGCCGCGCGCGGCCGGCCCGAGACCAACCCGCGCCGCCGGCAGCGGATCCGCAGCGCCTGGGAAGTGCTGCCGGAAATAGCGCCCGAACTGACCGAGTGGAGCGCCCTGTTCGCCTCGGGGGCGGACCGGCGGGCTCGCGCCGAGGCCGGCATCCAGGGCGCCGCCACTTCCCGGGACGCCGACGACCTGCTCCGTGACGCGGCGATGTTCCTGCGCCTGGTCGAGCGTCTGCTCGTCCTCCAGCCCGTGCTGCCCCAGCCCAGGACCCGAGAGGCGGAGGCGGAGCCGGAACGAGGGACGGGCTGAGGGCGCCCACCCCGGCCGCGGCGGCCGGAGGCCGATCCGGAGCGGCCCGGGGACGCGACGACGGATGACGGGGCGCCCCGCCGCCTCCCGTCAGGCCCGCCACCTCCCATTAGGGTGGACGCGTCGCACCCCCTTCCCACGCCGCGTCCGCGGCGGCACCGCGCCGAGGAGTCAACTGCCGTGTCGGACCCCATGCGCCCCCGCGCCTCTCTCCGTACCGCCGTGGTCTGGGAGGTCCTCAAGGAAGCGCTCGACCGCCGGGTCAAGGCGACCGGGCGCGAGGCCCTGGACGTACTGGACACAGGTGGCGGATCCGGCAACTTCGCGGTGCCGCTGGCCGCCCTCGGCCACCGGGTCACCGTCGTCGACCCCAGCCCCAACGCGCTCTTCGCGCTGGAGCGCAGGGCCGCCGAGGCGGGGGTGGCCGAGCGGGTCCAGGGCGTCCAGGGCGACGTGCTCGGCCTCTTCGACGTGGTCGAGCGCGGCGGCTACGACGCGGTGCTGTGCCACGGGGTCCTGGAGTACGTCGAGGACCCGGCGGAAGGCGTACGCAACGCGGTGGACGCGCTGCGTCCCGAAGGCGCGCTCAGCCTGCTCGCCGCGGGCCTCGGCGGCGCCGTGCTCTCCCGTGCGCTCGCCGGACACTTCACCGAGGCCCGCCACGCGCTCTCCGACCCGGCGGGCCGCTGGGGCGCGGGCGACCCGGTCCCGCACCGGTTCACCGCCGAGCAGCTCACCCAGCTCGTCGACGGCGCCGGAGCCACCGCCGGGGCGGTCCACGGCGTGCGGGTCTTCGCCGACCTCGTCCCCGGCGTCCTGGTGGACACCGAGCCGGGCGCCCTGGACGCGCTCCTCAAGCTGGAGGCCGCGGCCGCCGAGCTGCCCGCCTTCCACGCCGTCGCCACCCAGCTGCACGTACTGGGCGAGAAGCGCGGCTGACCCCGCTCCGGCCGTCCCCGGCGGGCTGATCAGCGGCGCTGTGCCGCATGGAGTACGCCACAGGCCCCCCGATCGGCGGCTTCGCCCCGTATGATCGGGGGACACCGTCCGGCATGACGGATCGGCACATGGGGAATTGAATCTCCACAGCCGAGCCGCCGTGGCGGCCCGGCTGGCGATTTGGCGTAGAGGGCGGGTTTCACGGGGGCGATTCCCTGCCTATCCTGAAGGGGCCGCATCCGGTCGCCCCCCGCGACCGACGAGTAGGAGGACTCCGTGCCGCTCTCGGAGCACGAGCAGCGCATGCTCGAGCAGATGGAGCGAGCGCTGTACGCCGAAGATCCCAAGTTCGCGACAGCGCTTGAGGGAAGCGGGCTGCGTACGTACACCCGGCGACGGGTCTACCAGGCGATCGCTGGCTTCCTGGTGGGTATCGCGCTCCTCATGACCGGTGTCATGACCCAGATCTGGATCAGTGTGGTGGGATTCCTCGTCATGCTCGGATGTGCGGTGCTCGCGGTCACCGGTTGGCGCAAGGCGCCGCGTCCCGGTGAACAGGCGCGTGCGGGCGGTTCCGCCGCGCCGCGGCAGGCCCGGCAGCGGCGCTCGATGATGGACCGGATCGAGCAGCGCTGGCAGCGGCGCCGCGATGAGGGGCGCTAGCCCCGCCCCGTTCTGACCTGTACCGAGGGGCGGTCACCTTCTTGAGGTGGCCGCCCCTTTGGCGTGCTCCCGCTTCCTGGGGCTCAGCCCCGGACCCCGGTCGCGCCGCGAACTCGCCTTCGTCCCTTCGTCTGCGGACGTCCCGCCCCCTGGCGGGATGCACCCTGCAAGGGTGCATCCCCAGCCCCTCCGGCGTTCGAGGCGGAGCCCCAGGGGGGCTCAGGTTCCGGACGCGGGTTCCGGCGGGGCCTCCTTGCGGTGGCGGGGGCGCAAACGCTCGGCCAGGCCTCGCGTGCGTACCGCCACCGCACCCTTGGCCCGTTCCCAGCGGAGCGACACCGCCCAGATCACCCTGACGGCTGAGCGCGGGGCGAGAATCGCTCGCAGGGTCTGCCGGCGGCCCGCTTCGGCTCGCAGGCCGGCCGCCACCCGCGTCACATCGTCCGCGAGACCCGGCGTGGGCCGGGGTTCAGGCGCGTACAGGACCTGTTCCACCGCACCCGCCGCGCGGTGGACGGACTCGGCCGCCGGGCCGTCGAGGCGGCCGAGGCGCACCACCCGGGCCGCCGCCTTGCGGGGCGTCTGCGAGTCGTCGGGCGGGATGCCGTAGTCCCAGGCCGTGTCGGTGATCTCCTGCCAGACCGCGAGCGTACGGGCCACCGCGTCGGCCGGGGTGCGCCCGCCTGAGCCGAGCCGCCGGGCCCGCACCCGCCCGCGCCACAGCAGGGGCAGCAGCGGAAGGACGAGCAGCGCGGCCACTCCCAGGGCCGTACCGATCAGGGCGGAGGCCGAGGGGCCGCTGTCCGTGGGGCCCGCGACGCCCGCCGCGGCCGAGGGGCCGCAGTCGCCGAGGCGTCGTGCCGTGGGCGGGCAGGAATCCGTGGCGGACGGCGCCGCCGAGGGCTGCGTCGAGGCGTTCCTGGACGGCTCGGCCGGGCTGGCCGGGCTGCCCACCGGGGCCTGCCGTCGGGTGTAGTCGGGGACGGAGCCCCGCGTCGGCGTCGGCTCGAAGCGGGTCCAGCCCACACCCTCGAAGTACAGCTCGGGCCAGGCGTGCGCGTCGCGCAGGCCCACCGACATCGTGCCGTCCGGACGCGCCGCGCCCGGCGTGAAGCCCACCGCGACCCGGGCCGGGATGCCCAGCGTGCGGGCCATCGCGGCCATCGAGAAGGAGAAGTGGACGCAGAACCCCTCCTTTTCCTTGAGGAAATTGGCGATCGCCTCGGTGCCGCTGCCCGACTGGACATGGGTGTTGTACGTGAAGCCGCCGCTGGAGGAGAACCAGTCCTGGAGCTTGACGGCCCTCTCGTAGTTGTTCGCCGCGCCGCCGGTGACCTCCCGCGCGGTCTCGCCCACCACGGGAGGCAGCGAGTCCGGGACCCGGGTGTACTCCTTCACGACGTTCGCCGGCGGGGCCGGGGCGCTAGCCATCTGGGCCGCCGTCGGCCGCAGAATGAGACTGGAGACCGTGTACTGCGCGCCCTGCGTCGTCTGCTTGCGGTCGCCCACCAGGGTCCGCCCGACCGGCTCGAACCGCCAGTCGCCCTTGATCTTCACCTGGGTCGCGGGGAACGGCATCGGCAGCCAGCTCTGCGCGTACCAGCCGGCCGCCGAGATGCTGGTCTGCACCTCGCTGGTGGCGACCGCCGGGCTCAGCCCGTCCGGATTCGGCAGCCGATCCGGTACGTCCTTGATGTGCCGCTCCGAGGACTTCCAGGAAGCCCCGTCGAACTCGTCGAGCGCGACGATCCGCAGGTACATCTCCTTGGTGTCCGGGGCGTTGGTGTTGTACCGCATCACCTCGCGGTCCTCGGGCTGGTTCAGGCTGTTCTGCAGCGACACCAGCGGGTTCACCGCGGAGATGGTTCCGCCGGCCCCGTCCCCTCCACCGCCGCCGCCCGTACCGCCGAGCAGCCCGCTGTCGAGCGCGGGCAGCATCGCCGGGATCACCAGCGCGATGCCCAGCGCGAGCACTCCGATGCGCCGTCCGGTACGGACCGGGGCCAGCGGCGCGTTGTTCTCGAACACGCTCTGCTGAGGCCGGCCGGGCGCCCGTGCGGCGCCGCCGAAGACCCGACCCCACTGCGAGAGCCGGTCACGGCCCTCGGCGAGCAGGAGCAGCAGATAGCCGGCGGCGGCGAGTACGAACCAGAGCCAGCTCGCGCCGCCCGGGGAGAGCCCCGCGGCCACCGAGTACAGCGCGAGCAGCGGCAGGCCCGCCGGGGCCGCGCTGCGGAACGTCACCGCGAGCGCGTCCACCGCGAGGCCGATGATCAGCACCCCGCCGACCATCATCAGCCGGATGCCCGGGGTGGCCGGAGCCGGGATCGCGTACTGCCCGACGTCCGAAGCACCTTGCTGGAGAAGGGAGTTGAGCTGCTCGAACGCTTCGGGGCCGGGCAGCACCCCGCCGATCGCCTGCTGGCGCGCGAACGCCAGGGTCAGCATGAGCAAGGCCACCATGGCCTGGGCGAGCACGGTCAGCGGCCGCGCCAGCGGTACCCGCCGGGCCAGCGCGCCGACCCCGGTCAGGATCGCGAGCAGGAAGGCGGCCTGCAGGATCCAGCTCGCCGGGTCGACCAGCGGCAGCATCGAGCACGCCGCCATCACCGTGGCCGCGTAGGCGCACAGCGCCAGCCGTCCGCGCCCGCTCATGACCATCCCCCTGCCGTAGCGGCCGCGCCGCCGGGCGCCGCTCCCGCGTTCGTACGTTCCTGGCCCGCCAGGCGCCACAGCTCGGGCAGGGCCGCGCCCGGCCGCACCGCGAGCGCCGTCCACCCCGCCTCGCGCAGCAGCCGCAGCCGCTCCTCGACCGGGCCGCGCGCCTCGGAGCCGGGCATCCACAGACCGCTGTCGAGCACGAAGGCGACCGCCGCGCCGCTGCGCCGCCGCATCTTGGCCGCGACCGCGGCCTGCTCCTCGTCGAGGTCGCCGAAGAACCCGATGAGCAGCCCCTCGTTGCCGCCGCGCAGCACGTCGTACGCGCGCGAGAGGCCGCCGCCGTCGGAGTGGTCGACGACCGCGAGGGTGTCCATCATCAGCCCGGCCGAGTCCGAGGAGTCCTGCGTGGAGCCCGCGAACCCGCCCGCGCCCTCGCCGGGCACCGAACTGCCGGTGTCGGTCAAAAGCCGTACGGAGAAGCCCCGTTCCAGCATGTGCACCAAGGCGGAGGCCGCGCCCGCGACCGCCCACTCGAAGGCCGAGTCGGGGCCCGCGCCCGCGTACGCGATGTCCCGGGTGTCGAGCAGCACCGTGCAGCGGGCCCGCTGCGGCTGCTCCTCGCGGCGCACCATCAGCTCGCCGTAGCGCGCGGTGGAGCGCCAGTGCACCCGGCGCAGGTCGTCGCCGTGCCGGTACTCGCGCGGAATGACGTCGTCCTCACCGGCGAGCGCGAGCGAGCGGTGCCGCCCGTCGCCGTACCCGGCGGCCTCGCCGGACAGCCGCACCGGCGGCAGCGGTTCGGTCCGGGGAATCACGGTCAGCGTGTCGTACGCGCTGAAGGCGCGGGTCAGCTCGCACATCCCGAAGGGGTCGGTGAGCCGCAGCTGCAACGGCCCGAGGGGATACCGCCCGCGGAGGTCGGAGCGCACCCGGTAGGACACCTCGCGCTTGCCGCCCGCCTCGACCCGGTCGAGTACGAAGCGGGGGCGCGGGCCGAGCACGTACGGCACCCGGTCCTGGAGCATGAGCAGGCCGGTGGGCAGCCGCGAGACGTTGTCGATCCGCAGCTGGACCCTGGCCTCGGAGCCGGCCGGGACCCGGCCGGGGGCGAGCCTGCGACTGCCCGCGACGCGGTAGCGGGTGCGGTAGAGCACGACCGTGCAGACCAGCGGCAGCACGGCGAGCAGCAGCCCGACCCGCAGCAGGTCCTCCTGGCCGAGCACGAAGGCGCAGATCGCGGCCGCGATGCCGGCCGCGAGGAAGGACCGGCCGCGGGTGGTCAGGCCGGCCAGGGAGGCCCACAGCCCGCCCCTGGGCTGCTCCTCGGCGGACTCGGCGGGGAGCCCCCCGGCCGCCATCACAGCCGCCGGGCGCCGGGCGGCTGCTGGCCGTACAGCGGATTCCCGGCCTGCGGAACGGGCGTGTGCTGGAGGATCTCCAGGACGACCTGCTCGGCGGTGCGCCGGTTGAGCTGGGCCTGTGCGGTGGGCAGCAGCCGGTGTGCGAGGACGGCGACGGCCAGGGCCTGGACATCGTCGGGGAGCGCGTACTCCCGGCCGCTGAGGGCGGCGGACGCCTTCGCCGCGCGCAGCAGATGGAGCGTGGCGCGCGGCGAGGCGCCGAGTCTGAGATCCGGGTGGTTGCGGGTCGCGCCGACCAGCTGCACCGCGTACCGCCGCACCGAGTCCGCGACGTGCACCTTGCGGACCGCGTCGATCAGCTTGGCGATGTCGTGGGCGTGCGCCACCGGCTGGAGGTCGTCGAGCGGGGAGACCGCGCCGTGCACATCGAGCATCTGGAGCTCGGCCTCGGGCGTCGGGTACCCCATCGATACGCGGACCATGAACCGGTCGCGCTGGGCCTCGGGCAGCGGGTAGGTGCCCTCCATCTCGACCGGGTTCTGGGTGGCCACGACCATGAAGGGGCTGGGCAGTTCGTAGGTCTGCCCGTCGATGGTGACCTGCCGCTCCTCCATGGACTCCAGGAGCGCGGACTGGGTCTTGGGCGAGGCGCGGTTGATCTCGTCGCCGATCACGATCTGGGCGAAGATCGCGCCGGGCTTGAACTCGAAGTCCCGCCGCTGCTGGTCGTAGATCGACACACCGGTGATGTCCGAGGGCAGCAGGTCCGGTGTGAACTGGATGCGCCGGACCGAGCAGTCGATGGACCTGGCCAGTGCCTTGGCCAGCATGGTCTTGCCCACGCCGGGCACGTCCTCGATCAGGAGGTGCCCTTCCGCCAGCAGTACGGTCAGCGAAAGCCGTACGACCTCGGGCTTGCCCTCGATCACACTCTCCACCGACCTGCGGATTCGCTCCGCTGTGGCGGTCAGATCTGTGAGGCTCGCTCGATCGTCATAGGTCGTCACCCGGCCCTCCTCGGCCCTTTCATACGGG
Source organism: Streptomyces sp. NPDC001415 (assembly GCF_053597395.1). NCBI lineage: Bacteria > Bacillati > Actinomycetota > Actinomycetes > Kitasatosporales > Streptomycetaceae > Streptomyces > Streptomyces sp. NPDC001415. The sequence goes on from NZ_JBSFIE010000003.1 coordinate 58,926, forward strand.
CCGATGCACTGCGAACGGCCCGGCCCACCCCGGAATACGGACAGCGCGGCCGAACGGTTCGACCGGTGTCACTTCCGCATTCTTGTTGCCGTTACCGCGTCGTGTCACTCGCCTGTGGACAACTGCGGGGGATTGATTGTGAGTTGTCCCCCTATTTCCGTTCCTGCGGTCCTCATTTCCGCTCCCGCGGACCTCAGACCGCCGGATCGATTTCCCGCAGCAGGCCCGTCGTCACATCGAAGACGAATCCGCGGACGTCCTCGGTGTGCGGCAGGAACGGCGAGGTCCGCACCCGCTGCATGGACTGGCGTACGTCCTGGTCCACGTCGCGGAACGACTCGACGGCCCAGGCCGGCCGCTGCCCGACCTCGTCCTCCAGCTCGTGCCGGAAGTCCTCGGTGAGCGCTTCGAGACCGCAGCCGGTGTGGTGCACCAGCATGATGCTCGTCGTGCCGAGCGCCCGCTGGCTGATGGTGAGGGAGCGGATCACGTCATCGGTGACCACACCGCCCGCGTTGCGGATCGTGTGGCAGTCGCCGAGTTCGAGGCCGAGGGCCGCGTGCAGGTCGAGCCGGGCGTCCATGCAGGCCACGACGGCGACGTGAAGGACAGGGCGGGCGTCCATGCCGGGGTCGCCGAACGCGGCGGCGTACCGGCGGTTCGCCTCGACCAGCCGGTCGGTCACCGTCCCTCCGCTCTGGACGGTCAGGTGCGGACGGCGGGCGGGAGGCTCCGCGGGTATGTGCGCAGGAGTCGACATGTATATGAAGGTAGCCGCCACTGATCGTCCGGTCGCGTCATGGGGGTGGAAAAAGACTGTCAACTCGGGCGTCTGTGAGGTAACCCACAGACCTCACAGCGCCTCACCCGAACGAGTGAAAAAAGTGCCCGGCGGCGCGCTGGAGGGTTGATTGACCCAAAGGACGGGTGGACTAAAGTGGCGCGAAGTGGGAGGCGTGACACACGTTCTTCCCCTTTACGGAATCCCAAGCTTCCGGGAAGCACCATCTCCCGGACCTACGTTTACCCGCGTGCGCGGCGCACGTACGGCTCGGCCTCCTCCCGCCCTCCGGTCGGCTGACGCCCCTTCCCCGGCGCCAGCCGTTCGTACCCCTCACCCGGGGGAGCGGGGATCCGGTACGTACGCGCGACGCTGCGCCGGATCCTTGAGAGGGCGGCTTTGAGCCAGCGACACGTCCCGGTGATGCTCCAGCGATGCTTGGACATGTTGGCCCCGGCCCTGACCCAGCCGGGTGCGGTCGTCGTCGACTGCACCCTCGGCCTCGGCGGCCACAGCGAGGCGCTTCTGACCCGGTTCCCCGAGGCGCGCCTGATCGGCCTCGACCGGGACAAGGAGGCGCTGCGCCTGTCCGGCGAGCGCCTCGCCCCCTTCGGAGAGCGCGCCACCTTGGTGCACGCCGTCTACGACGAGCTGCCCGACGTGCTGGAACGTCTGGGCACCCCCCGCGTCCAGGGCGTCCTGTTCGACCTCGGCGTCTCCTCCATGCAGCTGGACGAGGCCGACCGCGGCTTCGCCTACGCCCAGGACGCGCCCCTGGACATGCGCATGGACCAGTCGACCGGGATGAGCGCCGCCGAGGTGCTCAACACCTACCCGGCCGGTGAACTCGTACGGATCCTGCGGGCGTACGGCGAGGAGAAGCAGGCCAAGCGGATCGTCTCGGCGATCGTCCGCGAGCGCGAGAAAGAGCCGTTCAGCAACAGCGCCCGGCTCGTCGAGCTGATCCGCGACTCGCTGCCGCAGGCCGCCAAGCGCACCGGCGGCAACCCGTCCAAGCGCACCTTCCAGGCCCTGCGCATCGAGGTCAACGGCGAACTCGCCAGCGTCGAGCGGGCGATCCCCGCCGCCGTCGAGGCCATCGCGGTCGGCGGCCGGGTCGTGGTGCTCTCCTACCAGTCCCTTGAGGACCGCATCGTCAAGCAGGTGTTCGCGGCCGGGGCCGCCAACACCGCGCCGCCCGGGCTTCCGGTCGTGCCCGAGCGCTACCAGCCGCGGCTCAAGCTCCTCACCCGCGGTGCCGAACTCCCCACGGAGGAGGAGGTCGCCGAGAACCGGCGCGCGGCCCCCGCCCGGCTCCGAGGGGTCCAGCGGATCAGGGAGGACGTGTGAGCAAACCGGCCAGGCAGCTGCGTCGCGGCACGGCCGCGCGGCTCGGCAGGCTGATGCCTTCGCAGGGATCGAACGACGCCGCCCGCACCCCGTTCGTGTTCCTTGTCGTCACCCTCCTCGGCGGCGGGCTCATCGCCCTCCTGGTGCTGAACTCGGCGCTGAACGCGGGCTCGTTCAAACTCAGCGAGTACCGCAGACAGACCACCGAACGCACCGACCAACAGCAGGCGCTGCAACGGGACGTGGATGACCTGTCCGCCCCCGACGCGCTGTCCCGCCGGGCCGCCGACCTCGGCATGATCCCCGGCGGCAACCCCGTCTTCCTCGGCCCCGACGGCACCGTCAAGGGCATCCCGGCGACCGCGGGCGACCCCTCCCCGGCCGAGGCCGCCGAGCCCACCCCGCTGCCCGGGGGGCAGAGCCCGTCCTCCGTACGCCCCAAGCACCACACCCCGGCCTCCCGGCAGCCCGCGAAGACCTCCCCGACCCCCGGCAGGTGACGCAGTGAGCCCCAAGGAACCCCCGCGCCGCCGGGTCCCCCCGCCCGCGCGCTCCCGTCCGCCGGCCCGCCGCCCCGCGGCCGCCAAGAAGATCAAGCTCGGCAGCCATCGGCCCCGGCTGCGCCTGGTCAGCCTCGGGCTCACCCTGGTCATGGTGGCCTTCGTCGTACGGCTGCTCCAGGTGCAGGCCATCGACGCCAGCGCTTACGCCGCCAAGGCCGACAAGAACCGGTACGCCAGCTACGCGCTGCCCGCCGAGCGCGGCCGTATCACCGACCGGGCCGGCATCGCGCTCGCCACCAGCGTCGACGCGTACGACATCACCGCCGACCCCACGCTCTTCACCCCCGAGGCCGCCAAGATCCCCGACGCCGCCGAGCAGGCGGCCGCGCTGCTCGCGCCGCTGATCGGCAAGAGCCAGTCGGGCCTCGCCAAGCAGCTCAGGACGCCCAAGTCCCGCTACGTGGTGCTCGCCCGCCGGCAGACCCCGCAGGTCTGGAACCAGATCAAGGACCTGAAGAAGGTCCTCGGCGAGAAGGCGGCCGCCGACCGCGCCAAGGGCGGCCCCGGCGCCAACGTGCTGGCCGGCATCCTCAACGAGTCCAGCACCAAGCGCGTGTACCCCAACGGCGACCTCGCCGCCGGGCTACTGGGGTACGTCAACGCCGACGGCAAGGGCGGCGGCGGCCTGGAGTCGTCCCTGAACAAGGAGCTGGCCGGCACCGACGGCAAGATCACCTACGCCCAGTCCGGCGGCCGCCGGGTGCCCACCGCCGGTACCCACGAGACCCCGGCCGTGCCCGGCTCCGACGTCGAGCTGACCATCGACCGGGACATCCAGTGGATGGCGCAGAAGGCGATCGCCGACCAGGTCGCCACGTCCGGCGCCGACCGCGGCTACGTCATAGTGCAGCGGTCCGACACCGGCGAGGTCCTGGCCATGGCGAACGCGCCCGGCTTCGACCCCAACAACATCGCCCAGGCCAACGCGGCCGCCATGGGCAACGCCGCGCTCCAGGACGCCTTCGAGCCCGGCTCCACCGCCAAGGTCATGTCCATGGCCGCGGTCCTGGAGGAGGGCGTCGCGACGCCCGGGACGCACGTGGTGGTGCCCAACCGCCTCCAGCGCGGCGACCGCCTCTTCAAGGACGACATCGACCACCCCACCTGGAACCTGACGCTCAACGGCGTGCTCGCCAAGTCCAGCAACATCGGCACCATCCTCGCCGTCGAGCAGCTGGGCAAGACCGACGCCCAGGCCGACAACGTCCTGTACTCCTACCTGCGCAAGTTCGGCATCGGCGCGCCCAGCGGCCTGGGCTTCCCCGGCGAGACCCCGGGCATCCTCGCCCCCGTGAACAAGTGGTCGACCTCGCAGCAGTACACCGTCCGGTTCGGCCAGGGCCTCTCGCTCAACGCCATGCAGGCCGCCTCGGTGTACTCGACCATCGCCAACGGCGGCGTACGCGTCGAGCCGACCCTGGTGCGCGGCACCAAGGGCCCGGACGGACGGTTCACCCCCGCTCCCGCGCCCAAGCAGACCCGGGTGGTCAGCGAGAAGACCGCCAAGACGCTGGCCCAGATGCTCGAATCGGTCGTCGGTGACTCCGAGGGCACCGGAACCAAGGCCGCCATCCCCGGCTACCAGGTCGCGGGCAAGACCGGCACCGCCAACCGCATCGACCCGAAGACCGGCACGTACCGGGGCTACACCGCGTCCTTCGCGGGCTTCGCCCCCGCCGACAACCCCAAGATCACCGTCTACTGCGCCATCCAGAACCCCACCAAGGGCAGCTACTTCGGCGGCCAGATCTGCGGACCGATCTACAAGAAGGTCATGGAGTTCGCCCTCAAGACCCTCCAGATCCCGCCGACCGGAGCCCAGCCTGCCAACCTGCCCGTCACCTTCGGCGGCAACGACTGAATCCGGAAGCCTCAGTGACAACCATCACCCAGGGCCCTGGGAACCAGGACGGGACCCAGGACGCCGTGCCCCCCTCTTTTGGCGACCCGGCGGGTGCGCCCGGTACGCTCACCGCCGTGCCACACGCTGATCAGTACCGAACCGCCCAGCAGGACGCCCCCGCGAAACAGCAGGGAGCGCCCCGACCGGAACAGGCCCGTCCGACCCCGCTCGGCGAGCTGGCCGAGCGTCTGGGGACGAGCAACCCCGGACCGGGAGAGGTCACCGGCATCACGCACGACTCCCGGGCGGTACGCCCCGGAGACCTGTACGCCGCTCTGCCGGGCGCCCATCTGCACGGCGCCGACTTCGCCGCCCAGGCCGCGAGCCTGGGGGCCGTCGCGATCCTCACCGACCCGGCAGGACGCGACCGCGCCGCCGCGACCGGGCTTCCCGTCCTGGTCGCGGGGGACCCGCGCGGCCGGATGGGCGAGCTCGCCGCCGAGATCTACGGACACCCCGGGCGCGAGCTGCTCCAGCTCGGCATCACCGGAACCTCCGGCAAGACCACGACCGCCTACCTCGTAGAGGGCGGCCTGCGCGGCGCCGGGCACGCGACCGGCCTGATCGGCACGGTCGAGATGCGGATCGGCGACGAGCGCATCAAGTCGGAGCGCACCACCCCCGAAGCCACCGACCTCCAGGCGCTGTTCGCGGTCATGCGCGAGCGCGGCGTCGACTCGGTCGCCATGGAGGTCTCCAGCCACGCCCTCGTGCTCGGCCGGGTCGACGGCTGCGTCTTCGACGTCGCCGTCTTCAACAACCTCAGCCCGGAACACATGGAGTTCCACTCCGACATGGAGGACTACTTCCGGGCCAAGGCGCAGCTGTTCACCCCCCGGCGGGCCAAGCGCGGCGTCGTCAACTTCGACGACGAGTACGGCCGCCGCCTCGTGCACGAGGCGCCCATCGAGATCACCACGTTCTCCGCCGAGGGCCACCCCGACGCCGACTGGCGGGCCGAGGACGTCCAGATCCGCCAGGACAGCAGCACCTTCACCGTGGTCGGCCCCAAGGGCGAGCGGATCTCGGCCACCGCCCCGCTGCCGGGCCCGTTCAACGTGGCGAACACCCTCGCCGCCATCGTGACGCTCGCCACCGCGGGCCTCGACCCGCAGACCGCCGCCGACGGAGTGGCCGCCGTACCCGGCGTGCCCGGCCGCCTGGAGCGCGTGGACGCGGGCCAGCCCTACCTCGCCGTCGTCGACTACGCCCACAAGACGGACGCCGTCGAATCGGTGCTCCGCTCGCTGCGCAAGGTCACCGAGGGCAAGCTGCACATCGTGCTCGGCTGCGGCGGCGACCGCGACCAGACCAAGCGGGCCCCTATGGGGGCCGCCGCCGCCCGGCTCGCCGACACCGCCGTACTGACCTCCGACAACCCCCGCTCCGAGGACCCCCTCGCGATCCTCGCCGCGATGCTGGCCGGCGCCGCCGAGGTGCCGGCCCACGAGCGCGGCGAGGTCCAGGTCTTCGAGGACCGTGCCGCCGCCATCGCGTCGGCCGTCGCCCGGGCGGAACCCGGTGACACCGTGCTCGTCGCGGGCAAGGGCCATGAACAGGGCCAGGACATCCACGGAGTGGTCCGCCCCTTCGACGACCGCCTGGTGCTCCTCGCCGCCATCCAGAAAAGTCAGGGATGAAGTAGTGATCGCCCTCTCCCTCGCCGAGATCGCCGAAATCGTCGGCGGGCAGCCGCACGACATACCGGATCCGTCCGTCCCGGTCACCGGCCCGGTCGTCATCGACTCCCGCCAGGTGGCGGCCGGTTCGCTCTTCGTGGCGTTCGCCGGCGAACACGTCGACGGCCACGACTACGCGCGGCGGGCCTTCGAGGCGGGCGCCGCGGCCGTCCTGGCGGCCCGCCCGGTCGGGGTGCCCGCGATCGTCGTCGACGACGTACAGGCCGCCCTCGGCGCCCTCGCCCGCGACGTCGTACGCCGCCTCGGCACCGAAGTCGTCGCCCTCACCGGCTCGTCCGGCAAGACGTCCACCAAGGACCTGATCGCGCAGGTGCTCCAGCGCCACGCGCCGACGGTCTTCACGCCGGGCTCCCTCAACAACGAGATCGGCCTGCCGCTGACCGCGCTCACCGCCTCCGCGGAAACCAGGCACCTGGTCCTGGAGATGGGCGCGCGCGGCGTCGGACACATCCGCTACCTCACCGGCCTGACCCCGCCCAGGATCGGCCTCGTCCTCAACGTCGGGACCGCCCACATCGGCGAGTTCGGCGGCCGGGACCAGATCGCCCTGGCCAAGGGCGAGTTGGTGGAGTCGCTGCCGGAGAACGGCTGCGCCGTCCTGAACGCGGACGACCCTCTCGTACGGGCCATGGCGTCCCGGACCAAGGCGCGCGTGCTGCTCTTCGGCGAGGCCGAGGACGCGGACGTACGTGCCGAGAACGTCCGGCTCACAGCGGCCGGACAGCCCTCCTTCAGCCTTCACACACCCTCCGGGTGCAGCGACGTGACGCTGCGCCTGTACGGTGAGCACCACGTGTCGAACGCGCTCGCCGCGGCCGCCGTCGCCCATGAGCTGGGCATGTCCGCAGACGAGATCGCCCGCGCGCTCTCCGAGGCGGGCACCCTCTCCCGCTGGCGTATGGAGGTCACCGAGCGTCCGGACGGTGTGACGGTCGTCAACGACGCCTACAACGCGAACCCCGAATCCATGCGAGCCGCCCTTCGCGCGCTCGCGGCCATGGGCAGGGAGCGCAGGACGTGGGCGGTGCTCGGTCCGATGGCCGAGCTGGGCGACGACTCGCTCGCCGAGCACGACGCGGTCGGACGGCTCGCCGTCCGGCTCAACGTCAGCAAGCTCGTGGCAGTCGGGGGCCGGGAAGCGTCCTGGCTGCAACTGGGCGCATATAACGAGGGTTCGTGGGGTGAGGAGTCGGTGCACGTGTCCGACGCACAGGCGGCCGTCGACCTGCTGCGCAGTGAACTGCGGCCGGGAGACGTCGTGCTGGTGAAGGCATCCAGGTCGATCGGCCTGGAGCGGGTGGCACTGGCGCTGCTCGACAACGCCGTCGAGGGTGAGGTCGCCGCCCGATGAGGCAGATCCTCTTCGCGGGAGCCATCGGTCTGTTCCTGACCCTGGTCGGTACCCCGCTGCTCATCAAGCTGCTCGCCCGCAAGGGCTACGGCCAGTTCATCCGTGACGACGGCCCGCGCGGCCACGCCGGGAAGAAGGGCACGCCCACCATGGGTGGCATCGCCTTCATCCTGGCCACGCTGATCGCGTACGCGCTGACCAAGGTGATCACCAGCGAGTCCCCGACCTTCTCGGGTCTGCTCGTGCTCTTCCTGACCGCCGGCATGGGCATGGTCGGCTTCCTCGACGACTACATCAAGATCGTCAAGCAGCGTTCGCTGGGCCTGCGGGCCAAGGCGAAGATGGCCGGACAGCTGATCGTCGGCATCGCCTTCGCGGTGCTCGCCCTCCAGTTCGCGGACGCCCGGGGCAACACCCCGGCCTCCACCAAGCTGTCGTTCATCAACGACTTCGGCTGGTCGGTCGGCCCGGTCATCTTCGTGGTCTGGGCGCTGTTCATGATCCTCGCGATGTCGAACGGCGTGAACCTGACGGACGGTCTCGACGGCCTGGCCACCGGCGCCTCCGTGATGGTCTTCGGCGCGTACACCTTCATCGGGCTCTGGCAGTTCCAGGAGTCCTGCGCCAACGCGCAGACCCTCACCAACCCCAACGCCTGCTTCGAGGTGCGAGATCCGCTCGACCTCGCGGTCGTCGCCTCAGCCCTGATGGGCTCCTGCTTCGGCTTCCTGTGGTGGAACACCTCGCCCGCCAAGATCTTCATGGGTGACACCGGTTCGCTCGCGCTCGGCGGCGCCCTCGCGGGCCTCGCGATCTGCTCCCGCACGGAGTTCCTGATCGCCCTGCTCGGCGGCCTGTTCGTACTGATCACGATGTCCGTGGTCATCCAGGTCGGCTCGTTCAAGATGACCGGCAAGCGGGTCTTCCGGATGGCGCCGCTCCAGCACCACTTCGAACTCAAGGGGTGGTCCGAAGTCCTTGTCGTGGTCCGGTTCTGGATCATCCAGGGCATGTGCGTGATCGTGGGTCTGGGACTCTTCTACGCGGGATGGGCAGCCGACAAGTGAGCACCACCTGGCAGGGCAAGCGCGTGACGGTGGCCGGTCTCGGCGTCTCCGGGATGCCGGTCGCGCGGGTCCTGAACGGGCTCGGCGCCGTCGTCACGGCCGTCAACGAGGGCGCCGACGAGCGCTCCCGCACGCAGGCCGCGGAGCTTGAGGCGCAGGGCATCACCGTGCGCCTCGGCGACGGGGCCACCCTGCCCGAGGGCACCGAACTCGTCGTCACCACGCCCGGTTGGCGGCCCGACAAACCGCTGTTCGCGGCCGCCGCCGAGGCGGGCGTGCCGGTGTGGGGCGACGTGGAACTGGCCTGGCGGCTCCGCGACCTGGACGGCCGCACGCCGGCCCCCTGGCTCGCGATCACCGGCACCAACGGCAAGACCACCACCACCCAGATGCTGGCCTCGATCCTGCGCGCCGCGGGGCTTCGTACCGCCGCCGTCGGCAACATCGGCGTCTCGCTGCTCGACGTGGTCCTCGGCGACGAGCAGTACGACGTCCTGGCCGTCGAGCTCTCCAGCTACCAGCTGCACTGGGCGCCCTCGCTGCGCGCCCACTCGGCCGCCGTCCTCAACCTGGCGCCGGACCACCTCGACTGGCACGGCTCCATGGAGGCGTACGCCGCCGACAAGGGCCGTATCTACGAGGGCAACACGGTGGCCTGCGTCTACAACGCGCAGGACAAAGCCACCGAGCACCTCGTGCGCGAGGCCGACGTGGAGGAGGGCTGCCGGGCGATCGGCTTCACCCTCGCCACACCGGGCCCCTCGCAGCTCGGCGTGGTCGACGGCATCCTCGTCGACCGGGCCTTCGTGCAGAACCGGCAGAAGAACGCCCAGGAGCTCGGCGAGGTCGCCGACGTCTTCCCGCCGGCCCCGCACAACATCGCGAACGCCCTGGCGGCCGCCGCCCTCGCGCGCGCCTTCGGCGTCGAGCCCAAGGCGGTACGCGACGGCCTCAAGGCCTTCCGCCCCGACGCGCACCGCATCGAGCACATCGCGGACGTCGCGGACGTCGCCTACGTCGACGACTCCAAGGCCACCAACACCCATGCCGCCGAGGCCTCCTTGGCGGCGTACGACCCGATCGTCTGGATCGCCGGGGGCCTGGCCAAGGGGGCTTCCTTCGACGAGCTCGTCCAGCGCTCGGCCAAGCGGCTGCGTGGGGTCGTCCTGATCGGCGCCGAGCGCCACCTGATCGCCGAAGCCCTGGCGCGACACGCGCCCGAGGTCCCGGTGGTGGACCTCGACCGGACCGACACTGGGGCGATGCTGGCGGCGGTCCGCGAGGCGGCCGGGCTCGCCCGGCCGGGCGACACCGTCCTGTTGGCCCCGGCCTGCGCCTCGATGGACATGTTCGCGAACTACAACAAGCGCGGCGAGGCCTTCGCGGAAGCGGTCCGCGAACTCGCCGCAGGGCACGCCTAGCCGGACCACCCGTTCCACGGACCGGCGGCGCCGGGCACGACTGGAGGGGACAGCACACATGGCGGCCGATGTTCTTGGCGGTTCCGGGGACGCCCCGCGCACCTTCCCCGCGCTCGCCGGTCTTCTCCTGCGCAGCCGCACCGCCGGGCCCGTGCGCGGCCCGGCGGTCCGCCGGGGCGGAGCCGGCACTCCCCGGCCGCCCGGACCGCGCGGGCGCGGGCTCAGACGCCTGGTCGACCAGGCCAAGAAGGCCTGGGACCGCCCCCTGACCGCGTACTACCTGATCATGGGCAGCGCCCTGCTCATCACCGTGCTCGGCCTGGTGATGGTCTACTCCGCCTCGATGATCAAGGCCCTCGAACTGGCGCTGCCGGGCTCGTACTTCTTCCGCAAGCAGTTCCTCGCGGCCCTCATCGGCGGCGCACTGATGATCGCCGCGGCCCGGATGCCCGCCAAGCTCCACCGGGCCCTTGCCTACCCGATACTGGCCGGCACGGTATTCCTGCTGATCCTCGTGCAGATCCCGGGGATAGGGAAATCCGTCAACGGCAACCAGAACTGGATCTACCTCGGCGGCCCCTTCCAGCTCCAGCCCAGCGAGTTCGCCAAGCTGGCGCTGCTCCTGTGGGGCGCCGACCTGCTCGCCCGCAAGCAGGACAAGCGGCTCCTGACCGAGTGGAAGCACATGCTGGTGCCGCTCGTGCCGGTGGCCCTCCTGCTGCTCGGGCTCATCATGCTCGGCGGCGACATGGGCACGACGATCGTCCTGACCGCGATCCTGTTCGGCCTGCTCTGGCTGGCCGGCGCCCCCACCCGGCTCTTCTCGGGCGTGCTCGCCGTCGCGGGCACGCTGGCCGCCCTCTTCATCAAGATCAGCCCGCACCGGATGGGCCGGCTCAACTGCATCGGCGCCACCGACCCGGGCCCGCAGGACCAGTGCTGGCAGGCGGTGCACGGAATCTACGCGCTCGCCTCCGGCGGATGGTTCGGATCCGGCCTGGGTGCAAGTGTGGAGAAATGGGGTCAACTCCCTGAGCCCCACACCGACTTCATCTTCGCCATCACAGGCGAGGAACTGGGTCTGGCGGGGACGCTGTCGGTCGTCGCCCTCTTCGCGGCTCTAGGCTATGCGGGTATCCGCGTGGCCGGACGCACGGAGGACCCCTTCGTGAGGTACGCCGCGGGAGGTGTGACCACCTGGATCGTGGCGCAGGCCGTGATCAACATCGGTGCGGTGCTCGGCCTGTTGCCGATCGCCGGTGTCCCGCTCCCGCTGTTCTCCTACGGAGGGTCCGCGTTGCTGCCGACCATGTTCGCCGTGGGGCTCCTGATCGCGTTCGCGCGGGACGACCCCGCTGCGCGGGCGGCGCTGGCCATGCGGCAGCCTCGGGTGAGTTGGAAGTCGATGAGACGGCGCGTCAAGAAGCGTCCGTCCGGAGAGCGGTGAATTTCGGTGCATGTCGTACTCGCCGGTGGGGGGACCGCCGGCCACATCGAGCCCGCGCTCGCCCTCGCGGACGCCCTGCGCAGGCAGGACCCCACCGTGGGGATCACGGCACTCGGTACGGAGAAGGGCCTGGAGACCCGGCTCGTGCCCGAGCGCGGCTACGAGCTCGCGCTCATCCCGGCCGTCCCGCTGCCCCGCAGGCCCACCCCTGAGCTGATCACGGTGCCCGGGCGGCTGCGCGGCACCATCAAGGCCGCCGAGCAGATCCTGGAGCGCACCAAGGCCGACTGCGTCGTCGGCTTCGGCGGCTACGTGGCGCTGCCCGGCTACCTCGCCGCCAAGCGGCTCGGGGTACCGATCGTGGTCCACGAGGCCAACGCCCGCCCGGGCCTCGCCAACAAGATCGGCTCGCGGTACGCGGCCTCGGTGGCCGTCGCCACCCCGGACAGCAAGCTGCGCAACTCCCGCTACATCGGCATCCCGCTGCGCTACTCGATCGCGACCCTCGACCGGGCCCGGGTCCGCCCCGAGGCGCGCGCCGCGTTCGGGCTCGACCCGGGGCTGCCGACGCTGCTCGTCTCCGGCGGCTCGCAGGGCGCCCGGCGCCTCAACGAGGTGATCCAGCAGATCGCCCCGGTGCTCCAGCGCTCCGGTATCCAGATCCTGCACGCGGTCGGCCCGAAGAACGAACTGCCGCGTGTCGACAACATGCCCGGGATGCCGCCGTATGTCCCGGTACCGTACGTGGACCGGATGGATCTCGCGTACGCCGCGGCCGACATGATGCTCTGCCGCGCGGGCGCGATGACCGTCGCCGAACTCTCCGCCGTCGGGCTGCCCGCCGCCTACGTACCGTTGCCGATCGGCAACGGCGAACAGCGGCTGAACGCCCAGCCGGTGGTGAAGGCCGGCGGCGGCCTCCTCGTCGACGACGCCGAACTCACTCCCGAGTGGGTGCAGGGCAACGTCCTTCCGGTGCTGGCCGACCCGCACCGGCTGTACGAGATGTCGCGCTCCGCCGCCGAGTTCGGGCGGCGCGACGCCGACCAACTCCTCGTACAGATGGTGTACGAGGCCATCGCAGGACGCTGATCAACTGACGGAAGGCAGGGACCGTGGCCGGACAGGCGACCGCTCAGCGCGGTGGCGGACAGACCAAGAAGTCCGCGAAGTCCGGCCGGTCCGGCCCCCGTCCCCAGCGGAGCCGCCGCTTCCGGCTGCCCCGCCCACGGGCCCGGATCGTCCTCGTCATCGCCGCCCTCCTGCTCGGCGCGGGCGCCATCTGGGTGCTCTACGGCTCCACCTGGCTGCGCGTCGAGCATGTGAAGACCACCGGGACGGAGGTTCTGACGCCCGGTGAGGTCGAGGAGGCGGCCGCGGTGCCGATCGGTTCGCCGCTGATTTCCGTCGATACGGGCGCGATTGAGGCGCGATTGCGCCAGAAGCTGCCGCGCATCGACTCCGTCGCGGTCGTCCGTTCATGGCCGCACCGGATCGGTCTGGAAGTGACCGAACGCAAGCCCGTCCTGGTCATGAAGAACGGCGCGAAGTTCGACGAAGTGGACGCGAAGGGTGTGCGTTTCGCCACCATCCAACAGCCCCTGAACGGCGTCGCGCTGCTCGAATTGACCCCCTCGCGATCGCCGAGTCAACGACGGTTCGGCACCGACCGGCTCGTCCTCGAAGCGGTCCACATCATGGGCGAACTCCCGCCCGCCGTCGCCAAGGAGACGCGTTCCGTCAAGATTTCCTCGTACGACTCCGTCACGCTGGAGTTGACCGGCGACCGCAGCGTGCTGTGGGGAAGCGACGAGGAGGGTGAGCTGAAGGGACGTACCCTCAGTGCACTGATGAAAGCGCGGCCGAAGTCGGCCCGCTTCGATGTGAGCGCCCCCACCGCCCCAGCGGTATCGGGCAGTTGACGGACAAATGCGCTGGCCAGCACCCTGGTTGGTCATCGACACGGGTGATCACATAGGGTGAAAAGAAAAACGGGAGGTTCGGCGTGTTCGTTGAACGCGCGCCACTTGTCGACTTAGTGTCCTGTTCGGAAGAGTCCAGCGAACAGACACACTGGTAACCCTAAACTTCAACGTTAGGGTTCGGGTCGGCGATACGGACCGACCCAATCGGCATTCGTCGTCACCTCGCGGCAACCGCGAAGTGACGACCCGTAACTCGAGGCGAGAGGCCTTCGACGTGGCAGCACCGCAGAACTACCTCGCAGTCATCAAGGTCATCGGTGTCGGCGGCGGTGGTGTCAATGCCATCAACCGAATGATCGAGGTCGGTCTCAAGGGCGTCGAGTTCATCGCGATCAACACTGACGCACAAGCACTGTTGATGAGCGACGCCGACGTCAAGCTCGACGTCGGCCGTGAACTCACCCGCGGCCTCGGGGCCGGAGCCAACCCGGCAGTCGGACGCAAGGCGGCAGAGGACCACCGTGAGGAGATCGAGGAGGTCCTCAAGGGGGCCGACATGGTCTTCGTCACCGCCGGCGAAGGCGGCGGCACCGGCACCGGCGGCGCCCCCGTCGTCGCCAACATCGCGCGCTCCCTCGGCGCCCTGACGATCGGCGTGGTCACCCGCCCGTTCACCTTCGAGGGTCGGCGCCGGGCGAACCAGGCGGAGGACGGCATCGCCGAGCTCCGCGAAGAGGTCGACACCCTCATCGTCATCCCGAACGACCGGCTGCTCTCCATCTCCGACCGCCAGGTCAGCGTCCTGGACGCGTTCAAGTCCGCCGACCAGGTGCTGCTCAGCGGTGTCCAGGGCATCACGGACCTGATCACCACGCCGGGTCTCATCAACCTCGACTTCGCCGACGTCAAGTCGGTCATGTCCGAGGCCGGTTCGGCCCTCATGGGCATCGGCTCGGCCCGCGGCGACGACCGCGCGGTGGCCGCCGCCGAGATGGCGATCTCCTCGCCGCTCCTGGAAGCGTCCATCGACGGCGCCCGCGGCGTGCTCCTCTCCATCTCCGGCGGCTCGGACCTCGGCCTCTTCGAGATCAACGAGGCGGCCCAGCTGGTCAGCGAGGCCGCCCACCCCGAGGCCAACATCATCTTCGGCGCGGTCATCGACGACGCCCTCGGCGACGAGGTGCGCGTCACGGTCATCGCGGCCGGCTTCGACGGCGGACAGCCGCCGGCCCGCCGGGAGAACGTCCTCAGCGCCTCCAACAAGCGCGACGAGCCCGCTCCTTCGCGCCCGTCCGAGGTGTCCCGGCCGCTCGGCGGACTGGGCACGGTCGGCACGCGCGAGGAGCCGCCGGCCCCGGCCCCGGTCGAGCCCGCCCCGGTCAACGAGACCCCGGCCACCTCGGCCATCCCGACGGCCCGTCCCTACCCGGACAGCCAGGCCGAAGAGCTGGACGTCCCGGACTTCCTCAAGTGACCGAAGTGACGTTTCGAAGCGGTCTCTTGAAGTGATACGAGAGCAGGGCACCGTGAGCGGCGCGCATTTCGCCTTCACCGACCGGTGGGGCGGGGTGAGCGCCGTTCCGTACGAGGAGCTCAACCTCGGCGGCGCGGTCGGCGACGACCCCGCCTCGGTCCGCACCAACCGCGAGCTCGCCGCCAAGTCGCTCGGGCTCGACCCGGCCCGGGTGGTCTGGATGAACCAGGTGCACGGCCGCGAGGTCGCCGTCGTCGACGGCCCCTTCGGGCCGGGCGACGCGACCGCGGTGGACGCGGTGGTGACGGGCCGTCGCGGAACCGCGCTCGCGGTGCTCACCGCGGACTGCACCCCGGTCCTCCTCGCCGACCCGGTGGCCGGCGTCGCGGGCGCGGCCCACGCGGGGCGGCCCGGCATGGTCGCGGGCGTCGTGCCCGCCGCCGTCGAGGCGATGGTCTCGCTCGGCGCCGACCCGGCCCGGATCGTCGCCCGCACCGGCCCCGCCGTCTGCGGACGCTGTTACGAGGTGCCCGAGCGGATGCGGGCCGAGGTCGCCGGGGCCGAGCCCGCCGCCTGGTCCGAGACCAGCTGGGGCACGCCCGCCGTGGACGTCACGGCCGGGGTGCACGCGCAACTGGCCGCCCTCGGCGTCACCGACCTCGAAGCCTCGCCGGTCTGCACGCTCGAATCGCGCGACCACTTCTCGTACCGCCGCGACCGCACCACTGGGCGGCTCGCCGGATATGTCTGGCTGGACTGACGACTCATGACGGATCGCAAGACCGAACTCGCCGCCAACCTGGCACAGGTGGAGGAACGTATCGCTTCCGCCTGCGCCGCGGCCGGGCGCAAGCGGGCGGACGTGACCCTCATCGTGGTCACCAAGACCTACCCGGCGAGCGATGTGCGCCTGCTGCACGAACTGGGCGTGCGCCATGTCGCGGAGAACCGGGACCAGGACGCGGCCCCCAAGGCGGCGGCCTGCGCGGACCTCGATCTGACCTGGCACTTCGTGGGCCAGTTGCAGACGAACAAAGTTCGTTCCGTTGCGAGTTATGCCCATATGGTGCAGTCGATCGACCGGCCCAGGCTGGTCGGCTCGCTCTCCGCCGCGGCCGTACGGGCCGGGCGCGAGCTGGGCTGCCTGATCCAGGTGGCCCTGGACGCGGAGTCCGGCGCGCGGGGCGAGCGCGGGGGTGTCGCTCCCGACGGAATCGAGGAGTTGGCCGCGCTGGTCGACGAGGCGCCCGGGCTGAGGCTCGACGGTCTGATGACGGTCGCGCCGCTGGCCGGGGAGTACGCGGGACGGCAACGGGCCGCTTTCGAGCGACTGGTGGAATTCTCATCCCGCCTGCGCGCGGACCATCCGGCTGCGAACATGGTGTCAGCAGGGATGAGTGCGGACCTCGAAGAGGCCGTTGCGGCCGGAGCGACACATGTACGCGTCGGAACGGCGGTACTCGGAGTCCGACCCCGGCTCGGGTAACGTCGCGAAGCAAGTCGGACCACAGCAGAAAATATGGTCATTCCCACTCTTCGGTGGGCAGACCGCGTGGATCGTGGGCACTTGTTGACGCTGCCACTTGGCGACAGAAGCGATCCACCACAGAGCGGAGGAATCTGAGCATGGCCGGCGCGATGCGCAAGATGGCGGTCTACCTCGGCCTCGTGGAGGACGATGGGTACGACGGCCGGGGGTTCGACCCCGACGACGATTTCGAACCCGAGCCCGAACCGGAGCGCGACCGTCGGCGGCACCAGCAGCCCCCGCACTCGTCCTCGCTCCAGGACGAACGGGATGAATCGGTACGAGTGACGCAGCCTCCGGCGCCGAGAGAACCGGTTCGGCTACCGGTAGAAAGCGGGCGTCCGGCGCGAATCGCACCCGTGGCGTCCATCACACCTGAACGTCCGAGCCTGGAGAAGAACGCACCGGTGATCATGCCCAAGGTCGTGTCCGAGCGGGAGCCGTACCGCATCACCACGCTGCACCCGCGGACCTACAACGAGGCCCGTACCATCGGGGAACACTTCCGCGAGGGCACTCCCGTGATCATGAATCTCACGGAGATGGACGACACCGACGCGAAGCGACTTGTCGACTTTGCCGCTGGACTCGTCTTCGGCCTGCACGGCAGCATTGAACGGGTGACGCAGAAGGTGTTCCTGCTGTCTCCTGCTAACGTCGATGTCACGGCGGAGGACAAGGCCCGCATCGCAGAGGGCGGATTCTTCAACCAGAGCTGAGAACACGACACCGGGAACGAACCGGCCGGGAACGGGCCGGGGCTTGTGAAGCAAGGGGAGAGGGAAGCGCGAGATGGGCGTCGCACTGCAGGTGGTCTACATCGCGCTGATGTGCTTCCTCATCGTGCTGATCTTCCGGCTCGTCATGGACTACGTCTTCCAGTTCGCCCGTTCATGGCAACCCGGTAAGGCGATGGTGGTCGTTCTTGAGGCCACCTACACTGTCACCGATCCACCGCTCAAGCTTCTGCGGCGGTTCATTCCGCCGCTGCGTCTCGGGGGCGTGGCACTCGACCTGTCCTTCTTCGTTCTGATGATCATCGTCTACATCCTGATCAGCATCGTGGTCAGGTTGTGAACGATACGGTCCTGCCGACTGCCGACGACTACGTAGAGGTGAAGAAGAGATGCCGCTGACCCCCGAGGACGTGCGGAACAAGCAGTTCACGACGGTCCGCCTCCGAGAAGGCTATGACGAGGACGAGGTTGATGCCTTCCTCGACGAGGTCGAGTCGGAGCTGACGCGACTGCTCCGCGAGAACGAGGATCTGCGCGCCAAGCTGGCCGCCGCCACCCGCGCCGCCGCGCAGAACCAGCAGCAGGGCATGCGCAAGCAGGAGCCGCAGGACGGCCGAGGCCCGGGTGCGCCCGTACCCGCCGCCATATCCGGTCCGCCGCAGGTCCAGCAGCAGCCGCAGATGGGTCCGCCCCAGCTGCCCAGCGGTGCGCCGCAGCTGCCCGCCGGACCTGGCGGCCACGGCCAGGGCCAGCACGGCCAGGGCCAGATGGGCCAGGGCCCCATGGGTCAGGGTCCGATGGGCCAGAACCAGCTGGGTCAGGGTCCCATGGGCCAGAACCAGCTCGGTCAGGGCCCCATGGGCCAGCAGATGGGCGGCCCCATGGGTGGCCACGGCCCGCAGATGGGACAGCCGGCCCAGTCTCCCGGTGGTGACAGCGCCGCGCGCGTGCTCTCCCTCGCGCAGCAGACCGCCGACCAGGCGATCGCGGAGGCCCGTTCCGAGGCCAACAAGATCGTCGGTGAGGCCCGCAGCCGCGCCGAGGGTCTGGAGCGCGACGCCCGTGCCAAGGCGGACGCCCTGGAGCGGGACGCGCAGGAGAAGCACCGCGTCGCGATGGGCTCCCTGGAGTCCGCCCGCGCCACGCTGGAGCGCAAGGTCGAGGACCTGCGCGGCTTCGAGCGCGAGTACCGCACGCGGCTGAAGTCCTACCTGGAGTCCCAGCTGCGTCAGCTGGAGACCCAGGCCGACGACTCGCTCGCGCCGCCGCGTACCCCGGCGACCGCGTCGCTGCCGCCGGCTCCGCAGATGAGCGGGTCCATGGCGTCGGCCGGTGCCGGTGCGATGGGGCACCCGATGGGTGGTCAGCCGTCCATGGGCGGCCAGCAGTCCATGCCGAGTGCGCCGTCCTACGGTGGCCAGCAGCAGATGTCGCCGGCGATGACCCAGCCGATGGCGCCGGTGCGGCCGCAGGGGCCTTCGCCCATGCAGCAGGCTCCTTCGCCGATGCGCGGCTTCCTGATCGACGAGGACGACAACTGACGGGCCCTGCGCGCGTGACCCGCGCGTAGCCGTCGGCAGGCTGCGAGGGCCGGTACCGGGGTTTCCCCCTGGTACCGGCCCTTTGCCGTGCCTCTGGTCGGGCCGGCCGACCGCGGGGGGTGGGCGCCTGCGGCGGGCTTCGTCCCCTCCCCGCGCCTCCCCGCTGTGACACTCTGCGGCTCCGCCGCGTGGCCTCCGGGGGCGGGGTGCGCTGCGGCTCTGCCCCAGACCCTGTTGGCCCCTCCCCGCCCCTTCCCGCTGTGACACTCTGCGGCTCCGCCGCGTGGCCTCCGGGGGCGTGGGGCGGGCTGAGGTCCGTTGTCGGGGGCGCTGCCCCCAGGCCCCCGCTCCTCAAACGCCGGAGGGGCTGAATGTGCCGGTGGTCGGGTGCGGACCGTGCGTGGCTGGTCGCTCCCCCAAGTTCTCGGCTTCTCCCCCAAGTTCTCGGCTTCGCTCGAACAGGGGGGACCCCCATGAACAGGGGGGACCCCCATCGCGGCGGAGCCGCATATGTCGCAGCCCTGCACCCCTGGCAGGGTTGGTGCTGGCCCGCACCGGGCATTTCAGCCTGTCATGGGGGTCCCCCCTGGCCCTTAATGCCTTGGGGGAGTTTGAGGACGAGCGCCCTTCAGGCGCGAGCGGGGGTCTGGGGGCGCAGAGCCCCCGGGAAACAACTTTCCCTCTCCCCATCCCACCCCCGGAGGGTCTCGGGAAGGGGCGGGGTGGGGGAGGAAACGCGACGGCCCGCCCCCGGGATCCCAGGGGCGGGCCGTCGGCGCGAGGGGGCTGTTACACCTTGCGGAGGCGGAACGTCAGGGACAGGGCCTCGTCCGTGAAGGCGGGGCCGTACGTGGCGTCGGCCTCGCCCGCCGCGTAGTCCGTCGCCAGGACCTCGTCCGCGATCAGCTCCGCGTGGGCGGTCAGGGCCGAGGCGACCTCCGGGTCCGTGGCGATCCAGCGCACCGCGATCCGGTCCGCCACGTCCAGGCCGCTGTTCTTGCGGGCCTCCTGGACCAGCCGGATCGCGTCACGGGCCAGGCCCGCGAGGCGCAGCTCCGGGGTGATCTCCAGGTCGAGGGCGACCGTCGCGCCGGAGTCCGAGGCCACCGACCAGCCCTCGCGCGGGGTCTCGGTGATGATGACCTCGTCGGGGGCCAGCGACACGGGCTCGCCGTTGACCTCGACCGACGCCGTGCCGGTGTCGCGCAACGCCGCCGACAGGGCCGCCGCGTCGGCCGCCGCCACCGCCTTCGCCACGTCCTGCACGCCCTTGCCGAACCGCTTGCCGAGGGCTCGGAAGTTGGCCTTCGCCGTGGTGTCGACCAGCGAGCCCCCCACCTCGGAGAGGGACGCCAGCGAGCTGACGTTCAGCTCTTCGGTGATCTGCGCGTGCAGTTCGGGGGAGAGGGTCTCGAAGCCCGCCACCGCGACCAGCGCGCGCGACAGCGGCTGGCGCGTCTTGACGCCCGACTCCGCGCGCGTGGCCCGGCCCAGCTCCACCAGGCGGCGTACCAGCGCCATCTGCCGCGACAGCGTCGGGTCGATCGCCGCCGTGTCCGCCTTCGGCCAGGACGTGAGGTGGACGGACTCCGGGGCGTCCGGGGTCACCGGCACCACCATGTCCTGCCAGACGCGCTCGGTGATGAACGGCGTCAGCGGGGCCATCAGACGGGTCACCGTCTCGACCACGTCGTGCAGGGTGCGCAGCGCCGCCTTGTCGCCCTGCCAGAAGCGGCGGCGCGAGCGGCGTACGTACCAGTTGGAGAGGTCGTCGACGAAGGAGGAGAGCAGCTTGCCCGCCTTCTGGGTGTCGTACGACTCCAGGGCCGAAGTGACGCCCTCCACAAGGGAGTTGAGCTCGGAGAGCAGCCAGCGGTCCAGGACCGTGCGGTCGGCCGGGGCCGGGTCCGCCGCGCTGGGCGCCCAGTTGGACGTACGGGCGTACAGGGCCTGGAAGGCGATCGTGTTCCAGTAGGTCAGGAGGGTCTTGCGCACGACCTCCTGGATGGTGCCGTGGCCCACCCGGCGCGCGGCCCACGGGGAGCCGCCGGCCGCCATGAACCAGCGCACCGCGTCGGCGCCGTGCTGGTCCATCAGCGGGATCGGCTGGAGGGTGTTGCCGAGGTGCTTGGACATCTTGCGGCCGTCCTCGGCCAGGATGTGGCCCAGGCACACGACGTTCTCGTAACTGGACTTGTCGAAGACCAGGGTGCCGACCGCCATCAGCGTGTAGAACCAGCCACGGGTCTGGTCGATGGCCTCGCTGATGAACTGCGCCGGGTAGCGGGACTCGAAGAGCTCCTTGTTCCGGTGCGGGTAGCCGTACTGCGCGAACGGCATCGAACCCGAGTCGTACCAGGCGTCGATGACCTCCGGGACGCGTACCGCGGTCAGGGCGCAGCCCTCGGCGGTGCAGGTGAAGGTCACGTCGTCGATGTACGGGCGGTGCGGGTCCAGGGACGACTGGTCCGTGCCCGTCAGCTCGGTCAGCTCCGCGCGCGAGCCGACGCACGTGAGGTGGCCCTCCTCGCAGCGCCAGATGGGCAGCGGGGTGCCCCAGTAGCGGTTGCGGGACAGCGCCCAGTCGATGTTGTTCTTCAGCCAGTCGCCGAAGCGGCCTTCCTTGACCGACTCGGGGAACCAGTTGGTCTTCTCGTTCTCCCGCAGCATCGCGTCCTTGACGGCGCTGGTGCGGATGTACCAGGACGGCTGCGCGTAGTAGAGCAGCGCGGTGTGGCAGCGCCAGCAGTGCGGGTAGCTGTGCTCGTACGGGACGTGGCGGAAGAGTAGGCCGCGCTCCTTGAGGTCCTCCGTCAGCTTCTCGTCGGCCTTCTTGAAGAAGACGCCGCCGACCAGCGGGACGTCCTCCTCGAAGGTGCCGTCGGGGCGGACCGGGTTCACGACCGGCAGTCCGTACGCCTTGCAGACCAGGAGGTCGTCGGCGCCGAAGGCGGGGGACTGGTGGACCAGACCCGTACCGTCCTCGGTCGTGACGTAGTCGGCGTTCACCACGTAGTGCGCGGGCTCGGGGAACTCCACCAGCTCGAAGGGGCGCTGGTAGGTCCAGCGCTCCATCTCGGCGCCGGTGAACGACTGGCCGGTGACCTCCCAGCCCTCGCCCAGGGCCTTCTCCAGGAGGGGCTCGGCCACGACGAGCTTCTCCTCGCCGTTCGTCGCGACGACGTACGTCACCTCGGGGTGGGCCGCGACCGCCGTGTTGGACACCAGGGTCCACGGGGTCGTCGTCCACACCAGGAGGGCCGCCTCGCCGGCGAGCGGGCCGCCGGTGAGGGGGAAGCGGACGAAGACCGAGGGGTCGACGACCGTCTCGTAGCCCTGCGCCAGCTCGTGGTCGGACAGGCCCGTGCCGCAGCGCGGGCACCAGGGGGCGACGCGGTGGTCCTGGGTGAGCAGGCCCTTGTTGAAGATCTCCTTCAGGGACCACCACACGGACTCGACGTACTGCGGGTCCATGGTGCGGTAGGCGTCGTCCAGGTCGACCCAGTAGCCCATCCGGGTCGTGAGGTCGGCGAAGGCGTCGGTGTGGCGGGTCACGGACTCGCGGCACTTGGCGTTGAACTCGGCGATGCCGTACGCCTCGATGTCCTTCTTGCCGTTGAAGCCGAGTTCCTTCTCGACCGCCAGCTCGACGGGCAGGCCGTGGCAGTCCCAGCCGGCCTTGCGGGCCACGTGGTAGCCCTGCATCGTGCGGAAGCGGGGGAAGACGTCCTTGAAGACGCGGGCCTCGATGTGGTGGGCGCCCGGCATGCCGTTGGCGGTGGGCGGGCCCTCGTAGAAGACCCACTCGGGGCGGCCCTCGGACTGTTCGAGGCTCTTGGCGAAGACCTTGGACTGCTCCCAGAAGTCGAGCACGGCGTGCTCAAGGGCGGGCAGGTCTACCTGGGCGGGCACCTGGCGGTACTGCGACATCCGTTCATCCTCCGGCGGATCGTCGTGCGGTTCCGTCGGAGGGACGAGAGCCTGCCCTCGTGGGGCGCTCCCGCGGTACCACCCTCCTTGGCGGTGTGCGGAACACCGCCCCCTCATTGGGGTCGCGAAGCCGGTTCTACCGGACCCCCGGGGAGGGGGTCTTTCTTCCGGCGGCTCGGGGGTGATCTTCACCGCGCGCTCGCCTCCGGGCTCACACCGTCCCCGGATCGCTCTTGGCTGCGTACGCCGCTACTCGTCCCGTCCACGCCTCTCGCTGCGGTCAGTGTACGGGGCCCGGCGCGGAGCGGCCGACCGGTTTTCGGCGGGCCGTGGCGAAGGGTGCGTCCATGACCCGAATGGCCATACGGGCTCCGGCGGAGTCCGGCTCCGCCCGTCCGGCGGATTACCGGGCCGGGAGCTGGGCACAACGGATGCAGGTTCGTCTTGCCGCCGGTCCGGGGCGGGGCGAACCGGCGGCTGCCCCGTTGCCGCGGGCCTGGGGTCGATTTATCGTCCCAGCACGATTCGCGAGCAAGATCACAATATGTGAAGGGGCCGCGGCCATGGTGGCGAAGAAGACCGCCGTAGAGACCACAACGGCGTCCAAGAGAACCAGTGCCACACGTGCTGCCGCAGGCGCCACCACGGGCTCGGCGGCCAAGGACACGAACGGGAAGAAGAGCACCACCGCCAAGAAGACGACGGCCAAGAAGGCGACGACCAAGGCGGCGACGGCCAAGAAGACCGCCAAGAAGGCCGCCAAGAAGACGACAGCGAAGAAGGCGGTGGCGAAGGAGACCGCTCCGGCCAGGTCCGACGAGTCCGCCAAGGCCGTCGAGACCTCTTCGACGAAGTCCGCGGAGGCAGAGAGGACGACGGCCGAGGAGGCCGCCGCCCAGGAGACAGCCACGCGGACGGGCGCTGCCGAACAGGCGGCGCCCGCCAAGAAGACCGCCAAGAAGGCCGCGAAAAAGGCCGTCGCCAAGAAGGCGTCGGCCGGCAAGGCAACCGGGACGGCGCGGGCCGCGTCCGACAAGGCGACCGACAAGACGGCGCCGGTGAAGTCGGCCGGGGCGGGCGCCAGGAAGGCCGCGACCGCGGCCCAGGGGGCGGCTGCGGCCGCGGAAGAGACGGGAGCCAAAAAGGTGGTTGCGAAGAAGACTGCGGGAGGGGCAACGGCGGCCAGGGCCGCCGCGGCGTCGGCGGTGCCGGCGGCCCGTGCCGTCGCCACGGCCGTCCCGGGGGAGCTTCCGGTCCGGCCGGGCGAGGACCCATGGACCCCGGCGGAGGTCGCCGAGGCCCGTAACGAGCTGTCCAGCGAGGTGCTGCGGCTGCGCAGCGAGATCGAGGCCTCGGAGGCTGCGCTCACGGGCCTCATGCGCGACTCCGGCGACGGCGCGGGCGACGACGACGCCGACACCGGCACCAAGAACATCACCCGTGAGCACGAGATGGCGCTCGCCGCCAACGCCCGCGAGACACTTGAGCAGACCGAGCACGCCCTGGAGCGCCTGGACGCCGGGACGTACGGCTACTGCGAGGTCTGTGGGAAGCCGATCGGCAAGGCCCGGATGCAGGCGTTCCCGCGCGCGACCCTCTGCGTGGAGGACAAGCAGAAGCAGGAACGGCGGGGCTGACTCCGTACAGGTGTGCCGTACTCTCGTGCTCAGTCAGGCACCTAGTCGGTTGAGGGACTCACGTGGCAGAGGCGGAGAGCGTCATCGGTACGCCGGATGTGGAAGGGGCCGACGAGCAGGCGGCCCCCGCCGAGCAGCCGAAGGGCAAGCGGAGGGTCGCCGTGCTGTTCGCGGTGGCGCTCTTCGCCTACCTTCTCGACCTCGGCAGCAAGATGCTCGTGGTGGCCAGGCTGGAGCACCACGAGCCGATCAAGGTCATCGGTGATCTGCTCCAGCTGAACGCGATCAGGAACGCGGGCGCCGCTTTCGGGATCGGCGAGGCGTTCACGGTGATCTTCACGATCATCGCGGCGACCGTGATCGTGGTGATCGCGCGGCTCGCGCGCAAGCTCTACAGCCTGCCGTGGGCGATCGCGCTCGGCCTGCTGCTCGGCGGCGCGCTCGGCAACCTCACCGACCGGATCTTCCGCTCGCCCGGCGTCTTCGAGGGCGCGGTCGTCGACTTCATCGCGCCCAAGGGCTTCGCGGTCTTCAACCTCGCCGACTCCGCGATCGTGTGCGGCGGCATCCTGATCGTGATCCTCTCGTTCCGCGGCCTCGACCCGGACGGCACCGTCCACAAGGACTGAGGGCCCGAGTCCGAACGCCCGCGTCCGGAGCCCCCGCGCCGGACGCGCGGCGGGGGATGTCGGTGGGGCAAGGCATACTCGACGGGTGAGCACGATTCCCGAGATCCGCACCCTGCCCGTTCCCGACGGCCTCGAAGGCGAGCGCGTCGACGCCGCCATCTCCCGCATGTTCGGGTTTTCCCGTACCAAGGCGGCCGAGCTTGCCGCGGCGGGGAAGGTCCAGGTCGACGGCGCCGTGGTCGGCAAGTCCGAGCGGGTGCACGGCGGGGCCTGGCTGGAGGTCGAGATGCCGCAGGCGGCCGCCCCCGTCCAGATCGTCGCCGAGCCCGTCGAGGGCATGGAGATCGTCCACGACGACGACGACATTGTCGTGATCATGAAGCCGGTGGGCGTCGCCGCCCACCCGAGCCCGGGCTGGACGGGCACCACGGTCATCGGCGGCCTCGCCGCGGCCGGTTACCGCATCTCCACCTCCGGCGCCGCCGAGCGCCAGGGCATCGTGCACCGCCTCGACGTCGGCACCTCCGGCCTGATGGTCGTCGCCAAGTCCGAGCGGGCCTACACCTCGCTCAAGTCGCAGTTCCGCGAGCGGGTCGTCGACAAGCGCTACCACGCGCTCGTCCAGGGCCACCCGGACCCGATGAGCGGCACCATCGACGCCCCGATCGGGCGCCACCCCAACCACGACTACAAGTGGGCCGTGACCGCCGAGGGCAAGCCGTCGGTCACGCACTACGACCTGATCGAGGCCTTCCGCGCCGCCTCGCTGCTCGACATCAAGCTGGAGACGGGGCGTACGCACCAGATCCGCGTGCACATGTCGGCCCACCGCCACCCCTGCGTCGGCGACCTCACCTACGGCGCCGACCCCACCATCGCCAAGCGCCTCAAGCTGACGCGCCAGTGGCTGCACGCGGTGCGGCTCGGCTTCGAGCACCCCTCCGACGGCCAGTGGGTCGAGTTCGAGAGCCAGTACCCGCAGGACCTGCAGTACGCCCTCGACGCGATCCGGGCCGAGAGCGAGTGACGGGCTGATCCCGCACCGGGCGATGCGGGCGGGGGCTCCCGTAGCCCCTGCCTGAGCCCTTTGCCCCCGATGGGCGGTTCGGGCGGGTTGCGTGGCACGCTGGAGGCCTTGATCGTCCAGGCCGTCCAGGCCCGCACCGCCCCGGAGGGCATCCGTGGATCAGCTGGCCCTGCTGCTCGTGCTCCTCCTCGGCGCGGTGGTCACGGTCCCGTTGGGCGACCGCCTCGGCCTTCCCGCGCCGGTGCTCATGACGATCGGCGGGATCGTGATGGCGCTGCTGCCGTTCGTGCCGAACGTGGACATCCCGCCGGAGTTCATCCTTCCGCTCGTGCTGCCGCCGCTGCTCTACGCCTCCGTGCAGCGCACCTCCTGGCGGCAGTTCACCGCCAACCTCCGGCCGATCCTCCTGCTGGCCGTCGCGCTCGTCTTCGTGACCACGGCCGCCGTCGCGGCCGTCGCCGGCTCCATCGTGCCGGGGCTGCCGATCGCCGCGGCCGTCGCGCTCGGCGCGCTCGTCGCCCCGCCCGACCCGGTCGCGGCGACGGCGGTGGCGGGCTCGCTCGGGCTTCCGCGCCGCCTGGTGTCGATCCTGGAGGGCGAGGGCCTGTTCAACGACGTCACCGCGATCGTGCTCTACCACGTGGCGATCGCGGCGACCGTGAGCGGGAGCTTCTCGTGGGCGTCCGCGGCGGGTGAGCTCGTGCTGTCCGCCGTGGTCGCCGTCGTCGTCGGGCTCGCGCTCGGCTGGGCCGCGAACAAGCTGATGGGCCTGCTCGGCGACCCCACCCTCCAGATCGGCCTGACCCTCCTGGTCCCGTTCGTCGGCTACGTACTGGCCGAGGAGTTCCGCGGCTCCGGGGTCCTCGCCGTGCTGACCGTGGCCCTCTTCCTCGCCGAGCACACGATGGACGCCGACGACGTACAGGGCCGTCTCGCCGGAGCCACGTTCTGGCAGATCGTCGACACCCTGGTCACCGGGGTCGCGTTCGGCCTCATCGGGCTCGAACTCCACAACGTGTTCGGCACCGCGACCGGCCGTGAACTGCACATGTTCGGCTGGGCGGCGGCCGTGGTCGGCGTCGTCGTGGGCGTACGGCTGCTGTGGCTGCTCCCGGCGACCTGGCTCGCCAAACGGCTGCACACCAAGCGCGACTACGACGAGGAGATCCCCACCTCCTGGCGGGAGACCATCGTCATGTGGTGGGCCGGGATGCGGGGCGTGGCCTCGGTGGCCCTCGCGCTCGCCATCCCGCTCAAGACCGACGACGGCGCGCCCTTCCCCGGCCGCGACGAGATCGTCTTCATCGCCTTCGCCGTGATCATGACCACTCTGGTCTTCCAGGGGCTCACCCTGCCCTGGCTGGTCAGGAGGCTGGGCGTACGGGCCGACACGGATGCCGAGCGCGGCCTGGAGCGCGACCTGGCCATCCGGGCCGCGAAGGCCGCGAAGCGGCGCCTGAAGGAGATCGAGGACGTCGAGGAACTGCCCGAGGACGTCATGGAGCAGTTGCAGCGGCGGGCCTACGACGTGGGGGCGCGGATCAGCCCCGACATGATCGACGAAGAGCGGCGCGAGGCGTACGCCAAGCGGGTGGAGCGGCTTCGGGCCGTTCAGCGCATCCAGCGCGAGATGATGTCCGCGGCTCGGCACGAGGTGCTGTCCGCGCGCAGCGAGCCGGGTGCCGACCCGGAGATCGTCGACAGGGTGCTGCGGCAGCTGGACGTGCGCAGCCTGCGGTGAGCGGCCCGCCCGCCCGCGCGGCCCCGCTTCAGGGGCGCTCGTCCTCGATCTCCCCCGAAGGGCCGCCATGGGCCGGCGGCGTCCCGGTCGTCGTGATCCTCGGCAGCGCGTACGGATGCTCCGCGTACAGCCACGCCACCATCTGCTCCCGGACCGTCACCCGTACCGTCCAGATGTCGTCCGCGTCCTTCGCCGTCACCGTTGCCCGTACCTGGATCGTGGACGGGGTCGTGTCCGTCACCGCCAGGGAGAAGTCCCGGCCGTCCCAGGCCGGGCACTCCTTCAGGATCAGGGCGAGGCGTTCGCGCATCAGGGGGAGCGGGGCCGAGTGGTCCAGGTGGAAGAAGACCGTGCCGGTCATCTGGGCGCCGCCGCGCGACCAGTTCTGGAACGGCTTGCTGGTGAAGTACGACACCGGCATGGTCAGGCGGCGCTCGTCCCAGGTGCGGACGGCGAGGAAGGTCAGCGTGATCTCCTCGACGACGCCCCACTCCCCGTCGACCACCACCGTGTCGCCGATCCGCACCATGTCTCCGAAGGCGATCTGGAGCCCCGCGAAGAGGTTGCCGAGGGTGGACTGCGCCGCGACACCGGCGACGATGCCCAGGATGCCCGCCGAGGCCAGCAGGGAGGTGCCCGCCGTGCGCATCGCGGGGAAGGTGAGCAGCATCGACGCGACGGCCACCACGGCGACGATCGCGCTGACCACCCGCTGGATGAGCGTGACCTGGGTGCGGACCCGGCGGACCCGGGCCGGATCGCGTGTGGAGGCCGCGTAACGGGTGTACGAGGACTCCACGACGGCCGTCGCGATCCGCACCACCAGCCAGGCGCTCGCGCCGATCAGGACCAGCGTCAGGAACTGGCCCAGGCCCGCCTCGTGGTCCTGGACCGGCCGCCACTTGATCTCGTCGTACGAGCCGCGCAGGATCGCGGCGAGCAGGACGAGGCGCAGCGGTATGCGGCACCGGCGCAGCAGGCCCCACAGCGGGGTCTCGCGGTGCCGGGCGTCGGCTCGGCGCAGCAGCCGGTCGGCCAGCCATCCCACCACCAGCGTGAGCACGACCGAGCCGCCGATGACGATCAACGGACGCAGCACGTTCTCCATGCCTTCGACCGTAACTGGCACGATGGCCACATGAACATCATGCTTTTCCATTCCGTCTACGGTCTGCGTCCCGCCGTGCAGGAGGCCGCCGAGCGTCTGCGGGCCGCCGGCCACGAGGTGCACGTCCCCGACCTGTACGAAGGCCGCACCGTGGAGACCGTGGAGGAGGGCAGGGAGGTCAAGGACGAGATCGGCAAGGAAGAGCTCCTGAAACGAGCCATTCTCGCCGCCGCCCCCTACTCGGAGCGTGGTCTCGTCTACGCCGGGTTCTCGCTCGGTGGGTCCATCGCGCAGACCCTGGCGCTCGGCGATGCGAAGGCCCGCGGCCTGCTGCTGCTCCACGGCACCTCGGACATGGCCGAGAACACCGCGGTGGACGAGCTGCCCGTCCAGCTGCACGTCGCCGACCCGGACCCGTTCGAGTCGGGGGACTGGCTCAACTCCTGGTACCTCCAGATGCAGCGGGCCGGCGCGGACGTGGAGATCTACCGCTACCCGGGCGCCGGCCACCTCTACACCGACCCGCAGCTCCCGGACTACGACGAGGCGGCCGCCGAGCTGACCTGGCGCACCGCGCTGGGATTCCTCGACAGCCTCGGCACCGACGCGTAGGAACGCCGAACGGGCCGTGCGGACCCGGAGGTTCGCACGGCCCGTTCAACGGCCCTTCAGAGGGTCAGCCCTTGAGCGCCTTGTCGATCGCGGCCGTGAAGGAGGCCGCGTCCGTCGGAGCGTTCTCCGAGCCCTCCGCGGTGACCTTCTTGCCGTCCATCTTCAGCGTGGGCGTGCCGGTGACGCCGCTGCTGTTGAACTTGTCCGACATGACCAGCGCCCACTTGTCGTAGGTGCCGTCCTTGACCGCCTTGTCGAAGGCCGCGTTGCCCTTGAGCGCCGGAACGGTGTCGGCGATCTCGATCAGGTAGTCGCGGCTCTTGAACTTGTCGGTGGTCTCCTCAGGGTGGAACTTGGCCGAGTAGAGCGCCGACTTGTACTCCAGGAACGCCTCGGGGCTGACGTTCAGCGCCGCGCCGAGCGCGCTCAGCGCGGTCTTCGAGCCGGTGCCCGGGCTGCCGTTGTCGATGAACGTGGCACCGATGAACTGGATCTTGTACTTGCCCGCGTCGACGTCCTTC
Organism: Streptomyces sp. NPDC001415; assembly: GCF_053597395.1. NCBI lineage: Bacteria > Bacillati > Actinomycetota > Actinomycetes > Kitasatosporales > Streptomycetaceae > Streptomyces > Streptomyces sp. NPDC001415. Next base: position 88,919 of record NZ_JBSFIE010000003.1, read on the forward strand.
TTGATCGTCGGGCCGACGGCCTGCTCGAACTGCGAGCAGATCGGGCAGCGCGGGTCCTCGTACAGTTCGAGGGTCTTCTTCGCGTCGGCCTTGCCGATGACGACGGTCGTGCCGTCGCTCCCCGAGTTGGCGGGCTTCACCAGCGTCTTGTCCTTGGCGGCCTCCCACGCGCTGGGCTTCATGGCCTGCATGATCGCGTAGCCGGCGCCGCCCGCGAGGGCGAGGACGCCGACGACGGACGCGGCCACGATGATCTGGCGACGGGTCTTGGCCTTCTTGGCCTCGCGCTCGCGCTCCGCTCGCAGCCGCTCGCGGGCGGCAGCCTTGTTGGCCTGGCTGTTGCGGGAACTCATGATCTTTTTCTCCGGATGGCAGGTGAGGAAAGTGACGGGGGCTGCTGTGCTCAGACGAGGCCGAGCGACGGGCAGGGAGGTCCCCTTCGTGCCACGGAGTGCACCAGGAGGCGGGTGCGCGAGGGGCCGGGCTTCCCGTGCGCCGGGCGCGCGAGCGGGCGGGCGGCGCCGTCGGATGCGCGCACCACGGCCGCCGCGACGAGCAGCGGCCGGAACGCGAACGCGGCGACCGCGCGCAACAGCCGGGCCAGCGCCGCCTCGCCCCGGCGCAGCCACAGAGCGGCGAGCAGGCCTACGGCCAGGTGGGCCGCGAGCAGCAGCCAGGGCACGGCCGGGCCCGGGTGGGTCAGCAAGGTGGCCGCGTTCTCCGGGGTGCGCACCGCTCCGAGCGCGCCGCCGCCGCACAGCACGTCGAAGCCGACCGCGCGCAGGGCACCCGCGACGGGCCCGCCGGCCGGGCCGTAACAGACGTGTTGGCCGGTGGTGAACAGGGTGTCGGCGGCCAGCTCCAGCGGGACCAGGGCCCCGGCGATCGCCCAGTAGCCGCGCTCGCGGCCGGCCAGCGCGTAGGCGATGACGAACACCGCGCCGGCCGCCGACGCCACCAGCGTGAGCGGCAGCGGCACCCGGGAGAGCAGCACGTGGGACGCGGCGGAGAGCGTCACGACGAGCGCCGTGAAAAGCGCCGCGCGTGCCGCTCTGAGCTGCGTCCCGGATATGTCCATCGCGGGTGAGTGTGCCATGTCCGGCCGTCTGGCGTGCCTAAGAGTTCGGTGAGACCGGGGACTCGGCCTTCGGTGGGGCTAGAGACCCGGTATCCGGCCGTTGCGGAACAGGTCGACGAAGATCTGGTGGTCGGCCCGCGCCCGCGCTCCGTAGGAGTGCGCGAAGTCGACGAGCAGGCCCGCGAAGCCCTCCTCGTCGGCGGCGATCGCCGCGTCGATGGCGCGCTCGGTGGAGAACGGCACCAGCTCGGAGTGGCCGCTCTCGTCGTCCGCCGCCGCGTGCATCGTGGCCGTGGCCCGGCCGAGGTCGGCGACGACCGCCGCGATCTCGTCGGGGTCGTCGATGTCCGACCAGTCCAGGTCCACCGCGTACGGCGAGACCTCCGCGACCAGCTGGCCCGCGCCGTCCAGCTCGGTCCAGCCCAGCCACGGGTCGGCGGCGGCCTGAAGCGCGCGCTGCGAGATCACCGTGCGGTGCCCCTCGTGCTCGAAGTAGCCGCGCACCGCCGGGTCCGTGATGTGCCGGGACACCGCCGGGGTCTGCGCCTGCTTGATGTAGATCACCACATCGTTCTCCAGGGCGTCGCTGTGCCCCTCCAGAAGGATGTTGTACGAGGGCAGACCGGCCGAGCCGATCCCGATGCCGCGGCGCCCCACCACGTCCTTGACGCGGTAGGAGTCCGGGCGCACCAGGCTCTCCTCGGGCAGCGTCTCCAGGTAGCCGTCGAAGGCCGCGAGCACCTTGTAGCGGGTCGCCGCGTCCAGCTCGATCGAGCCGTCGCCCTCGGTGAACCGGCGTTCGTACTCCCGGATCTCGGTCATCGAGTCGAGCAGCGCGAACCGGGTCCGGGCGCGGGCGTCGCGCAGCGCGCCGAGCAGCGGGCCCTCGGCCGTGTCCAGGGTGAAGGGCGGCACCTCGTCGTCCTTGGCGCCGGAGGCGAGGGCGTGGACGCGCTCGCGATAGGCGGCGGCGTAGGTGCGTACCAGCGCGGTGATCTGCTCGTCGCTGAACGCCTTGGTGTAGCCGATCAGCGCGAGGGAGGCGGCGAGGCGCTTGAGGTCCCAGGTGAAGGGGCCCACGTACGCCTCGTCGAAGTCGTTGACGTTGAAGATCAGGCGGCCGTTGGCGTCCATGTACGTGCCGAAGTTCTCGGCGTGCAGGTCGCCGTGGATCCAGACCCGGCCGGTGCGCTCGTCCAGGTAGGGGCCGCCGTGCCGCTCCTTCTCCAGGTCGGCGTAGAACAGGCAGGCCGTGCCCCGGTAGAAGGCGAACGCGGAGGCCGCCATCTTGCGGAACTTGACCCGGAAAGCGGCCGGGTCGGCGGCCAGGAGCTCGCCGAACGCGGTCTCGAAAACGGCGAGTATCTCTTCGCCGCGCGTCTCCGCGCTGGGCTGCGGGACCGACATCGCTGGGTGCCTCCTGGTGCGTACTGCCTGCGTCACGATCGGGACGGGTTGTGTCCCTTCCAACGCGCGACCGTACCTCCAAGTGCCCGCCCGTCGCCCGGCCACCGCCTCTCGTCGGGGCGCTTCGGGCCGCGGATCCCCCCTCGGCTGTCAGTGGGGCGACGTAGACTCCAAGGCTGTCCCCCCGCTCCGCGAACCCCCCTTTGCCGTTGGAGGCCCCAACCGTGACTGGCACGTCCAAGACACCGTTCACGCACCTTCACGTCCACACCCAGTACTCGCTGCTGGACGGTGCCGCGCGGCTCAAGGACATGTTCAACGCCTGCAATGAGATGGGCATGACGCATATCGCCATGTCCGACCACGGCAACCTCCACGGTGCCTACGACTTCTTCCATTCGGCGAAGAAGGCGGGCGTCACGCCGATCATCGGCATCGAGGCGTACGTGGCCCCCGAGTCGAGGCGCAACAAGCGCAAGATCCAGTGGGGCCAGCCGCACCAGAAGCGCGACGACGTGTCCGGTTCGGGTGGTTACACGCACAAAACGATCTGGGCGCACAACAAGACCGGTCTGCACAACCTCTTCCGGCTCTCCTCGGACGCGTACGCCGAGGGCTGGCTGCAGAAGTGGCCGCGGATGGACAAGGAGACGATCTCGCAGTGGTCGGAGGGCCTCATCGCCTCCACCGGCTGCCCCTCCGGCGAGGTCCAGACCCGGCTGCGGCTCGGCCAGTTCGACGAGGCGGTGCAGGCGGCCTCCGACTACAAGGACATCTTCGGCGAGGGCAAGTACTTCCTGGAGCTGATGGACCACGGCATCGAGATCGAGCGCCGGGTCCGCGACGGCCTCCTGGAGATCGGCAAGAAGCTCGGCATCCCCCCGCTGGTCACCAACGACTCGCACTACACGTACGCGCACGAGGCGACCGCGCACGACGCCCTGCTCTGCATCCAGACCGGCAAGAACCTCTCGGACCCGGACCGCTTCCGCTTCGACGGCACCGGCTACTACCTCAAGTCCACCGACGAGATGTACGCCATCGACTCCTCGGACGCCTGGCAGGAGGGGTGCCGCAACACGCTGCTCGTCGCGGAGCAGATCGACACGACCGGCATGTTCGAGGCCAAGAACCTCATGCCGAAGTTCGACATCCCCGACGGCTACACCGAGGTCACCTGGTTCCAGGAGGAGGTCCGGGCCGGCATGGAGCGCCGCTACCCGGGCGGTGTCCCCGAGGACCGCCAGAAGCAGGCGGAGTACGAGATGGACATCATCATCCAGATGGGGTTCCCGGGGTACTTCCTCGTCGTCGCCGACTTCATCATGTGGGCCAAGAACAACGGCATCGCGGTCGGCCCCGGCCGAGGCTCCGCGGCCGGTTCGATCGTCGCGTACGCCATGGGCATCACCGACCTCGACCCGATCACGCACGGCCTGATCTTCGAGCGGTTCCTCAACCCCGAGCGCGTCTCCATGCCCGATGTCGACATCGACTTCGACGAGCGCAGGCGCGTCGAGGTGATCCGGTACGTCACGGAGAAGTACGGCTCCGACAAGGTCGCCATGATCGGCACCTACGGAAAGATCAAGGCGAAGAACGCCATCAAGGACTCCGCGCGCGTCCTCGGCTACCCGTACGCCATGGGCGACCGCCTCACCAAGGCGATGCCCGCCGACGTCCTCGGCAAGGGCATCGACCTCTCCGGCATCACCGACCCCAAGCACCCGCGCTACAGCGAGGCGGGCGAGATCCGGGGGATGTACGAGAACGAGCCGGACGTGAAGAAGGTCATCGACACCGCCAAGGGCGTCGAGGGCCTGGTCCGGCAGATGGGCGTGCACGCCGCCGGCGTCATCATGTCCAGCGAGCCGATCGTCGACCACGCGCCGATCTGGGTGCGGCACACCGACGGCGTGACCATCACGCAGTGGGACTACCCGCAGTGCGAGTCGCTCGGCCTGCTGAAGATGGACTTCCTGGGCCTGCGAAACCTGACCATCATGGACGACGCCGTCAAGATGGTGAAGGCCAACAAGGGCATCGACCTTGAGATGCTCTCGCTCCCGCTGGACGACCCGAAGACCTTCGAACTGCTCTGCCGAGGCGACACCCTCGGCGTCTTCCAGTTCGACGGCGGCCCCATGCGCTCGCTGCTGCGCCAGATGCAGCCCGACAACTTCGAGGACATTTCCGCAGTCTCGGCCCTGTACCGGCCGGGCCCGATGGGCATGAACTCGCACACGAACTACGCCGAGCGCAAGAACGGCCGCCAGGAGATCACCCCGATCCACCCGGAGCTGGAGGAGCCGCTCAAGGAGACGCTGGGCCTGACCTACGGCCTCATCGTGTACCAGGAGCAGGTCCAGAAGGCCGCCCAGATCATCGCCGGCTACTCGCTCGGCGAGGCCGACATCCTGCGCCGCGTGATGGGCAAGAAGAAGCCCGAGGAGCTGGCGAAGAACTTCGTCCTCTTCCAGGCGGGCGCCAAGGAGAAGGGCTACTCGGACGCGGCGATCCAGGCACTGTGGGACGTTCTGGTCCCGTTCGCCGGATACGCGTTCAACAAGGCGCACTCCTCGGCGTACGGCCTGGTCACCTACTGGACCGCGTACCTGAAGGCGAACTACCCGGCCGAGTACATGGCGGCGCTGCTCACCTCGGTGAAGGACGACAAGGACAAGTCGGCCGTCTACCTCAACGAGTGCCGGCGCATGGGCATCAAGGTGCTGCCGCCGAACGTCAACGAGTCGGTGCACAACTTCGCGGCCCAGGGCGACGACGTGATCCTGTTCGGCCTGGAGGCCGTCCGCAACGTCGGTACGAACGTCGTGGACTCGATCATCCGCTCCCGCAAGGCGAAGGGGAAGTTCTCCTCCTTCCCCGACTACCTGGACAAGGTCGAGGCCGCCGCCTGCAACAAGCGCACCACGGAATCGCTCATCAAGGCGGGCGCCTTCGACACGATGGGTCACACCCGCAAGGGCCTGACCGCCCAGTTCGAGCCCATGATCGACAACGTGGTGCAGGTCAAGCGCAAGGAGGCCGAGGGCCAGTTCGACCTCTTCGGCGGCATGGACGAGGACAGCAGCGAGCCGGGCTTCGGCCTCGACGTCGAGTTCGGCGACGTGGAGTGGGAGAAGTCCTACCTGCTCGCCCAGGAGCGCGAGATGCTCGGCCTGTACGTCTCCGACCACCCGCTCTTCGGCCTGGAGCACGTCCTGTCCGACAAGGCGGACGCGGGCATCGGCCAGCTCACCGGCGGCGACTACTCGGACGGCTCGATCGTCACCATCGGCGGCATCATCTCCGGCCTCCAGCGCAAGATGACCAAGCAGGGCAACGCCTGGGCGATCGCCACCGTCGAGGACCTGGCCGGCTCCATCGAGTGCATGTTCTTCCCGGCGACGTACCAACTGGTCTCGACCCAACTCGTCGAGGACGCCGTGGTGTTCGTCAAGGGACGCCTCGACAAGCGCGAGGACATCCCGCGCCTGGTCGCGATGGAGCTGATGGTCCCCGACCTGTCGTCGGCGGGCACCAACGCGCCGGTCGTCCTGACCATCCCCACCGTGAAGGTGACCCCGCCGATGGTCAGCCGACTCGGCGAGATCCTGGGGCACCACAAGGGCAACACCGAGGTGCGGATCAAGCTCCAGGGGCCGCGCTCGACGACCGTGCTGCGGCTCGACCGGCACCGCGTCCAGCCTGATCCGGCCCTTTTCGGTGACCTGAAGGTGCTGCTCGGCCCGTCCTGCCTGGCCGGCTGACCTCCACCGTTTCCGGTAGGACGTTTCCGGTACGAGAAAGGGGCGCACCCATCGGGTGCGCCCCTTTCCGCTCGCAATGACGGCTAGTTATGACCGAAGCGCCGCTGGTGCTTACGGGCAACATCTGCCGGGCTGCCCTGGGCCTGCGACTGGGTCACGGCCTGGGACTCGAAGGCGGCGGACTTCGACTGCTGCTGACCGCGCTCGGCGGCCTGCGAGCGGTCCTGCTGACTGCCCGACTTGCGGTTCTTGTTCTTGGCCATAGTGCTGCCTCCTGTGGGGGAACTCGGGGCCAGGGCCGCTGCCAGACTCACACAGATGGACAAAGCGCGCATTTCGGATCATTACCGTGCGTGACGGAGAAGTGACCCCCCAATCCGCCACGCCGATGATCGAGTTCCGGTGCTCAACCCTTGCGCGGTCGGGCAGACTCGAAGGAAACCCGAAGTTCACTGGGTGATCTCCCGTACCCCCGCTCCTGATTTCTTTTTCTTCGGCTTTTCCGTTCCCGAAAGAGGGTGGAACGCATGGACCGCTGCGTCGTCCTGGTGGACGCCGGTTACCTGCTCGGTGCCGCCGCGAGTCTGCTCGCCGGAGAGCCGGCCCGTTCCCGCATCACCGTCGACCATGCCGCCCTGATCCTGGGGCTCCGCGAGCTCGCCGAGGCCGATACCCAGCAGCCGCTGCTCCGCATCTACTGGTTCGACGGCGCCCCCGACCGGGTGCCGCAGCCCGAGCACCGCCGGCTGCGCGTGATGCCCAGGGTGACGGTCCGGCTCGGCGCGTTGACCCGCAGCGACGGCCGGTGGGCACAGAAGGGCGTGGACGCCGCGATGCACGCCGAGCTGACCGAACTCGCCCGCAACCGCGCCTGCTCGGACGTGGTCCTGGTGACCGGCGACGGCGACCTGCTGCCCGGCCTGATGTCCGCCAAGGAACACGGCGTCGCCGTCCACCTGTGGGCCGTGCAGGCCGCCGACGGCGACTACAACCAGTCCGAGGACCTCGTCGCCGAGGCCGACGAGCGCCGGGTCCTCGACCGCGCCTGGATCACCCAGGCCGTCCGCGCCAAGGACCTCACCGGGATCTGCGCCCCGGCCCCCGCCCCCCGCCCCGAGATCGCCGCGATCCTCTCCGCGCCGCTGCCCGAATCCGCCCTCGCCGCCTCCGCCGAGCGGGCCGCCGAGGCCCAGGCCGCCGCGGTACGCAACGGCGCCGCGCCCCCCGAGGCCCCCGGCGAGAACGGCACCTCTGTGCCCGCCCCGAGCGGCGCCAAGGGCGTACCGACACCGAAGGACTTGGCCTCGCTGCGCGGGCCCGGCAGCGCTCCGGCCGCCCCCGCGCCCGCCTCGGCGACCCTGCGCTGGTCTTCGGACAAAGGCTGGGTCGAGCGTCCCGGCGCGGCGCTAGGCGAGTCCCCCGAGACCGCCTCCCTGCCGACGCTGGCCCAGCTGACCAGCGCCGAGCAGCGCTGGGCCGACCGCGAGGAGGACATCACCACCGTCGGCGGCGACCCCTACGAAGTGGGCCAGGTCTTCGCCCGGCGCTGGATGGAACGCCTCCCCGAGCCTTCGCACGTACAGAAGCTGTCCACCATGTACCCGCGCATCCCGCACCGCATCGACGGTGAACTCCTGCGCTACGCCGCCCGGTTCGGCCTCCTCGCCCACAAGGACGACCAGATCGACGAGCACGACCGGTACGCGATCCGGGCCGGCTTCTGGCGCGAGATCGACGTCAGGGCGGCCGCCGAACGCCAGCCGGCCGGCGAGTAGCGCGGCGACCGGGGGCCGGCTTAGCACCGCCCCCGGGCCCGGGCGGGTCCTTCGACCCCTTAGGCTCGTTCCCCGTGAGTACCGGCACAGCAGCGGCGCGGGCCGGCACCGTTTGCACGGTGCGGGGCCTGGTCAAGACGTACCCCGCGACACGGGGCCGACGAGGTGCGCCCGGTACGCCCGAGGTCCGGGCCACCGACGGAATCAGCCTCGACGTGGAGCGTGGCGAGATCTTCGGACTGCTCGGGCCCAACGGCGCCGGCAAGTCCACCCTCGTACGCCAGCTGACCGGGCTCATGCGGCCCGACTCCGGCACGGTCGACGTGCTCGGCCACGACCTGGTGCGCCACCCCGAACGGGCCGCCCGCCTCATCGCCTACCTCGGCCAGGAATCCACCGCGCTCGACGAGCTGACCGTCGCGCTCGCCGCCGAGACCACCGGCCGGCTGCGCGGACTCACCCTGCGCGACGCCCGCGCCGAACGTGACGCGGTTCTGGCCGAACTCGGTCTTGACGAGATCGCCGGGCGGCCGCTCAAGAAGCTCTCCGGCGGCCAGCGGCGCCTGGCCTGTCTCGCCGCCGCCCTCGTCGGCGAGCGCCCCGTCCTCGTGCTCGACGAGCCCACCACCGGCATGGACCCGGTGGCCCGGCGCGCGGTGTGGGCCGCCGTCGACCGGCGGCGGGCCGAGCGCGGCGCGACCGTCCTGCTCGTCACCCACAACGTCATCGAGGCCGAGACCGTGCTCGACCGGGTCGCCGTGATCGAACGCGGCAAGGTCATCGCCTGCGACACCCCCGCCGGGCTCAAGGCGCGGGTCGCCGACGAGGTGCGGGTCGAGCTCGTGTGGCGCGACCGGGCCCCCGTCGAGGTCCCCGAGGTCGCGGCGCTGCGCGCCTCGGCCCAGGAGTCGGGACGGCGCTGGACGCTGCGGCTCAGCCCCGAGCGGGCCCGCGCCGCCGTCGCCACCGTCACCGGCGGCCCCGCCTTCGCCGCCCTCGACGACTTCACCCTGGCCACGCCGAGCCTCGAAGACGTCTACCTCGCCCTCGGCGGCCGCACGGAAGGGCTGGTGAAGGCGTGAGCGCCATTCCTCTGGAGAGCGGCGTGGGCAGCCGGGCCCCGGCCGACAGCGGCGCCACCCGGCGCCCCGACGCCGCGCACGCCGCCCCGCTCGCGCCCCGCGCCCGGCTGCTGCCCGCGCTCGCCGCCGTCTACCGCGCCCAGCTCTCGCGGGCCCGCGTCGCGCGGATCCCGCTGCTGTTCGTCGCGACGTTCCAGTCCGTCGGCATCATGATCCTCATGCGCGGGGTGGTGGACGGCGGGAGCGAGGCCCGCGCGGTGGTCGCCGGATCGAGCGTGCTCGTCGTCGCCTTCGTCGCGCTCAACCTGCTCGCCCAGTACTTCGGCCAGCTGCGGGCCGGCGGCGGCCTCGACCACTATGCGACGCTGCCCGTGCCGCCCGCGTCCGTGGTGCTCGGCACGGCCGCCGCGTACGCCTCCTTCACCGTGCCCGGCACCGCCGTCACGGCAGTCTTCGGCTGCGTCCTGTTCGGGCTTCCGATGGGGCACCTGTGGATCCTCGCCGCGGTCATTCCGCTCGCCGGAGCCGCGCTCTCCGGACTCGGCGCGGCCCTCGGGCTCCTCGCGCCCCGGCAGGAACTCGCCACGCTGTTCGGCCAGTTGGGGATGTCCGCGGCGCTGCTGCTCGGCGTGCTCCCGGCCGGGCGGATGCCGGGGCCCATCGCGTACGCACGTGATCTGCTGCCCTCCACGTACGGCGTGGAGGCGTTCGCGCACAGCTTCGACGCGCACCCCGACTGGTCGCTCGTCGGGCTCGATCTCGGGGTGTGCGGGGCCGTCGGCGTCGTCTCGCTGGCCGTGGCGGCGTGGGCCTACCGCCGGGCGGCGGTCCGGTGAGGCAGCGCACGGGCACGCCTGGCACGATGTCAGGGTGACCGCACCTCTGACACCGCCCCATCAGCAGCCCCCGGGCAACGACCCGTGGCAGACGCACACCGGGGGATCGCACCCCGGGCCCGTCGAGGAGGCGCCCGCGATGAAGAAGGACCTGCGGGACGCGGTGCTCGTCGCCCTCGCCGTGACGCTGGCCGGGGTCGCGCTCGGGCTGCTGTGGCTGTGGCTGGCCCCGAAGGTGCCGCTGATCGCCGACGACAAGGCCGTCTTCCTCAAGGACACCGAGGGTGAGGAGGCGATCGGCGGCGACGGAACGTTCATCTTGCTCGCGCTCGGACTCGGCGCGCTCAGCGCGGCCGCGGTCTTCCTGCTCCGCAAGAACGGCGGCATCGCCCTGGTCGTCGGCCTCGCGGTCGGCGCGCTGCTCGGCTCGGTGCTGGCCTGGCGCCTCGGCATCTGGCTCGGCCCCAACCAGGACGTGGTGGCCGCGGCGAAGGCGGCCGGCAAGGGCGTCACGTTCGACGCCCCGCTGAAGCTCGACGCGAAGGGCGCGCTGCTGGCCTGGCCGATCGCCGCCATGGCCGTCCACCTGGGCCTCACGGCGCTGTTCGGGCCCCGGGACCCGGATCCGGAGTGGCCGGTGTCGCCGCTGGAGGACCCGGGGCCGGGGAAGCCGGAGTCGGCCGGCCTCTGACGGCGCGGGTCAGGCCGGGCGCCTCCCGTGGTTGGCCCGGCCCTTCTTGATGCGCCACTTCCGCTTGCGGGTCCGCTTCGACATGGGCGTACCTCCCGCCCTCGGGTTCTAGTCGAGGACCGGAGGTACGTCGAGACCCTGGGGCCCGTCCGGCGGACGTTGTCCGGAACGCGGGGTCCCGGGAGGCTCTGTCTAAACCCGTCCGATCGGCGCCAGCAGGGCCCCGGTGAGGGCCGCCAGGTCGGTGGGGGACAGCTCGACCTCCAGGCCGCGGCGGCCCGCCGACACGCAGATCGTGACGTGCGCGGACGCCGAGTCGTCCAGGACCGTCCGCAGCTTTTTGCGCTGGCCGAGCGGTGAGATGCCGCCGCGCACGTAGCCGGTGGTGCGCTCGGCGGCCGCCGGGTCGGCCATCGCGGCCCGCTTGCCGCCGACCGCCGAGGCCAGCGCCTTGAGGTCGAGCGAGCCCGCCACCGGGACCACCGCGACCGTCAGCTCGCCGTCCACATCGGCGACCAGCGTCTTGAACACCCGCTCCGGGGTGACCCCGAGGGCCTGCGCCGCCTCCTCCCCGTACGAGGCCGAGGCCGGGTCGTGCTCGTAGGCGTGCACCGTGAACGCGGTGCCCGCCGCCGTCAGGGCCACCGTCGCCGGGGTGCCCCCGCTCTGCTGCTTCTTCTTGGCCAACTCGGCTCTCCAGTACGTCAGTTGGGGCTGGTCGGGGCGCGCGTCAGGTCCACCGCCGGGAGCGAGGGCAGATGGCGGATGACCGCCGTCTCCGCGCGCAGCAGCTGGAGCTCCTCGCGCAGCCGGGTCGCCGTGTCGGGGGCCTGGAGCAGACGCTGCTTGGCCGGCACGTCCAGGACCGCGGCCGCGGCGACCAGATAGGACACCACCGAGGGCTCGTCGGGCAGGTCCGCGGTGCCGGCAAGGGAGCGCTCCCGCGCCCCCGCGAGCCGCTTCTGGTACGAGCGGAAGGCGCGCAGAACGCCCTCGGCGAGCGCGCCGGCCTCCTCGCCCGGCTCCTCCGGGATCTCTTCGAACTCGGCCGTCAGATACGGCCCGCTCGCATCCACCGACAGGATGCGGATCCGGGTCGTGCCGGTGGCGAGCACCTCGAAGCTGCCGTCCGAGCGCTCCCGGATGGTGGCCGCGTCCGCGACGCAGCCCACCCGGTGGAAGGCCTGGATCGGGTCGGCACCGAAGCCGGCCGCGGGGCCCTTCTCGGGCTGCGCGGTCTGGTCGGGCAGCCCGGGGGCGGTCGGCGCGACCTCCCGGCCGTCGCGGATCGCCACGACGGCGAAGCGGCGCGGCTCGTCGCCGGCCTCGTCGCCGGAGCCGGAGGGGCCCGAAGCGTCGGTGCCGGTCTTCAGCAGATCGCGCATCATGGCGCGATAACGCTCCTCGAAGATGTTCAGCGGCAGGACGAGCCCGGGGAACAGGACCGAGTTGAGCGGGAAGAGCGGAAGGCGTGCGGTGGTCACAACGCTCAAGCGTAATGGCCGTCGGACCGGGCTCGTCCGGGCTTCTGGCGGTCCCGTCCCCACGGCATGCCCGCGGCGACCTCCGTTCGTACGAACTCGCGCAGTTCGAGGAACTGCCCCAGCGGATCGGCGGCGAGATGCAGCCACGGGAAAGACGTGGCATACGGACCGATACGCCGGAATTCCTCCAGCGTCTCCGGCCAGCGTCTGCGCACGACCAGCACATAGGCGAGCAGATTGCGGACCTCGGCCGGCCACGGGTCGCCCGGCTCGTAGGCGGCGGACAGCTCGATGCCGAGGTCGGCCGCCGCGTCGATCCGCTCGTACGGGACGGCGCGGCCCGCGCCGCCCGCCAGGTAGGCGAAGGCCGCCCGGGCCGGGAGCGCGCGGATCAGAGAGCCGGGCAGGGAGTCCTCGGCGGCCCGCTCGGCGAAGTCGAAGCACTCGCGGTGCGAGCCGTACCACTGGGCGGAGAGGTACTGGAGTGCCGCCACATGACAGCCGTAGTGGTGCGAGGAACGGCGTATGGCCTCGCCCCACAGTTCCTCGAAAACAGTGTGCGGCGCATGGGTGCCGCGGGCGTGGTCGAGCGCGATCCGCCAGGGCACCGGGTCGGACGGGTCGCCGTCGGCCGCCGAGTGGATCAGCGGCGCCACCTCGCGCAGCCGCTCGGCCCGGGCGGGCGAGCCCCAGGCCTGGACGATCGCGAGCTCCGCCTTGACGAGCAGCGCGTCCGGGTCGCGGGGCGCATCCGCCAGCCAGTTGGCGAGCCAGTCCGGTCTGCCGACCGCGAAGGCCGCGAGCCGGACCGTGTAGCGGTCGCGGTTCTCCCACTCGGCCAGCTCGCGGGTGGTGGCGAGGAGTTTCGCCGCCGCCTCGTACTCGCCGAGCGCGGCCGAGACCAGCGCGGGAGCGAGCCGGGCGTCGGGGGCGTCGAGCAGCACTTCCCGGCCATCGGGCATACCCGTGGCAAGAAGAGGCGTGTGCCTGGCCCGCCGTGCGGTGCGGATCAGCGCGGATACGAAAGTCATGGTGCGGACCATTGAAATCCGCAGGTGGGGACGGCGCCAGGGGGGTCACTGTGAAGCTTCTGTATCGGTGGTGAGGGTTGTACGGCAGGGGGTCAAGGCCCGGCAAATTCAGTCACACGGGCCTCGCGCGGAGCGCGTGAAGACCTAGCGCGGGCCCCGCGAAAACCCTGCGGACCGCGTACGGAGGACTTCGGTTCACCCCGCCTTGGACAAGCCCCGAGAACTCACCCCCTCCGCAGCAGCCGGGAGGCGCCCGCCGCCACCGTCGTCGCCAGGATCCAGCCCAGCAGGGTCCCGGCCGCCGCCGCCCACTGCCAGAGGCCGGTCAGCTTCCAGTAGCTGTCCTGGCCCAGGTTGACCACCGGGATGAGGAGGTCGAGCGCGAAGAGCGCCGCGTTCCACTCGGGGTGCTCATCGGCCTTGATCGGCTGCGGGTCGTAGTGCGAGAAGGCGAGGGTGCCCGCCGCCCACAGGACGGCCATCCACAGCGCGGCCCGGCCCGGCCGGTAGCCGTACGCCACGGTCAGGTCCTGGAGCACGCCCCACGCCTTGGCGGCCAGCGGCAGCGTCTCGCGGCGCCTGCGCTGCTTGGCCAGCAGCACCTCGCGGGCGTCCGCGTCCTCGCCGCTGCCCCGCAGCACGGCCGCGAGCCGCTCATACGGTTCGGGCGCGTACTCGGGGGTCGCCGCGGTCACCCAGTCCAGGCGCTCGGCCAGCGTGAAGGTGCCGATCGGGATGAGGTTCTCGTAGGCGAAACCGTTCATCGTCAGATGCCCGGGGCCTGGCCAGCTGTCCGCCATGTCGACCAGGTTGCCGACCCGGGCCCCGGAGAGCACGACCTTGCCGCGCTCGGCACGCTGCCCGGTGAAGCGCAGCTCCGGCGTCTGGATGCGGCGCAGCGACAGCTCCTGCGCGTCGGTCATGACGACCCGGGACTGCGCCAGGTCCACCGCGTCCCCGAACCGCCCGTCGTCCAGGCGCAGCCCGCCCCGGCATTCGAACGGCTGGATCAGGGTGCCCCGCACGGGCGTGTTGGTGTAGTTCGTCCCGTACGGCGGAGTGGTGCCCGCCTGGTTGCCGCTCGGGTAGACGGCCGCCGAGGTCAGATACAGGGTGCGCTCGACGATCAACTGCGGGGCGTTCAGCGCGCGGTGGCCGTCCGGGTTGATCAGCCTGCTGCCGCGCAGGCTGAGCGTCACGCCGACCTTCGCGGCGCGCAGGCTCAGCTCCCCGTAGCACTCGATCAGATCGGCCTGGAGGTCCTGCGCGACCGAGAGTCCGTCGGCCGCGATCGAGCGGCCGTTGCGGTCGCTGTGCACCACGGCCTGGCTGAGGAGGAGGTCGGTGCCGATGTGCGCGTCGGTCAGGCGGATGCCGCCCGCGACCCGGCAGCGCGGCAGGTGCAGATCGCCCTCGGTGGTCAGCCGGGCCGCCTCGATCCGCGGAATCGAGCAGCTCACCATGCGTACGGTGGTGAAGTGGGCCTCGGGGAGCAGGAGTTCGTTCTCGAACCGGCAGTTGTTCAGCTCGACGTACGGGGTGATCATGCCGCCGGACAGGTTGAGCGTGCCGGTGATCTGCACCCCGTTGAGCTTCAGCGCGGCGACCCGCCCGGGCAGCGCGGGCGGCCCGCTGAGCAGCAGCAGGGCCACCACCCGGGCCCGCACGCTGCGCTCGGGCCCCCAGGGCCGCGCCGCGAACGGATCGTCGCGCACCGGATTGCGGGTGCGCAGATCGTAGGTACTGCCGTTGCGGAATGCCTGCCACATGCCCAGCTCCGCCGGGCTGAGCCAGTCCGGAGCCTCACCAAGATCGGGCGCCTCGGTCAATGCCGTCCCCCTCGCCGTCCACCCTGACAGGAGGAACGCTAGTGGTCACGGGTGACAGCGGGTGACGCCCGCGTTGCGTATCAGCCACTGATACAGGCGTCCAGTGCTCCGGAGCCGTCTGAGAGAATTGGATACGTGATCTCCCGAATCGATCTGCGCGGCAACACCCTCCCCGAGGGTGGCGCCCTGCGCGACCTGCTGCCCCGTGCCGAGTTCGACGTGGAAGCCGCCCTGGAGAAGGTGCGGCCCATCTGCGAGGACGTGCATCATCGCGGAACGGCGGCGCTGATCGAGTACGCGGAGAAGTTCGACGGTGTGAAGCTGGACCGGGTGCGGGTGCCGGCCGAGGCGCTCAAGGAAGCCCTGTCGGAGCTCGACCCGCAGGTCAGGGCCGCGCTGGAGGAGTCCGTCCGGCGGGCCCGCATCGTTCACCGCGCCCAGCGCCGCGCCGCCCACACCACCCAGGTCGTGCGCGGCGGCTCGGTCACCGAGAAGTGGGTGCCGGTGGAGCGCGTTGGTCTGTACGCGCCCGGCGGCCGCTCGGTCTACCCGTCCTCCGTGATCATGAACGTCGTCCCGGCGCAGGAGGCCGGCGTCGGCTCCATCGCGCTTGCCTCGCCGCCGCAGGCGGACTTCGGCGGCCTGCCGCACCCGACGATCCTGGCGGCCTGCGCGCTGCTCGGCATCGACGAGGTGTACGCGGTCGGCGGCGCCCAGGCCGTCGCGATGTTCGCGTACGGCACCTCGGGTCCCGACGGGTGTGCGCCCGCGAACATGGTGACCGGCCCCGGCAACATCTGGGTCGCCGCCGCCAAGCGGTACTTCACCGGCCGCATCGGCATCGACACCGAGGCGGGTCCGACCGAGATCGCCGTCCTCGCCGACGACACCGCCGACCCGGTCCACGTCGCGGCCGACCTGATCAGTCAGGCCGAGCACGACCCGCTCGCGGCCGCCGTCCTGGTCACCGACTCCCTCGCGCTCGCCGAGGCGGTCGAGAGGGAGCTGGAGCCGCAGGTCGCGGCCACCAAGCACATCGAGGACCGGATCAAGCCGGCGCTCGGCGGGCGCCAGTCCGCGATCGTCCTGGTCGACTCGCTCGAAGCCGGCCTCAAGGTCGTCGACGCGTACGGCGCCGAGCACCTGGAGATCCAGACCGCCGACGCCGCGGCCGTGGCCGACCGGGTCCGCAACGCGGGCGCGATCTTCGTCGGCCCCTGGGCCCCGGTCTCGCTCGGCGACTACTGCGCGGGTTCCAACCACGTGCTGCCCACCGGCGGCTGCGCCTGCCACTCCTCGGGCCTGTCCGTCCAGTCCTTCCTGCGCGGCATCCACATCGTCGACTACACGCGCGACGCGCTCGCCGAGGTCGCCCACCACGTGGTGACGCTGGCGGAGGCGGAGGACCTGCCCGCGCACGGGGCCGCGCTCAAGGCCCGCTTCGGTTGGAAGGTGCCGCAGAAGTGACCACGTTCGGAATCGACGACCTCCCCGTACGGGAGGAGCTGCGCGGCAAGTCCCCTTACGGCGCGCCCCAGTTGGACACTCCCGTACAGCTGAACACCAACGAGAACCCGTACCCGCTGCCCGAGCCGCTCGTCGAGCGGATCGCCGAGCGGGTCGCCGAGGCGGCCCGGGGCCTCAACCGCTACCCCGACCGCGACGCGGTGGAGCTGCGCACCGAGCTGGCGAAGTACCTCACCCGCACCGGCAAGCACCCGGTCGCGGTCGAGAACGTGTGGGCGGCCAACGGGTCCAACGAGGTCATCCAGCAACTGCTCCAGACCTTCGGCGGCCCCGGCCGCACCGCGATCGGCTTCGAGCCCTCGTACTCGATGCACGCCCTGATCGCCCGCGGCACCGGCACCGGCTGGATCTCGGGGCCACGCGACGAGGACTTCACCATCGACCTCGCCGCCGCCGAGCAGGCCATCGCCGAGAACGCGCCGGACGTCGTCTTCATCACCTCGCCCAACAACCCCACGGGCACCGCGGTCGCCGCCGAGACGGTCCTCGCACTGTACGAGGCCGCCCAGACGGTCAAGCCGACGATGGTGATCGTGGACGAGGCGTACGTCGAGTTCAGCCACCGCGACTCGCTGCTCCCGCTCATCGAGGGCCGCCCGCACCTGGTCGTCTCGCGGACCATGTCGAAGGCATTCGGCGCGGCCGGGCTGCGCCTGGGCTACCTCGCCGCGCACCCCGCAGTCGTCGACGCCGTCCAGCTGGTCCGCCTGCCCTACCACCTGTCCGCCGTCACCCAGGCGACCGCGCTCGCGGCTCTGGAGCACACGGACACCCTGCTCGGCTACGTCGAGCAGCTCAAGGCCGAGCGGGACCGGCTGGTCGCCGAGCTGCGCGCGATCGGCTACGAAGTGACCGAATCGGACGCCAACTTCGTCCAGTTCGGCCGCTTCGACGACAGCCACACCGTCTGGCAGCAGATCCTCGACCGGGGCGTCCTGGTCCGGGACAACGGGGTACCGGGATGGCTGCGGGTCACCGCGGGCACCCCGGCCGAGAACGACGCGTTCCTCGACGCGGTCCGTCAACTCAAGAAGGAGCAGAGCGCATGAGCCGCGTCGGCAGAGTGGAACGCACCACCAAGGAGACGTCCGTCCTCGTCGAGATCGACCTCGACGGCAGCGGAAAGGTCGATGTGTCGACAGGCGTCGGCTTCTACGACCACATGCTCGACCAGCTCGGCCGGCACGGCCTGTTCGACCTCACGGTCAAGACCGACGGCGATCTGCACATCGACAGCCACCACACCATCGAGGACACCGCGCTCGCGCTCGGCGCCGCCTTCAAGCAGGCGCTCGGCGACAAGGTCGGCATCTACCGCTTCGGCAACTGCACCGTCCCGCTCGACGAGTCGCTCGCCCAGGTGACCGTCGACCTGTCGGGCCGCCCCTACCTCGTGCACACCGAGCCCGAGAACATGGCGCCGATGATCGGCGAGTACGACACGACGATGACCCGGCACATCTTCGAGTCCTTCGTCGCCCAGGCCCAGGTCGCGCTGCACATCCACGTACCGTACGGGCGCAACGCGCACCACATCGTGGAGTGCCAGTTCAAGGCGCTCGCCCGGGCGCTGCGCTATGCCTCCGAGCGTGACCCGCGCGCTGCCGGAATCCTTCCTTCCACCAAGGGTGCCCTGTAAGCATGAACGGTCTCAACACCATCCTGATCGTGGTCGGCCTCTTCCTGGTCGGCGGAATCATCTCCTTCGTCAAGCAGGGGATGCCGAAGAGCCTGATCGTGCTCCTGTCGATCGGCGCCGCGATGTGCCTGACCGCCGGCATTCTGCGACTGGACGTCTGGTCATGAGCGCGGCCGCCAAGAAGGTCGTCGTCTTCGACTACGGCTTCGGCAACGTACGGTCCGCCGAGCGGGCGCTCGCCCACGTCGGCGCCGACGTCGAGATCACCCGCGACTACGACCGGGCCATGAACGCCGACGGGCTGCTCGTCCCCGGCGTCGGCGCCTTCTCCGCCTGCATGAAGGGGCTGCGCGACGCCCGCGGCGACTGGATCGTCGGGCGCCGGCTCTCCGGCGGCCGCCCGGTCATGGGCATCTGCGTCGGCATGCAGATCCTCTTCGAGCGCGGCATCGAGCACGGCGTCGAGACCGAGGGCCTCGACGAGTGGCCCGGCGTGGTCGAGCCGCTGAACGCGCCGATCGTGCCGCACATGGGCTGGAACACCGTGAAGGCCCCCGAGGGCAGCGAGCTGTTCGCGGGCTTGGACGCCGAGGCCCGCTTCTACTTCGTGCACTCCTACGCCGTGCGCGACTGGAGCCTCGAAGTCACCAACCCCAAGATCCGTGCCCCCAGGGTCACTTGGGCCACCCACGGCGAGCCGTTCGTCGCCGCGGTGGAGAACGGTGCGTTGTGGGCCACCCAGTTCCACCCCGAGAAGTCCGGCGACGCCGGAGCCCAGCTGCTCACCAACTGGATCGGAACCCTGTGATGGCTGCCAAGCTCGAACTCCTCCCCGCCGTCGACGTCCGCGACGGCCAGGCCGTACGCCTCGTGCACGGCGAGTCCGGCTCCGAGACCTCCTACGGCTCGCCCCTGGAGGCGGCTCTCGCCTGGCAGCGCTCCGGCGCGGAGTGGCTGCACCTGGTCGACCTGGACGCCGCGTTCGGCACCGGCGACAACCGCGGGCTGATCGCCGAGGTCGCGGGCGCCATGGACATCAAGGTCGAGCTGTCCGGCGGCATCCGCGACGACGCCTCCCTGGCCGCCGCCCTCGCCACCGGCTGCACCCGCGTCAACCTCGGCACGGCGGCCCTGGAGACCCCGGAGTGGGTCGCCAAGGTCATCGCCGAGTACGGCGACCAGATCGCGGTCGGCCTGGACGTGCGCGGCACGACGCTGCGCGGCCGCGGCTGGACCCGCGACGGCGGCGACCTGTACGAGACCCTGGCGCGCCTGGACGCCGAGGGCTGCGCGCGCTATGTCGTCACCGACATCGCCAAGGACGGCACGCTGCAGGGCCCGAACCTGGAGCTCCTGCGCAACGTGTGCGCGGCCACGGACAAGCCGGTGGTGGCGTCCGGCGGGGTGTCTTCGCTCGACGACCTGCGAGCGATCTCCGAACTGGTCCCGCTCGGCGTCGAGGGCGCGATCGTCGGCAAGGCCCTGTACGCGAAGGCCTTCACGCTGGAAGAGGCGCTCAAGGCGGTCGCCGCATGAGCGACGAGATCCGCAAGATCTCCTCAGGCGCTCCCTGGGAGGAGCGCTTCGGCTACTCCCGCGCCGTGGAGCTCCCCAACGGCCTTGTCCTGGTTGCCGGTTGTACGTCGGTGACCAACGGCCGCATCGACGAGGGCGGCCCGTACGAGCAGGCGGTCGCCGCGTTCGGCGTGGCCGTCAAGGCGCTGGAGGCCCTGGGCCTCGGCCGCACCGATGTGGTCCGCACCCGTATGTACATCACCCATGCCCGGGATGTGGACGATGTGGGCCGGGCCCACAAGGAACTTTTCGACGACGTACGCCCGGCGTCCTCGATGCTGATCGTGTCGGGCTTCGTGGACCCGAGCCTGGTGGTCGAGGTCGAGGTAGAGGCGTACCGCCGGACGACGGAGACATCATGACCCTCGCCGTACGAGTGATCCCCTGCCTGGACGTGGACAACGGCCGGGTCGTGAAGGGCGTCAACTTCCAGAACCTGCGCGATGCCGGCGACCCGGTCGAGATGGCCAAGCTGTACGACGCCGAGGGCGCGGACGAACTGACGTTCCTGGACATCACGGCGTCCTCCGGCAACCGCGAGACCACGTACGACGTGGTGCGCCGCACGGCGGAGCAGGTCTTCATCCCGCTCACGGTGGGTGGCGGCGTCCGCAGCACCGACGACGTGGACAAGCTCCTTCGGGCCGGCGCGGACAAGGTGGGCGTGAACACGGCCGCCATCGCCCGCCCCGACCTGATCCGCGAGATCGCGGAACGCTTCGGCCGCCAGGTCCTGGTCCTCTCGGTGGACGCCCGCCGAACCGCATCGGGCACCTTCGAGGTGACCACCCACGGCGGCCGCAAGGGCACCGGCATCGACGCGGTCGAATGGGCGCACCGGGCGGCCGAGTTGGGGGCGGGGGAGATCCTGCTCAACTCGATGGACGCGGACGGCACGAAGGACGGCTACGACACGGAGATGATCGCGGCGGTCCGCCGCCACGTGACGGTTCCGGTCATCGCGTCGGGCGGCGCGGGCGCCCTGGCCCACTTCCCGCCGGCGATCGAGGCGGGCGCGGACGCGGTGCTGGCCGCGTCGGTCTTCCACTTCGGCGACCTGCGCATCGCGGAGGTCAAGAACACGCTGAGGCTGGCGGGCCACCCGGTCCGCTGACCCCTGCCC
The DNA here is from genome assembly GCF_053597395.1 of Streptomyces sp. NPDC001415. Lineage (NCBI taxonomy): Bacteria > Bacillati > Actinomycetota > Actinomycetes > Kitasatosporales > Streptomycetaceae > Streptomyces > Streptomyces sp. NPDC001415. Next base: position 109,766 of record NZ_JBSFIE010000003.1, read on the forward strand.
CACCCTGCCCCTTCCCGCCTGTGACATTCTGCGGCTCCGCCGCGTGCCCTCCGGGGGTGGATGGGCGTGCTGAGACCGTTTTCTGCGGCTCCGCCCCAGACCCGTTCGCGCCTGAAGGGCGCTCGTCCTCAAACGCCGGACAGGCTGGAGTGGGGCTGACGTCCGTTGTCGCCGGACGGCTGAAGGTGCTCGCCCTTGCCGGCATCGATCCTGCCAGGGGCGCGGGGAACTGCGCGAGCAACCACCCACTGCCCGCAGTCGAACGAACTCCCCCGGCGGGTTTCGGGAAGGGGCGGGGCGGGGCCTCAACGGGGTCGGGGGCGGAGCCCCAGCGGTGCTGGCCCGCGACCACCCCGCCCAGATGCGCAGCACTTCTTGCGCAACTTTTATTGCGCAACATTTCTTTTCTATCTACGGTGGACGCCATGGCACCCCAGGGCAACCGAAGAATCACCGACGTCGACACCCTCAAGGCATTCGGCCACCCCTTGCGCATGAAGCTCTACCGCGCCCTTTACAACGCCCGCTCCGCCACCGCCTCCCAGCTCGCCGACCAGGTCGACGAGGCCGTCTCCCTAGTCAGCTATCACCTGCGCAAGCTCGCCGACCACGGCCTCATCAAGGAGGCCGAGCCGCGAGGCAAGGACGGGCGGGAGCGGTGGTGGCAGCCCGCTTCGGACGGGATCAGCTACCGCCACGAGGACTTCAAGGACGCCCCCGAGAAGGTCGCCGTGCACACCTCGGTGACCCGGCTCCTCCTGGAGCAGCGGATCGAGCTCTACCGCGCCTTCCTCGACGCCATGTCCGCCTGGCGCGAGGAGTGGGTCACCGCCTCGTTCAGCAGCGAGTACATGGCCCACCTCACACCGGATGAACTCACCGCGCTGGACGAGGAGTTGGACGCCGTGCTGGGCAAGTACAAGCAGCGCGGCGAGGCCGCCGTCGCGGCGGGCGACACCGAGGGGCGCGAAAAGGTCGCGGTCCACCTGTACGGCTTCCCCTTCCGCGCCTGAGAGGACCCCCGTGCCTGAGAGGACCCCCGTGTCCGGGACAACCCCGGCCACGCCGGACGTCACCACCCTCGCCCCGGCCGCCCCCGCCCGCCCCGCCCACCGGGACGGCAACGTGCTGCGGTGGCTCGCGGCGTACACCTCGTCCCTCGTCGGCGACAGCGTGTACTACATGGCGCTCGCCTGGGCCGCGGCCCGTTCCGGGAGCCCGGGGCAGGCCGGACTCGTACTGGCCGTCGGGGCCGTGCCCCGGGCGCTGCTCATGCTCGGCGGCGGCGTGGTCGCCGACCGGTTCGGGCCGCGCCGGGTCGTCATCGGCAGCGACGCCGCGCGCAGCCTGATCATCCTGGGCATGGCCGCGACCCTGCTGGTCACGGGCCCCGAACTGTGGCTGCTGATCGTCCTCGCCCTGGTCTTCGGCGCCGTGGACGCGGTGCTGCTGCCCGCGCTCGGCGCGCTGCCGCCCAGGCTCACCGGCCCCGGCGAACTCGCCCGGGTGCAGGGGCTCAAGGGGATCGGCGCGCGGGTCGCCAACATCGCCGGGGCCCCGCTCGGGGGGCTCGCCGTGGCGCTCGGCGGGACCGCGGCCACCTTCGCCGTGGCGGGCGCCCTGTTCGCCGTCTCGACCGCCCTGCTCATGCGCGTACGCATCGCCCGCCTCCCCGGCGATGACCAGAAGGTCGAGGAGCCCCCGCTGAGGGAACTCACCGACGGGCTGCGCTACATCCGCCGCCACGCCCTGCTCGGCCCGCTGATGCTGGTCATAGCCGTCGGCGAGCTGGGTTTCGCCGCCCCGTTCAACATCGGGCTCACCCTGCTCGCGAAGGAGCGGGGCTGGGGCGCGGCCGGCATGGGATGGATCGTCGCGGCGTTCGGGGCGGGCGCGGGGGCCGCCTCACTGCTGCTGTCGGTACGCGGCCGGATCCCCCGCGCCGGGCTCGTCCTGCCGACGTCCCTGTTCGGCGGCGCGACGGCGATCGGCGCCCTGGCGTACACCCCCTCGGTGGCCCTCGCCGCCGTCGCCGGGGTGGCCATCGGGCTGCTCGCCGGGCTGAGCGGCGCCCTGTGCGGGGCGCTGGTGCAGACCGCGACGGAGCCCGCCTACCTCGGCCGGGTCACCGCCGTGTCGTCGCTGTTCACGATGGGCATCGCACCGCTCGGCTATCCCCTGGCGGGCGCCGCCATCGGCGCCTGGGGCACCACGCCGGTGTTCCTGGCCAGCGCGGCGGTGTGCGCGACGGGCGCGGTGATCGGACTGGCCTCCGGCCAGCTGCGCCGCGCCGAGCTGCCGAAGGCCAGGGCCTAGATCCCCAGCTTCGCCTCCAGCGCCCGCGTGGACGCCTCCTTGTCGCCCTCCAACTCGACCTGCGCCGCCTCCTGGCGCCCGTGCGCGAACAGCGTCAGCTCGCCCGGCTCGCCGGTGACCGTCACCACCGGGGTGCCCTTGTGCGCCACCGCCGTCTGGCCGTCCGGGCGGCGCAGCACGATGCCCACCGGCGACTTGCGGCCCATCAGTCGGGCCGCCTTCTCCAGGCGGGACCACAGGGCGTCCGAGAACACCGGGTCGAGCTCGCGGGGCGTCCAGTCCGGCTGAGCCCGCCGGACGTCCTCGGCGTGCACGTAGAACTCCACCGCGTTGGCGCCCTCGTCGACCTGCTTGAGGCTGTACGGGGAGAACTTCGGCGGGCCGGTGCGGATGAGCTGGATCAGTTCCTCGTACGGCTTCGCGGCGAATTCCGCCTGGACCCGGTCGAGGCGGTTCTTCAGGGCCGGGATCACGATCCCGCCGGCCGCGTCGAGGCGCCGCTCGCGCACCACGACATGGGCCGCGAGTTCGCGGGCCGTCCAGCCCTCGCAGAGGGTCGGTGCCTCGGGGCCCGCCGCCTCCAACAGGTCGGCGAGCAGAAGCCGTTCACGCTTGGCATGGGTCGACATGTCCGCCAGCGTACGGCCGAGACCGTCGTCCGGACAGTGGACGCACCCCCGGAAGCCTCACCGGCCACGGCAGAATGGGGGCATGACCAGCAATCTCGACCCCGCCATCGCCGCCCGCCTCAAGCGCAGCGCCGACGGTCTGGTCCCGGCCATCGCCCAGCAGTACGACACCGGCGAGGTGCTCATGCTCGGCTGGATGGACGACGAGGCCCTGCACCGCACCCTGACCACCGGCCGCTGCACGTACTGGTCGCGCAGCCGTCAGGAGTACTGGGTCAAGGGCGACACCTCCGGGCACGTCCAGCACGTGAAGTCGGTCGCTCTGGACTGCGACGCGGACACCGTCCTGGTCAAGGTCGACCAGGTGGGCGCGGCCTGCCACACAGGGGACCGCACCTGCTTCGACGCCGACGTGCTCGACCTGGGGAAGTAGTCATGGACCTCGACACCTTCCGCAAGCTCGCCGTCGACCGCCGCGTCATCCCCGTACACCGGCGCCTGCTCGCCGACGGCGACACGCCGGTCGGCCTCTACCGCAAGCTCGCCGCCGAGCGGCCCGGCACCTTCCTGCTGGAATCCGCCGAGAACGGCCGCTCCTGGTCGCGGTACTCCTTCGTCGGCGTACGCTCCGACGCGACGCTCACCGTGCGCGACGGCGAGGCCCACTGGATCGGCACGCCGCCGGTCGGCGTCCCCACTTCGGGTGATCCTCTGACGGCCCTGAAGGCCACCGTCGAGGCCCTGCACACCCCGCGCGACCTGGTCGCCGGGATGCCGCCCTTCACCGGCGGCATGGTCGGCTACCTCGGCTACGACATCGTGCGCAGGCTCGAAAAGATCGCCGAGCACGGAGGTGACGACCTTCGGCTCCCCGAGCTGACCATGCTGCTCACCTCCGACCTCGCCGTACTCGACCACTGGGACGGCTCGGTCCTCCTGATCGCCAACGCGATCAACCACAACGACCTCGACACCGGCGTCGACGAGGCGTACGAGGACGCCGTGGCCCGGCTCGACGCGATGGAGGCCGACCTCGCCAGGCCCGCGACGTACGCGCCGGTCGCGCTGCCCGAATCGGAGCTTCCCGAGTACACCGCGTTGTGGGGCGGCAAGGCCTTCCAGGACGCCGTCGAGGACGTCAAGGAGCGCATCCGGGCCGGCGAGGCCTTCCAGGTGGTGCCCTCGCAGCGCTTCGAAACCCCTTGCGCGGCAAGCGCGTTGGACGTCTACCGGGTGCTGCGCGCGACCAACCCCTCGCCGTACATGTACTTGTTCCGCTTCGACGGATTCGACGTCGTCGGATCGAGCCCCGAGGCGCTCGTCAAGGTCGAGGACGGCCGGGCGATGCTCCACCCGATCGCCGGGACCCGGCCGCGCGGCGCCACCCCGCAGCACGACCAGGCGCTCGCGGACGAGCTGCTCGGCGACCCCAAGGAGCGCGCCGAGCACCTCATGCTCGTCGACCTCGGCCGCAACGACCTGGGCCGGGTGTGCGAACCCGGCTCGGTGGAGGTCGTGGACTTCATGTCGATCGAGCGGTACTCCCATGTGATGCACATCGTGTCGACCGTGACCGGCCGGGTCGCGGAAGGACGCACCGCGTTCGACGTCCTGACGGCCTGCTTCCCGGCCGGAACTCTGTCCGGCGCCCCCAAGCCCCGCGCGATGCAGATCATCGAGGAGCTCGAACCCAGCCGCCGCGGGCTCTACGGAGGCTGTGTCGGCTACCTCGACTTCGCCGGGGACTCCGACACCGCGATCGCGATCCGCACCGCACTGCTGCGGGACGGCACCGCCTACGTGCAGGCCGGAGCCGGCGTGGTCGCCGACTCCGACCCGGTCGCGGAGGACGACGAGTGCCGCAACAAGGCGGCCGCGGTCCTGCGCGCGGTCAACACGGCCAATCGGCTCGGCCAGGGTCGGCTCAGCCGGTGAACGCGGCGGTCCCGTTCGGGGTGCCGAGCCCCGTCGGGCCGTCGTAGTCGCTGCCCGACGTGCACAGGTAGCTCGGCGAGCAGCTGCCGTTGGAGCCGCTGGTCACGTCGTTGAGCGACGAGGTGTGGGCGTACGGGAACGAGGCCGGCGTGGAGCCCGAGGACGGGGTGCCCGCAAGGGCGTACACCGCGGCGATCAGCGGCGCCGACGCGCTGGTGCCGCCGAACACCTCCCAGCCGGTGTCCTGGCCGTAGGTGTCGTACACCGCGACACCGGTCTGCGGGTCCGCGACCGCCGAGACGTCCGCGACGGTCCGCTTGGCGCAACCGGTGTCCTTCTGCCAGCTGGGCTTCGCGTCGTAGCCGGAGCAGCCGGACCCGGCGCCGCTCCAGGCGCTCTCGGTCCAACCGCGGCTGTTGGAGGCGGAGTTGAGCGAGGTGCCGCCGACGGCCGTGACATAGCGGGAGGCCGCGGGGTACTCGGTGCCGTAGCCGCCGTCACCGGAGCTCACGGTGATGGCGACGCCCGGGTGGTTGAAGTACGTCGTGTCGTAGGAGGTGTCGGACGACGACTCGCCGCCGCCGTAGCTGTTGGAGACGTACTTCGCGCCCAGCGAGACCGCGGTGTTCACCGCCGTACCCAGGTTGGTCATCGACGAGGACGACGCCTCGACCAACAGGATCTTGCAGTTGGGGCAGGCCGCGCTGACCATGTCGAGGTCGAGGGATATCTCCTCGGCCCAGCCCGCGTTGGCGTGCGGCAGCTTGCCGGTGCCGCTCTGGCCGACCTTCTTGAAGCAGCCGTTGGCCGTGGTGCAGGCCGAAAGGCCGTACTGGGAACGGTAGGTGGCCAGGTCGGACTCGGCGTTGGGATCGTCGTAGGCGTCGACGATCGCCACCGTACGGCCCGAACCGGCCGTCGAGGACGGCAGCTTGTACGCGGACTGGAGTGAGGCGGGGCCGTAGCCGGAGGGCGCGGCGGCGGCGGTCAGCGCGCGCTCGGCATGGGCGGACTTCACCGTGCCGCCGGTCACCTTCAGCGCCTTGCAGGCCATGACGTCCTTGTGCGTCGGGGCCGCGCAGGAGCGGGCGGTGGTGACGTGCGCCGCGGTCGCCGCGGTGGAGGGGCTGGTGGCCGCCTGGGCGAGGGGAGTTGCCAGGGCGAGCGCTGCCGCGGCCAGGGTGGCGGCCAGGGCGGTGGGGGACTGGGATCTGCGCAACTTACTTCCTCCGTGTGGTGGGTCAACCAGGAGACGTGCGGGTGCGCTGTGCGGGCCGTGCCGCGTGGTGCGCGACTCGGACCGGCGGTGAACCTAGGGGTGACCAGGTCATGCCAACAAGAAGATGGCTGGAATCTCTATCGCCGCTTTGCCTTCGAGAGCCGTTCAAGGTCTGTTCGGGGGCCGTTCCCGGGCTGATCGGGGGCAGCTGATGGCCGATCCCTTGCCCGCCCTTGGTTTCCCGTCGGCGGCCGGGCGTGCCAAGGAGGCGGGCCCCGGGTGAGGCGCTGGGCCGCCCGCAGGCGATAGTGGAGTACGTGAGTGCCGCATCCGTACCCCAGCCCCGTGAGCCCCGTGCCGAAGCAGCCGCGCCGTCCGCCCGCGGCGGCGGCCGCCGCAGCCTGGCCGCCGCGCTGCTCGCCGGCGCGGTCGGCGCCGCCGTCGTCCTCATGGCCTCCGGGCAGACCTGGGCGCACGGCAACGCCGCCGTCGGCGGTGGCGCGCTGCCCCTGAAAGCCTCCGGCGGCGACATCACCGGCGTGCCCTCCGCCCTCGCGATCGTCGGCCTCGCCGCCCTGGTGGCCGTCTTCGCCGCACGCGGCCCCGGCCGCGTCCTGGTCGCCGTGCTGCTCACGCTGAGCGGCGCCGGGGCCGCCGTGACCGCCTGGCTGGGCGTCGGCGACAGCGCCGCCCTGGACGAGAAGGCGGCCAAGGCCAGCGGAGACGCCGCCGCCACGATCAGCGCGCTCACCCACACCGACTGGCCCTACGTCGCCGTCGCGGGCGGCGCCCTGCTGCTGCTCGCCGGACTCCTCGCCCTCCGCTTCGGCGCGTCCTGGCCCGCGATGGGCGGCCGCTACGAGCGCGACGGCACCCCCCGCCCGCGCAAGGCGCGCACCGCGCCCGACCCGGAGCGCCCCGAGGAACTCTGGAAGGCGCTGGACCGCGGCGAGGACCCGACGCGCGAGAGCTGACCCCCGCACTCGGGCATCCGTCCGGGTGCGGGACAATGGCATGGAGCGTCGGGTTCGACGACAGCGGTGGCAGCGCGGAAGACACCGTCAACAGCGCGGCCAACAGTGCGGTCAACAGCGCCGACAACGACGACGACAACACGGAAACACCTACGAGGAGCAAACCCCCATGGCGAAGAGCGGCCACGGCCACACCCCGGCAGCCTGGACCGGTGTCATCATTGCCTTCATCGGATTCTGCGTGACCTGCGTCTTCATAGTGGCCGCCAACCCGGTGGGCTTCTGGGCCGGTATCGCACTCCTCGGCATCTCCGCCGTCGTCGGCGGCGTCATGAAGATGGCCGGCCTCGGCACCCCCAAGGACACGCCCGAGATCCAGCGCATGCGTGAGGACGCCGCCGCCAAGGTGCGCGCCCGCCTCGAAGCCCAGGCCGGCTGACCCCGACAGCCGTCCTGGAAGGCGCAGCCCCGCACGGGCTGCGCCTTCCCCATGGAACGGGGACAATCACCCAGTGGACGCAGCCCAGCCGAACCCCGCCCCGACGCACACGACCGCCGGCCCGGCGGACGGCCCGGTCCGCAGGCTCCTCGTGCCGCTCGGCACGCTCGGCGCGGTGGCCTCGGCCTTCGCGTACGTGGGCCTGGTCGACCCGAACCAGCCGGGCCACTACCCGGTCTGCCCGCTGCTCCGGTTCACCGGCGTCTACTGCCCGGGCTGCGGCGGGCTGCGCAGCGCGCACGACTTCATCACCGGGCACTTCGCGGCGGCCGTCCACTCCAACGCGCTGGCCGTCGCCGGCTATCTGCTCTTCGCCGTCGGCTGGGTCCTGTGGGCCGTCCGCTCGGCCCGGGGGCTGCCCCCGCGCTTCGCGCCGAGCGACCGCCAGTGGTGGCTGATCGGATCGGTCGTGGTGATCTTCTCGGTGGTCCGGAACCTGCCTTTCGGCTCGGTGCTCGCGCCATGACGGCATCGGTGAATCCGCAGGTGACGTCCCAATTGCTGGGACGCCGGTCAACCGGATGCGACCCCTTCGCTCCGGTGCGGATACCATCGTCATGGCTGATCGTGACCGCTCGTGAGGGTCACCCTCGTCCTGACCGACATCACCGTCCCGGAAGGGGGCCGCTCGCGTGAGTGTGCTCGACGAGATCATCGAAGGCGTCCGCGCCGACCTCGCAGAGCGGCAGGCGCGTGTCAGCCTCGACGAGCTGAAGGAGCGCGCCGACAAGGCGGCCCAGGCCCGTGACGGGGTCGCGGCCCTGCGCGGCGACGGCGTGAAGGTCATCTGCGAGGTCAAGCGCTCCAGCCCCTCCAAGGGCGCGCTCGCCGCCATCGCGGACCCCGCCGCCCTCGCCGCCGACTACGAGGCGGGCGGCGCGTCCGTCATCTCCGTCCTGACCGAGCAGCGCCGCTTCGGCGGTTCGCTCGCCGACCTGGAGGCCGTCCGCGCCAAGGTCGACATCCCGGTCCTGCGCAAGGACTTCATCGTCACGGCCTACCAGCTGTGGGAGGCCCGCGCGTACGGCGCCGACCTCGTGCTGCTCATCGTGGCCGCCCTGGACCAGCCGGCCCTGGTGTCGCTCATCGAGCGCGCCGAGTCGATCGGTCTCACCCCGCTGGTCGAGGTGCACGACGAGGACGAGGTCGAGCGGGCCGTGGACGCGGGCGCCAAGATCATCGGCGTCAACGCGCGCAACCTGAAGGACCTCAAGGTCGACCGCACCACGTTCGAGCGGGTCGCCCCGGAGATCCCGAACCACATCGTCAAGATCGCCGAGTCCGGCGTCCGCGGCCCGCACGACCTCATCGCGTACGCCAACGCGGGCGCCGACGCCGTCCTGGTCGGCGAGTCCCTGGTCACCGGCAAGGACCCGCGCGCGGCCGTCGCCGACCTCGTCGCCGCGGGCGCCCACCCGGCCCTGCGCCACGGGCGGAGCTGACCCCATGTCCCTCGCCGTCCGCCTCGCACCGGGCTGCCGCCCCCGCGGCTGCCGCGCTCCGGCGCGCCGGGTGCACGGACGGCGCGTGCGGTACGTGATCGGCTCCGAGCCGGGCCAGGTCAACGGCATGCGATGGCGCGGCGGCCTGAGCGCCGCCTGAGTGACGCACCGCGCGACCGCCCCCCTTGAGGCCGGTGGTCGCGCGCCTCGCTCATCACCTGCGGCGCCCGGGCGCATCCATGCCAACCCGCCAACCCAGGACCCGGGGCCGCGACGCCCCCGCGAGGTATCCGCATGTCCAACGAGAACGAGTTCTTCGTACCCGACCCCGAGGGTCAAGTCCCCAGCCCCCAGGGCTACTTCGGCGCCTTCGGAGGCAAGTTCATCCCCGAGGCGCTGGTCGCCGCGGTCGACGAGGTGGCCGTCGAGTACGAGAAGGCCAAGCACGACCCGGCCTTCGCCGCCGAGCTCAACGACCTCATGGTCAACTACACCGGCCGGCCCAGCGCCCTGACCGAGGTGCCCCGGTTCGCCGAGCACGCCGGAGGCGCCCGGGTCTTCCTCAAGCGCGAAGACCTGAACCACACCGGCTCGCACAAGATCAACAATGTGCTCGGCCAGGCGCTGCTCACCAAGCGCATGGGCAAGACCCGCGTCATCGCCGAGACCGGAGCGGGCCAGCACGGCGTCGCCACGGCCACCGCCTGCGCCCTGTTCGGCCTCGAATGCACCATCTACATGGGCGAGATCGACACCCAGCGCCAGGCGCTGAACGTCGCCCGGATGCGGATGCTGGGCGCCGAGGTCATCCCGGTCGCCTCCGGCAGCCGTACCCTCAAGGACGCCATCAACGAGGCGTTCCGCGACTGGGTCGCCAACGTGGACCGTACGCACTATCTGTTCGGCACGGTCGCGGGCCCGCACCCCTTCCCCGCGATGGTGCGCGACTTCCACCGCGTGATCGGTGTCGAGGCCCGCCGCCAGATCCTGGAGCGCGCCGGACGCCTGCCCGACGCGGCCGTCGCCTGCGTGGGCGGCGGCTCGAACGCGATCGGCCTGTTCCACGCCTTCATCCCGGACGCCTCCGTACGCCTCGTCGGCTGCGAGCCCGCGGGCCACGGCGTCGAGACCGGCGAACACGCGGCGACCCTGACCGCCGGCGAGCCCGGCATCCTGCACGGTTCACGCAGTTACGTCCTCCAGGACGAGGAGGGCCAGATCACCGAGCCCTACTCGATCTCGGCGGGCCTGGACTACCCCGGCATCGGCCCGGAGCACTCCTACCTCAAGGACATCGGCCGCGGCGAGTACCGCGCGGTCACCGACGACGCGGCGATGCAGGCCCTGCGGCTGCTCTCGCGCACCGAGGGCATCATCCCGGCGATCGAGTCGGCGCACGCGCTCGCGGGCGCGCTCGACGTCGGCAAGGAGCTCGGCAAGGACGGTCTGATCGTGATCAACCTGTCCGGCCGCGGCGACAAGGACATGGACACGGCCGCGCGCTACTTCGGCCTGTACGACGGTGGACACGAGGGGGACGCGAAGTGAGCGGGAACGTAGAGCTGCTGAACGACACCCTCGCCAAGGCGAAGGCCGAGAACAGGGCCGCGCTCATCGCCTACCTGCCGGCCGGCTTCCCGACCGTCGACGGCGGCATCGAGGCGATCAAGGCCGTCTTCGACGGCGGCGCCGACGTCGTCGAGGTGGGCCTGCCGCACAGCGACCCGGTCCTGGACGGACCGGTCATCCAGACCGCCGACGACATCGCCCTCAAGGGCGGCGTGAAGATCGCCGACGTCATGCGCACGGTCCGCGAGGCTCACGCCGCCACCGGCAAGCCGGTCCTGGTCATGACGTACTGGAACCCCATCGACCGCTACGGCATCGAGCGCTTCACCGCCGAGCTCGCCGAGGCGGGCGGCGCCGGCTGCATCCTGCCCGACCTGCCGGTCCAGGAGTCCGGGGTGTGGCGCGAGCACGCCGAGAAGCACGGCCTCGGCACGGTGTTCGTGGTCGCCCCGAGCAGCAAGGACGACCGCCTCGCCAAGATCACGGAGGCCGGTTCCGGCTTCGTGTACGCGGCCTCGCTGATGGGCGTCACGGGCACCCGGGAGTCGGTCGGCGCCTCGGCCGAGGACCTGGTGCGCCGGACCCGGGCCACCACGGACCTCCCGGTCTGCGTGGGCCTCGGCGTCTCGAACGCGGTCCAGGCCAAGGAGGTCGCGGCCTTCTCCGACGGCGTGATCGTCGGCTCGGCCTTCGTCAAGCGCATGCTGGACGCGCCGGACGGCGCCGCGGGCCTGGTGGCCGTACGGGAACTGGCGGCCGAGCTCGCCGAGGGCGTTCGCCGGGCGTCGTAGCGCGTTCATCGCACGGATAATCCGTACGAGTGGAAGTGGGACCGGGGAGGCACGAGCGTGCCTCCCCGGTTCGTTGCTGCGGGTGTGAGTGACAACCGTGATGCGAAGCGGGCCGCGCGAGACCGGCTCATCCAACAACGCGAGCAGCAGAAGGCGGGCGAGCGCCGCCGCCGACAGCTGATCGTGGCCGGAGCCGTGGTCGGCGTGCTCGGCCTGGCCGCGGTGATCGGAGTGATCGCCGCGAACGCGGGCGGCAACGACGGCGCCAAGAGCGCGAGCAAGTCCGGCCCCGTCGTGGCCCCCGCCGGAGCCGACGACAAGGACAAGCCGGCCATCCCGGTCGGCGCCGCCGGCGCGCCCTCCACGCTCACGGTGTGGGAGGACTTCCGCTGCCCGGCCTGCGCCGCGTTCGAGAACGGCCTGAGGGCCACCATTCACGAGCTGGAGAACAGCGGCCGGATCCGCGTCCAGTACCACCTGGTCACCCTCATCGACGACAAGACCCGCGGCGGCGGCTCGCTGCACGCGGCCAACGCGGCGGGCTGCGCCCAGGACGCCGGGAAGTTCTCCGCGTACCACGACGTGCTCTACATCAACCAGCCCGACGAGATGGACGACGCGTACGCGGACAACGCCAAGCTGCTCGGTCTGGCCAAGAAGGTGCCGGGCCTGGACACCCCCGCCTTCCGCTCCTGCGTCCAGAACGGCACGCACAACAGCTGGGTCGTGAAGTCCAACGACGCGTTCCAGGCGGGCAAGTTCAGCGGCACGCCGACCGTGCAGCTCAACGGTGAATCGATCTTCCCGGCGAAGGGCAACGAGCCGATCACCCCGGCCAACCTGAAGAAGTGGGTGACTCAGGCCAACAAGGGCAAGCCTGCCGGAAAGGCGAGCCCGGCCGCCTGAGCCCCGGCCCCTCGTTACTCATAAGTTGCCGGGCGGGTTGCCGCTGCGCCCGCCCGGCACGGTAGCGTCGACCCTGCCATGGAACTTGCCTTCATCCCCAGCCCGTCGACCGGTGTGATCCACCTCGGACCGATCCCGCTGCGCGGCTACGCCTTCTGCATCATCATCGGTGTCTTCGTCGCCGTCTGGTACGGCAACAAGCGGTGGGTCGCCCGCGGCGGCCGCTCCGGCACCGTCGCCGACATCGCCGTGTGGGCGGTGCCCTTCGGGCTCGTCGGCGGCCGGCTCTACCACGTCGTCACCGACTACCAGCTGTACTTCAGCGACGGTGAGGACTGGGTCAACGCCTTCAAGATCTGGGAGGGCGGCCTCGGCATCTGGGGCGCGGTCGCGCTCGGCGCGGTCGGCGCCTGGATCGGCTGCCGCCGCCGGGGCATCCCGCTCCCCGCCTGGGCCGACGCGCTGGCCCCCGGCCTCGCCTTCGCCCAGGCGATCGGCCGCTGGGGCAACTGGTTCAACCAGGAGCTGTACGGCCGCCCCACCGACGTGCCCTGGGCGCTGAAGATCAGCGAGGGCCCGAACCGGATCGCGGGCACCTACCACCCGACGTTCCTGTACGAGTCCCTGTGGTGCGTCGGCGCCGGCTTCCTGATCATCTGGGCCGAGCGCCGCTTCAAGCTGGGCCACGGCCGGGCGTTCGCGCTGTACGTCGCCACGTACTGCGTGGGCCGGTTCTGGATCGAGGGCATGCGCGTCGACGAGGCGCACCACGTGCTCGGGCTGCGCCTGAACCAGTGGACCGCGCTCGGGATCTTCGTCCTCGCGGTGGCCTACCTCGTGGTCTCCGCCAAGCTCCGGCCCGGCCGCGAGGAGATCGTCGAGCCCGGCGCGCAGGACGATGCCGCCGAGGCGCCCGGCACCGCCGGGCGGAAGGACGGCGAGCCGGTGCCCCTGGACAAGGACAAGGGGGACAAGGACGACCCCGCCGAGCCGACGGACGAGCTCAAAGCGGAGCCGGCGGCATCGGAGTCGGAGCCGAAGAAGGCCTGAGCGTAGATCCAGCCTGCCGGAGGGCGCTGGGCAGCGTGGAAATCAGCCCCTCCGGCGTTTGAGGAGCGGGGGTTCGGGGGCGGAGCCCCCGCGGTGCTGGGTACCCGTACAGCCCGGGGCAATCAGCGAACCCCGCTCCAGCCTCACGCATCAATCTCCGTGCGGTACGGCATCGACGTCGCGGCCCCTGGCCGCTGCACCGACAGCGCGGCCGCGCTGGACGCCCACGCCAGCGCGTCGGTCATCGGGCGGCCCTCGGCCAGGGCCACCGCGAGGGCGCCCACGAAGGTGTCGCCGGCGCCCGTCGTGTCCACCGCGGTGACCGGCGGGGCCAGCACCGCCACCGGCTCCGGCTGCGCCCGGGACGCGTACAGGCAGCCCCGCGCGCCCAGCGTGATCACGACCTCGGGCACCTGCGTGAGGAGCGCGCCCGCGGCCCGCTCGGGGTCGCCCGAGATGCCGGTCAGCGTCGCTGCCTCGTGCTCGTTGGGCACCAACAGGTCGGTGACGGCGAGGAGTTCGGGGGGCAGCGGCCGCGCGGGCGCGGGCGTCAGGATCGTACGGACCCCGTTGCGCCGGGCCACTTCCGCGCCCGCCAGGACCGCGCTCATCGGCAGTTCCAGCTGGATCAGCAGGGACCGCGCCTCGGCGATCACCGCGCGGTCCGCGTGGCTGAGCGAGGTGATCGAGGCGTTGGCGCCGGGGATGACGACGATCGCGTTGGCGCCGTCGCGGTCGACCACGATGTGGGCGGTGCCGGAGGGGCCCTCGGTGGTGCGCAGCAGGTCGATGTCGACACCCGAGTGTTCGAGCGTGGCGCGCAGCCGGTCGCCGAACTCGTCCGTGCCGACCGCGCCGATCATCGCCACCTCCGCCCCGGCCCGCGCGGCGGCGACGGCCTGGTTGGCGCCCTTGCCGCCGGGGACGGTGCGGAACTCGTGGCCGGTGACGGTCTCGCCGCTGCGCGGCGCGGTGGTGACGTATGCGACGAGGTCCATGTTGGTGCTGCCGAGCACGGTGATCCGGGTCATGCCGGGATTGTCCACCCTGGGCGGTTGGTTCCGTGGGTGCGGGGTGCCCGGCGCGTTCGTCGGGGCCGCCCGCAAGGGCTCCCGGGGCCCTCAGGAAGGCCTTGCTTACTGAGCCCAACCTCACTAAGTAAGGCCTTACTTGCTGGCGCGGCCCTTACATCGAGCGTAGTTTCGACGGTGTTGAGGGGGCGCGGGACGTGAACGGTGCCCGCGGCTGAAAGCAAGGGGATAGCTGTGTCCATCATCGATACCGAAGCGACGCTGCACGGGGCGCACCGCGACAACCACACCCACCGCGATGTCAACGGTGGCTGGCTGCGCCCGGCCGTGTTCGGCGCGATGGACGGCCTGGTCTCCAACCTCGCCCTGATGACGGGCGTCGCCGGTGGCGAGGTCTCGCACCAGACCATCGTCATCACCGGGCTCGCCGGCCTCGCGGCCGGCGCCTTCTCGATGGCGGCCGGCGAGTACACCTCGGTCGCCTCGCAGCGCGAGCTCGTCGAGGCCGAACTCGACATCGAGCGGCGGGAGTTGCGCAAGCACCCGGCCGACGAGGAGCGCGAGCTCGCCGAGCTCTACATGTCGCGCGGAGTCGAGCCGAAGCTCGCCCGCGAGGTCGCCCGCCAGCTGTCGCAGGACCCCGAGCAGGCGCTGGAGATCCACGCCCGCGAGGAGCTCGGCATCGACCCGTCCGACCTGCCCTCGCCCACTGTGGCCGCGGTGTCCTCCTTCGCCTCCTTCGCCCTCGGCGCGCTGCTGCCCCTGCTGCCGTACCTGCTGGGCGCCACCGCGCTGTGGCCCGCGGTGCTGCTCGCGCTGATCGGCCTCTTCGGCTGCGGCGCGGTGGTAGCCAAGGTGACGGCCCGCTCGTGGTGGTTCAGCGGCGTGCGCCAGCTGGCCCTCGGCGGCGCGGCGGCCGCCCTGACCTTCGGCATCGGCTCCTTCTTCGGTACCGCCATCGGCTGACGAACGCCGAGGTCAGCACACGGGGCGGGGCCATTGGCTCCGCCCCGTGTGACATACGTCCTGCGCGCTTTGCCGCTCCGAGCCGTAGAATGGCGGAGTATGCATAGGGCCACATAAGTAATCGTTACCCGGCGGTTTCGGATCTTTTACCGCCGGGCATAGGCCGTACACACCCAACCAGCACGCCCGGCGTGCGCCCCCGTGGGCAATGAAGCCCGCAGCCTGGGTGTCCGCATGTTGGAACGGGCTATCCGGTTCCCGAGATACGTTCCATCATGTAACCTGCACGAAATTTCGCAGAGGGCCAACGTCGTCCCTCGGCTACGCCTCCCCAAGCTCTCACCCCCAAGGTCTCGGCCTCGCCCGAGCAGGGGGACCCCAGATCGAGCAGGGAGCCCCCCATGCCACTAACGACGACGGGAGAGCCGATGCGTTCCGACGCCTGGTCGCCCATGGACGGTCGCCCCGCCCAGCAGGGGATGTACGACCCCCGTAACGAGCACGACGCCTGTGGCGTCGGGTTCGTGGCCACCCTCACCGGTGTTGCCAGCCATGAGCTGGTCGAGCAGGCCCTGACCGTACTGCGCAATCTGGAACACCGCGGTGCCACCGGCTCCGAGCCGGACTCCGGTGACGGCGCGGGCATCCTGCTCCAGGTCCCGGACGCGTTCCTGCGCGAGGTCACGGACTTCGAGCTGCCCGAGGCAGGCTCGTACGCCGTCGGTATCGCCTTCCTGCCCCTGGAGGAGACCAGCGAGGCCGTCTCAAAGATTGAGACGATCGCCGGTGAAGAGGGGCTCACCGTGCTCGGCTGGCGTGAGGTCCCCGTCACCCCGGCACTGCTCGGCAACGGCGCCCGCGCCACCATGCCCGCCTTCCGCCAGCTGTTCGTCGGTGACGGCAGCTCGTCCGGTATCGCGCTCGACCGCAAGGCCTTCGTGCTGCGCAAGCGCGCCGAGCGGGAGGCCGGTGTCTACTTCCCGTCGCTCTCCGCCCGGACCATCGTCTACAAGGGCATGCTGACCACCGGCCAGCTGGAGCCGTTCTTCCCGGACCTCTCCGACCGCCGCTGCGCCACCACCATCGCCCTCGTGCACTCGCGGTTCTCCACCAACACCTTCCCCAGCTGGCCGCTGGCCCACCCGTACCGCTTCGTCGCGCACAACGGCGAGATCAACACGGTCAAGGGCAACCGCAACTGGATGGTGGCCCGCGAGTCCCAGCTCGCCTCGAACCTCTTCAACTCCGGCGCCGGGAAGATCGACCGCATCTTCCCCGTCTGCACGCCGGACGCCTCCGACTCCGCGTCCTTCGACGAGGTGCTCGAACTCCTCCACCTCGGCGGACGCTCCCTGCCCCACTCGGTCCTGATGATGGTCCCCGAGGCGTGGGAGAACCACGAGTCGATGGACCCGGCCCGCCGCGCCTTCTACCAGTTCCACTCCACGATGATGGAGCCCTGGGACGGCCCGGCCTGCATCACCTTCACCGACGGCGTCCAGGTCGGCGCGGTCCTCGACCGCAACGGCCTGCGCCCGGGCCGGTACTGGGTGACGGACGACGGCCTCGTGGTCCTGTCCTCCGAGGTCGGCGTGCTCGACATCGACCCGGCGAAGGTCGTCCGCAAGGGCCGCCTGCAGCCCGGCAAGATGTTCCTCGTCGACACCGCCGAGCACCGCATCATCGAGGACGACGAGATCAAGGCGTCCCTCGCCGCCGAGAACCCGTACAAGGAGTGGCTGGAAGCCGGCGAGATCGAGCTGGAGGACCTGCCCGAGCGTGAGCACATCGTGCACACCCACGCCTCGGTCACCCGCCGCCAGCAGACCTTCGGCTACACCGAGGAAGAGCTCCGCGTCATCCTCGCGCCGATGGCCCGCACCGCGGGCGAGCCGCTCGGCTCCATGGGCACGGACTCGCCGATCGCCGCGCTCTCCGAGCGCCCCCGGCTGCTCTTCGACTACTTCACCCAGCTGTTCGCGCAGGTCACCAACCCGCCGCTCGACGCCATCCGCGAAGAGCTCGTGACCAGCCTGCGCTCCACGCTCGGCCCCCAGGGCAACCTCCTGGAGCCCACCGCCGCCTCGTGCCGCAGCGTCACGCTGCCCTTCCCGGTCATCGACAACGATGAGCTGGCGAAGCTGATACACATCAACGCCGACGGCGACATGCCGGGCATGAAGGCCGCCACGCTCTCCGGCCTGTACCGGGTCTCCGGCGGCGGCGACGCGCTCGCCGCCCGCATCGACGCCATCTGCAAGGAGACCGACGCCGCGATCGAGGACGGCGCCCGCCTGATCGTCCTGTCCGACCGGCACTCCGACGCCGAGCACGCGCCGATCCCCTCGCTGCTGCTCACCGCCGCCGTCCACCACCACCTCATCCGCACCAAGCAGCGCACCCAGGTGGGCCTGCTCGTCGAGGCCGGCGACGTCCGCGAGGTGCACCACGTCGCGCTGCTCATCGGGTACGGTGCCGCGGCGGTCAACCCGTACCTCGCCATGGAGTCCGTCGAGGACCTGGTCCGGGCCGGCACCTTCATCGAGGGCCTGGAGCCCGAGCAGGCCATCCGCAACCTGATCTACGCGCTCGGCAAGGGCGTCCTGAAGGTCATGTCCAAGATGGGCATCTCGACGGTCGCCTCCTACCGCGGCGCGCAGGTCTTCGAGGCCGTCGGTCTCGAAGAGGCCTTCGTCCAGAAGTACTTCATCGGCACCGCGACGAAGATCGGCGGTGCGGGCCTGGACGTGGTCGCACGCGAGGTCGCCGCCCGCCACGCCAAGGCCTACCCCGCCTCCGGCGTCCCCTCGGCGCACCGCGCCCTGGAGATCGGCGGCGAGTACCAGTGGCGCCGCGAGGGCGAGCCGCACCTGTTCGACCCGGAGACGGTCTTCCGCCTCCAGCACGCCACGCGCAACAAGCGGTACGACATCTTCAAGCAGTACACGGACCGCGTGAACGAGCAGTCCGAGCGCCTCATGACGCTGCGCGGCCTGTTCGGCTTCAAGTCCGCGGACCGGCAGCCGATCCCGATCGACGAGGTCGAGCCCGTCTCCGAGATCGTCAAGCGCTTCTCGACCGGCGCCATGTCGTACGGCTCCATCTCGCGCGAGGCGCACGAGACGCTCGCCATCGCCATGAACCAGCTGGGCGGCAAGTCCAACACCGGTGAGGGCGGCGAGGACGCGGACCGTCTGTACGACCCGGCGCGCCGCTCCTCCATCAAGCAGGTCGCCTCCGGCCGCTTCGGCGTGACCAGCGAGTACCTGGTCAACGCGGACGACATCCAGATCAAGATGGCCCAGGGCGCCAAGCCCGGCGAGGGCGGCCAGCTGCCCGGCCACAAGGTCTACCCGTGGGTCGCCAAGACCCGGCACTCCACCCCGGGCGTCGGCCTCATCTCGCCGCCGCCGCACCACGACATCTACTCCATCGAGGACCTGGCTCAACTGATCCACGACCTCAAGAACGCCAACCCGGCCGCGCGCATCCACGTGAAGCTCGTGTCCGAGGTCGGCGTCGGGACCGTGGCCGCGGGTGTCTCCAAGGCCCACGCGGACGTCGTCCTCATCTCCGGCCACGACGGCGGAACGGGCGCTTCCCCGCTCACGTCGCTCAAGCACGCCGGTGGACCTTGGGAGTTGGGCCTCGCGGAGACGCAGCAGACCCTTCTCCTCAACGGCCTGCGCGACCGCATCGTCGTCCAGACCGACGGCCAGCTCAAGACCGGCCGCGACGTGATCATCGCCGCGCTGCTCGGCGCCGAGGAGTTCGGTTTCGCGACCGCGCCGCTCGTCGTCTCCGGCTGCGTCATGATGCGCGTCTGCCACCTGGACACCTGCCCGGTCGGCATCGCCACCCAGAACCCGGTCCTGCGCGACCGCTTCTCGGGCAAGCCCGAATTCGTCGTGAACTTCTTCGAGTTCATCGCCGAAGAGGTCCGCGAGATCCTGGCCGAGCTCGGCTTCCGTACGATCGAGGAGGCCGTCGGCCACGCCGAACTCCTCGACACCGACCGGGCCGTGACCCACTGGAAGGCCCAGGGCCTCGACCTGGAGCCGCTGTTCTACGTGCCCGAACTGCCCGAGGGCGCCGTGCGCCACGCGGTGATCGAGCAGGACCACGGCCTGGCGAAGGCGCTGGACAACGAGCTGATCAAGCTCGCCGCCGACGCCCTTGAGGCCGAGTCCGCCGAGGCCGCCCAGCCGGTCCGCGCGCAGATCGCGATCCGCAACATCAACCGGACCGTGGGCACCATGCTCGGCCACGAGGTGACGAAGAGGTTCGGCGGTGCGGGCCTGCCCGACGACACCATCGACATCACCTTCACCGGCTCGGCCGGGCAGTCCTTCGGCGCCTTCGTGCCGCGCGGTGTGACGCTGCGCCTGGAGGGCGACGCCAACGACTACGTCGGCAAGGGCCTCTCCGGGGGCCGCGTCATCGTCCGCCCGGACCGGGGCGCCGACCACCTCGCCGAGTACTCGACGATCGCGGGCAACACCATCGCGTACGGCGCGACCGGCGGTGAGCTGTTCCTGCGCGGCCGCACCGGCGAGCGCTTCTGCGTCCGCAACTCGGGTGCCCTCGTGGTCTCGGAGGGCGTGGGCGACCACGGCTGCGAGTACATGACCGGCGGCCACGCGGTCGTCCTCGGCGAGACCGGGCGCAACTTCGCGGCCGGCATGTCCGGCGGCATCGCCTACGTGATCGACCTGGACCGGGACAACGTCAACTCCGGGAACCTGAACGCCATCGAGACACCGAGCGACACCGACAAGCAGTGGCTGCACGACGTCGTGCGCCGCCACTTCGAGGAGACCGGCTCGACGGTCGCCGAGAAGCTGCTCGCCGACTGGTCCGTGAACGTGGACCGCTTCAGCAAGATCATCCCGACCACGTACAAGGCAGTGCTCGCCGCCAAGGACGCCGCTGAGCTCGCCGGTCTCTCCGAGCAGGAGACCACCGAGAAGATGATGGAGGCGGCGACCAATGGCTGACCCCAAGGGCTTCCTGACCACCGGCCGCGAGGTCGCCAAGACCCGCCCGGTGGGCGAGCGCCTCAAGGACTGGAACGAGGTCTACGTTCCCGGTTCGCTGCTGCCGATCATCAGCAAGCAGGCCGGGCGCTGCATGGACTGCGGCATCCCGTTCTGCCACAACGGCTGTCCGCTGGGGAACCTGATCCCCGAGTGGAACGACTACGCCTACCGCGAGGACTGGCGGGCCGCCTCCGAGCGCCTGCACGCCACGAACAACTTCCCGGAGTTCACCGGGCGGCTGTGCCCGGCTCCCTGCGAGTCGGCGTGCGTGCTCGGCATCAACCAGCCCGCCGTCACCATCAAGAACGTCGAAGTCTCGATCATCGACAAGGCGTGGGACACGGGCGACGTCAAGCCGCAGGCGCCCGAGCGCCTCTCCGGCAAGACCGTCGCGGTCATCGGCTCGGGCCCGGCGGGCCTGGCCGCCGCCCAGCAGCTGACCCGGGCCGGACACACGGTCGCCGTGTACGAGCGCGCCGACCGCATCGGCGGCCTGCTGCGCTACGGCATCCCCGAGTTCAAGATGGAGAAGGTGCACATCAACCGCCGCATCGAGCAGATGCGCGCGGAGGGCACCAAGTTCCGTACCGAGGTCGAGATCGGCCGGGACATCGACGCCGCGAAGCTGCGCAAGCGCTACGACGCCGTCGTCATCGCGGCCGGCGCCACGGTCTCGCGCGACCTGCCGGTCCCGGGCCGCGAACTGAACGGCATCCACTTCGCGATGGAGTACCTGCCGCTCGCCAACAAGGTGCAGGAGGGCGACTTCGTGGCGCCCCCGATCACCGCCGAGGGCAAGCACGTCGTCGTCATCGGCGGCGGCGACACCGGCGCGGACTGCGTGGGCACCGCCCACCGCCAGGGCGCGGCCTCCGTCACCCAGCTGGAGATCATGCCCAAGCCGGGCGAGGAGCGGAACCCGGGCCAGCCCTGGCCGACGTTCCCCATGCTCTACAAGGTGACCTCCGCGCACGAGGAGGGCGGCGAGCGCGTCTACTCGGTGTCGACCACCCACTTCGAGGGCGACGAGGACGGCAACGTCCAGTTCCTGCACCTCGTCGAGGTCGAGTTCGTCGACGGCAAGCTGACCCAGAAGCCGGGCACGGAGCGCAGGATCCCCGCCCAGCTGGTCACCCTCGCCATGGGCTTCACCGGCACCGACCAGTCCAACGGCCTGGTGGCGCAGTTCGGCCTGGCGCTCGACGAGCGCGGCAACGTCGCGCGTGACGCGGACTTCGCGACCAACGTCGACGGCGTGTTCGTCGCCGGTGACGCGGGCCGCGGCCAGTCCCTGATCGTCTGGGCGATCGCCGAGGGCCGCTCCGCGGCACGCGGCGTCGACCGCTACCTGACCGGCGCGAGCGACCTGCCCGCCCCGATCCGCCCCACGGACCGCGCGCTCACCGTCTGACGCCCCCGGGTCCAGTACCCCTCATACGTCCCGTACAACGACGTGCGGAACTGACCGGCGCCCGCCCCACTGTCCCCGACCGGACGACTGGGCGGGCGCCGCGGCGTGTTCGGGCCGCGGCCCGCGCCACGTATTGACTATTAGTCAATTGCGCTCCAGTCTCGGGACGAGCCGCCGTCCGTCACCGGGAGGATCCGTTGAGCAACGAAGCGCTGTCGCAGTTGAGTACGGAGCTGGGAGCCGCGCCGCCGGACTCCCTCACCGAGCTGACGGAGGATCAACTCGCTTTCCTGGCAGGCGCGTTGCGTAAGGAGCGCGAGAGTCGTGCGGCTGGTCTCGGCGAGGCCGCCGAAGAGGCCCTGAAGCTGGTGCCCGCCCTGGCCCGCGGCCCCGTCCGCCGCATCCTCTTCAAGTGAGGTCGGCCATGGACAAGCTCCGCAACCGCGCCGAGACCGAGAAGATCGCGGCCCTGCTCGACGAGCGCCCCGAGCACCTGGCCTTCCTGGCCGCGCTGCCCACCGAGGACCTGCGGAAGCTCCGCGAACAGGCGGTGGCCGCGCTGTTCGACGGGGCGCCCGACATGCTGGACCGCATAGCGAAGGCGACCAAACTCGTCCCGGCCGGGGTAGCCGCAGCCATCTCACAAAAGGCACTCGGCCCACGCCTGGCCGCCGCCGTAGCGGGCCGCCTCGAACCGGCCCGGGCCGCCGACATCATCGAGAAACTCCCCGTCGCGTTCACCGCCGCGTCCTGCGCCCACCTGGACCCGCGCCGCATCGCGGGCATCGTCGACCGCCTCGACGAGAACCTGCTCGTACGCATCTCGGTCACCCTTGCCGAGCGCGGAGACCACCTCACCATGGGCCGCTTCGTCGGCCATCTGCGCGACTCGGCGCTGACCCGCATCCTGCCGCAGGTCGACGACGCGGTGGTGCTGCGCACGGGTTTCGCGGTGGACCAGCCCCAACGCCTCGGCAGGATCATCGAGTTGATGGGCGAGGAGAGGCTGGCCCAGGTCATCGCGTCGGCGGCCGACGGCCTGTGGCCCGAGGCCCTCGCGGTGGCCGGCATGGTGACGGGGGACCAGCGCGCCCGGATCGCCACCCTGGCCGCGCGCCAGCCGCAGGACCGACTGGACACACTGGTACGGACGGTGGCCGACCAGGACCTGTGGGAGTCGCTGCTCCCGCTGGTGGCCCTGCTGAGCGAGGAGGACCGCCGGGCGGTGGCAGTACTGCCCTCCCTCACGGACCCGGCGGTCCTCGCCGGAATAGTCCCCGCGGTGGTGGCGACCGCCCTGTGGGCGGAGTTCCTCCCGCTGGTGGAGGTGCTGCCCGAGGAATCCCGCAAGGTGGTGGCGGACGCGGCGGGCACCCTGTCGGACGAGGACCTGGACGCCCTGACGAGAGAGGTGGACAAACAGAACCTGTGGGAACTGGTCCTGCCCTTGGTCGAGTTGATGGAGGACGAGGCGAAACAGCGAATCTTCGCGCTGCCGGCTTTCCAGGAGCAACCAGAAGGTCCTGCTGGAGCGTCACCAGGGCTCTGAGCGGGAGGTCAGGGGAAAGCTGTCCGGCGTGACAGTCACGCTGCGCCGGGCAGCGCGCGGGGTTTCGGTGAAGGAGACCTACGCTTCTCGGTCACCGCTTCGTCAAGTCGCCGCTCCGGACCGTGACCAGTGCGCGCCGGGCCGCGCCGTCGCCGAGCGCATGGTCCCGGCGCGCCGTCGGTAGGTGAGCCAGATGCCAAGCACGGCGAGGGCGCTCGCCGGCCAGGTCGAGATGCTCAGCGGCCCGGCGAGCAGCGGATCGACGAGGTCACCTGAGACGTCGTGGGTCAGCGGCAGCGCGAACTCGTTGAGCGACAGGTGCGCCGCGACGGCCGCCCACACCGACCCGGTGACCAGCCGGACGGAGGCGATCACCGTTCCGAGCAGCATGGCGGTCACCACGGCGACTGGTATGCCCAGCAGCACCGAGTGGCCGGGGTAGCTTCCGCCGAGCGCGGTCATCGGGACGTGCCATGCCCCCCAGATCGCGCCGCCGATCAGTAGGCCGCGGGGCCTGCCGTGGCGTAGCAACCGGGGCAGCAGGTAGCCCTGCCAGCCGAGTTCCTCGCCGAAGTACAGCGGAATGGACACCAGCGCGCTCAGCATGAGCGGTGTGATGACGGCGGGCCCGGGCAGGTGCGCGGGGATGTACCAGTCGGCGAGCGTGGCCACCATCAGGCCGGCGGCGGTGAGGCCGAGCGGGATCGTGAGTGCGATCGCGGCGCAGTGGACTTCGTGCCGCCACGGTGTGACCCTGGCCAGTCCGAGGACCCGCACGGCCTCGCGCGGCCCTCGGCGGCGCGCGGTGAGGCCGAAGGCGGTCAGCGCCGGCACCAGCATCATGAGGATCATGCACAGCGCCGCGAGCCGGGGAGTCCCCTGCGCGGCGCTCGTCCGACGGAGGCCGTCGAGCCAGAGCGGGATCATAGTGATCCACGCCCCAGCAAAGCTGATTGCCAGGAAGGGGACGAGACCGCGGTGCGAGCAGCCCGGGGTGTTCGTTCGTTTCATGGCTGTGACGCTACGAACCGCGACGTGACGGAGGCGATCGTGCACGCTCGCCGACCAATGGTGTAGCGCGCACCACTGCGCCGGGAGGCCTGGGAGGGGAAGAGTGGCCGACGTGAATGTGTTCTCGATTGCGCGAGTGAGCGTGGCGCGTTCGGCCCATGCCGCCGGATACTGTGCGGTGGCGTTCATCCGCGGATTGACCCTGGTCGTGCTGGTGCCCGTGCTGATGTACTCGGCCGTGCTCTGCATGGTGGGCGTGGGCCTGCTCGTCCTGCCGTTCGAACTCCGGCTACTGCGCTGGCTGGCCGACGGCGAACGCGACCGGCTGGGACGGTGGGCGGCGACCACAACGGCAGCCGGACCGCACGCGCGACGGCGCCTGATGGCGGCGCTGTCGGATCCGGCGACCGGCCGCGACCTGCGCTGGGCTCCCGGCATGATGGTCACAGGCACCACGCTCGGCCTCATTGGCGCGGCGCTGTTCCTGTTCCCGGCGGCCGTGCTCGTACTCGTGTGTTTGTGGTGGCTGTTCCCCGAGGACGAGCCGATCAGGCTGATTCTGAACATCCCGATCGACGGCTGGGCGTCCGCGGTCTACGCCGGAGTGCCTCAGCTTCTGCTGAGTGTGCTGCTCGCCCTGTTCGGCCCACCCCTGCTGGCCAGGCTGGCGGCGTCTGTGAGCCGCTGGCTGCTCGCCCCTTCGGCCGCCGCGATCCTCGCCGAGCGCGTGTCAACGCTGGACCGGACGCGCACCGGGGCGATCAACGCGCACGGCAGTGAGCTGCGCCGCATCGAGCGGGACCTGCACGACGGCACCCAAGCACGGCTGGTGTCCCTCGCCATGCAGATCGGGCTCGCCGAGCGGACGCTCGGCTCCAACCCCGCAGCGGTGGGCCCGCTGTTGGCCCAGGCGCGGGAGGGCACCGAGGAGGCGATGGCCGAGCTGCGCGACGTGCTGCGCTCCGTCTACCCGCCGATCCTCGCCGACCGGGGCCTCACCGGCGCGGTCTCGGCGGTCGTTGCGCGCTGCCCGATACCCGCCACTGCGGAACTCGGCGAACTCGGCGACGTACCGGCGCAGGTCGAGGTCGCCGTGTACTTCGCCGTCACCGAGGCGCTCACCAACGCGGCCAAGCACGGCGACGCCGGTTCCGTGTCGGTCACCCTGACCAGGGCCGGCGGCACGGTCCGCGCGGAGATCACCGACGACGGCCGGGGCGGGGCAGCCGAGGGCCGTGGCACCGGGTTGCGCGGCATGCGACAGCGCGTCGAGGCGGTTGACGGCGGGCTGTGGGTGCAGAGCCCGCCAGGCGGGCCAACAGTGATCACCGTGGAGTGCCCGTGCGCATCCTGATCGCCGAGGACAACGCGCTGCTCGCGCAGGGACTTTCCGCGATGCTGGAGGCCCTGGGGAACGAGGTGGTCGCCACGACCGAGGACGCCGAGTCCTTCGTGACGGCCGCTGTCGCACACCGGCCGGACGTGGCCGTGGTGGACGTCCGCCTCCCTCCGTCCTTCACCGACGAGGGCATCAGAGCCGCACTGCGCGCCAGGAAACGTGTCCCCGGCCTCCCGATCCTCGTGCTCTCCCAGTACGTCGAGGACACCTATGCCCGAGAGCTACTCGCCGACGGCACCGGCGTCGGCTACCTGCTCAAGGACCGGGTCGCCCGCATCGACGACTTCCTTGAGGCGCTGTACCGGGTGGCGGCCGGTGGCACAGCGCTGGACCCCGACGTGGTCCGGCAGTTGCTTGCGACGCGCGGCAGCCCCCTGACACGGCTCACCGAGCGCGAACGCGAAGTACTCGCGATGATGGCCCAGGGATACGGGAACTCTGAGATCGCCGATCGCTTCGTCGTCACCGAGCGGGCCGTGCACAAGCACATCGGGAACATTTTCGTGAAGCTCGACCTCCCCCCTGAGGACAGCGGCCACCGGCGCGTCCTCGCAGTTCTCACCTACCTCGGCGCCCCCCAGCGCGAATCCTGACGTCCGGGATCAGACCCGCCCCGGGTGGGCTCAAGAGCGCATGCCGCCAAGGAGCGCGGGGGGCTGTGACATGTGCGGCTCCGCCGCGATGTGGGTCCCCCTGTTCATGGGGTGGTCCCCCGCTCAAGCGAAGCCGAGAGTGAGGGAGAAGTCGAGAACTTGGGGGAGCGACCCGCCACGGAAGGCCCGCGGACGAACATCCGCACCCCCAGCGGAGCGCCCCGGCGCCGGACGCCAGAAACGCCCCGGCCGGCCGGGGCTGCCCGGGGCAAGCCGGACCCACCCCGCATCGCGTAACCTCGGCACTCCCGACCCCGTCGGAACGGAGACGAGGCGCATGCCCGCACTGTCCCTCCGAAACGTGGAGGAGACCGCGCCCGCGCTCGTCTCCCTCTACAAGAGCGCCGCCGTGTCCCTGGAGAAGCACGGGCTCGACGACGAGACCGCCGCCGTCTACCTGGTCGTCGACTACTCCGGCTCGATGCGCCCGTACTTCAAGAACGGCAGCGTGCAGGCGCTCGCCGACCGGGTGTTGGGCCTCTCCGCCCACCTCGACGACGACGGCCGCGTGCCGGTGGTCTTCTTCTCCACCGGCATCGACGCCGAGACGGAGATCGCCCTGGAGAACCACCACGGGCGCATCGAGCGCATCGTCGCCAACCTCGGCCACATGGGCCGCACCAACTACCACGTGGCGATGGACGCGGTCATCGACCACTACCTGGAGAGCGGCGCGGACGCCCCCGCGCTCGTCGTCTTCCAGACGGACGGCGGCCCCAGCAGCCGCCTCGCGGCCGAGCGGTACGTCTGCAAGGCGGCCACGCTGCCGATGTTCTGGCAGTTCATCGGCTTCGGAGACCCTCGCAGCCACCAGTTCGACTTCCTGCGCAGACTCGATGAACTGGCCGTCCCCCAATACCGCTGCGTCGACAACGCCGGGTTCTTCGCCGCCGGGACCGACCCGCGCAGGGTGAGCGACGCCCAGCTCTACGACCGGCTGCTCGGCGAGTTCCCGCACTGGCTGCGCGCCGCCCGCGCGGAAGGGATCGTGCGTTGAAGGTGTCGCGGGCCGCCGCCAGGCAAGCCGTGCCGTGGAAGAACGGCGGCGGGGTGACGCGGGGCATCGCCGCCCACCCCGAAGGTGCGGGAACGGGGGACTTCGAGTGGCGGGTCAGCCTCGCGGAGGTCGGCGCGGACGGTCCGTTCTCCGGGTTTCCCGGCGTGGACCGGATCCTCACCGTCGTCGAGGGCGCCGGAATGGACCTCACCGTGGACGGTCAACGGCGCCTGGTGGACGAGCCGTTCGTGCCCCAGCGCTTCCCCGGCGACGCCCCCACCGACTGCCGCCTCCTGGCCGGGCCCGTCGTCAACTTCAACGTGATGTTCCGCAGGGGCCACCCCGCCCCGGCGGTCGCCGTGGTGCGGGGCGACCTGACGGTCACCGGGCCCGCACTGGTCGTCGCTCTCGACGCGCCCGCACGCGTCGACGGCGTACGCCTCGGCCCGTACGACGCGGTCCTGACCGACGAGGGCGCCGCGGTCGTCCGGGCCGAGGGGCATGCGGCCGTCGTCACCCTGCCGGCGCGGCAATCCGGACAGGAGATGTCGGGTATCTGAGGTTTCCTGCAGCCATGGCAACCAAGGAGACAGGAACCAAGGCGGTCGGCTGGAGCGAGTTCCGGCGGGCCGAGGCGCAGTTCGCCGAGCTCGTCGAGGAGCGGTTCCAGAAGTACAAGCACCATGTCCTGGCCACCCTGCGCAAGGACGGATCGCCCCGGGTGACCGGTCTGGAGGTGGACTTCCGGGACGGCGAGCTGTGGCTCGGCATGATGCCGAACTCGATGAAGGTCCTCGACCTGCGCCGCGACCCGCGCTTCTCGGTGCAGGCCAACCCCGGCCCCGACGCGGAGATGACCGATGGCGACGTACGGATCAGCGGACGAGCCCTGGAGGTCACCGACCCGGCGGTCAAGGCGGCCTACGCCGCGCAGGTGGAGCCGCCCGAGCCGTTCCACCTCTTCCGCGGCGAGCTGACCGAGGTCGTACATACGGGTCTGGACAACGACGAACTGGTCGTACGCGCCTGGCGACCCGGCACCGCGCTGCGCACGCTGCGGCGCGGCAACAGTGAGGAGAGCCTGCGCGAAGACGCCTGAGGAGCGGGCCGCTACAGTCGCCCTGGGCACGCGACGGGTTCGAGAATCCAGGGGATTTCATGAGCAGCGAGCACAACAACGGCCCGGTCACCCTCGTCACCGGCGGGGCGAGCGGGATCGGCGCCGCGACCGTCCGGCGCCTCGTGGACGGCGGGCACCGGGTGGCCGTCACGGGCCGCGACCAGGCGAGGCTGGATGCCTTCGCGGCCGAACTAGGCGCGGGGGAGGGGGTGTTGGCGATGGCCGCCGACACCACCGACCTCGCGTCGATCGGCGCCGCGGTCGAGGCGACCGTCAAGAACTTCGGGCGGCTCGACCACGTCGTCGCCAACGCCGGGTTCTCCACGCACGACAACCTCGCCGACGGCGACCCCGACCACTGGCGCGAGATGCTCCTGGTGAACGTGCTCGGCCCGGCAGTCCTGGTGAAGGCCGCGCTGCCCGCGCTCACCGAGAGCGGCGGCCGCATCGTGATGGTGGGCAGCACGGCGGGCATCAAGAACACGCCCGGCAACATGTACTCGGTGACCAAAGGCGCGCTGACCTCGCTCGCCGAGAACACCCGCGTCCTGGTCACCGGCTCGGGCGTCGGCGTGACGCTGGTCGCGCCGGGCCGCGTGGACAGCCCGTTCTGGTCGAGCCACCCGACGGGCGTCGTCCCGGACGGCCCCGCGATGACCCCGGACCACGTGGCCGAGGCGATCGTGTGGACGCTGGCGCAGCCGTCCGGGGTCGAGGTGAATTCCGTGGTGGTCCGCCCCACGGGCCAGCTCCACTGACGCCCGGCCGGCCCGGCTCGCGACGGTCACGCCGACCGTTCAGCCTCCCAGCACCGCAGCCCGGCACTCGCTCGGCGAACCCCACGCATCCCTCAGCGGACGTGCCTTCCGCAGCCACAGCGACAGGTCGAGCTCCTGCGTGTAGCCCACCGCGCCGTGCAGTTGCAGCGCGGTGCGGGCGGCGGCGTAGGCGGCCTCCCCGGTCGTCACCTTCGCCGCGGCCACATCACCGGGCGCGAGCGAAAGGGCAGCCCCGTACAGCAGCGGCCGGGCGAACTCCACCGCGACCAGCGTGTCCGCGAGCCGGTGCTTGACCGCCTGGAAGGAGCCGATGGGCGTCCCGAACTGAGTGCGCTGCTTGACGTACGCCACGGTCCGGGCGAGCAGCGCCTCGGCGATCCCGAGGCACTGGCCTGCCGCGGCGAGCCGCGCCCAGCCGCTGGCGTACGCGACAGCCTCCGCCAACTGGGGCCCGGTGGCGAGGAGTTCACCGCCGGGCAGGGGGCGGGCGAGGCGCCGTGCCGGATCGGCCGAGGGCTGGACAGGGCCGTGGCCCGGGGCGAGCCGCACCTCGTGGCCGGTCACCGTGAGGACCACATCCGCCGCGTCCGCGTCGAGCGCGTACGGGCCCGCGCCCGGGAACAGCACGCTCGCCACGCAGGCGCCCGAGACCAGCCCCGGCAGCAGCCGCTTGGCCGGCCCCTCCTCGCCGAGCTCCGCGAGCCGGGCGAGGAGGGCGGACGCCGCGACCGTCTCCACGAGCGGCCCCGGCACCGCGTGCCGCCCCAACTCCACGCAGGCGACGGCCAGCTCGACGGTGAGCGGCCCGACACCCTCGTACGCCTCGGGCGCGGCAAGCGCGAACACCCCGGCCTCGGCGACCCGGGACCACAGGGCGCGCCCGGGCCCCGCGTCCCCCGCGCCCCAGGCCCGTACTGCCGAGGGGGTGTCGGCGGCGGTCAGCATCGCGTCCAGGGAACGGGCGAAGTCGAGCTGTTCCGGGGTGAGCAGGAACCTCATCGGCGGCCCTTCGGCAGGCCGAGCAGGCGCTCGGCGATGATGTCGCGCTGGATCTCGTTCGTCCCCGCGTAGATCGGACCGGCCAGAGAGAAGACGTAGCTCTCGGCCCAACTGCCGTTCGCCGGCGCCTCGTCGGCCTCGTCGGACAGTGCGCCGTACGGGCCGAGCAGGTCGAGCGCGGTCTCGTGCAGAGCGATGTCGTACTCCGACCAGAACACCTTGTTCAGGCTCGACTCGGCGCCGATGGTCTCGCCCGCCGCGAAGCGGGAGGCGTTCGCGCAGGTGAACAGCTGATAGGCGCGCGCCCCGATCACCGCGTCCGCGACCCGGTCGCGCAGCGCGGTGTCCGCCGGGTCGCCCGCCGTGCGCCACAGCTCCACGAGCCGCGCGGCCGAGGCGAGGAAGCGGCCGGGGGAGCGCAGCATCAGGCCGCGCTCGTTGCCGGTCGTCGACATGGCGATCCGCCAGCCCGCGCCCGCCTCGCCGATCACGTCCTCGTCCGGCACGAAGACACCGTCGAGGAACAGCTCGGCGAAGGCCGGCTTGCCGTCGAGGCGCCCGATGGGGCGGACCGTCACGCCGGGCGCCCGCAGGTCGAACATCAGACAGGTCAGGCCCTGGTGCGGCTTGGCCGCGTCCGGATCCGTACGGAAGATGCCGAAGGCGCGATCGGCGAACGCGGCCCGCGACGACCACGTCTTCTGCCCCGAAAGCAGCCAACCCCCTTGCGTGCGCACGGCTTTGGAGCGCAGCGAGGCGAGGTCCGAACCGGCCTCCGGCTCGGACCAGGCCTGCGCCCAGATCGTCGCACCGCTCGCCATGTCCGGCAGGATCCGCGCGCGCTGCTCGGGCGTCGCGTGGTCGAACAGGGTGGGCGCGAGCAGGTTGATCCCGTTCTGGGAGACGCGGCCCGGGCCGCCCGCCGCGAAGTACTCCTCCTCGAAGATCAGCCACTTGAAGATGTCGACGCCCCGGCCCCCGTACTCCTCGGGCCACGACACCACCGACCAGCGGTCCGCGTACAAGCGCGCCTCCCACTCCCGGTGCGCGGCGAAACCCGCCTCGGTCTCCAGGGAGGGGAGCGGAGAGGCCGGGACGTGGGCGGCGAGCCAGTCGCGCGCCTCGGCCCGGAAGGCCTCCTGGTCGGGCGTGGGGTCCAGGTCCATGGGTACGGCACACCATCCTTCCCTAACAAGTGTTTGGTAGGTTAACGTGGCGCCGTGACGGACAACAAGGCTCAGTACGTGCCGGGCCACGGCCTGCTCGACGGCCGCACCGCCGTCGTCACGGCGGCGGCCGGCGCCGGGATCGGCGGCGCCACCGCCCGCAGGCTCCTCGAAGAGGGCGCCCGCGTCGTCATCGGCGACGCCCACGCCCGCCGCCTCAAGGAGACCGAGCAGGCGCTCGCCGACGAATTCGGCGCGCACCGCATCGCTTCCGTCCCCTGCGACGTGACCGACGAACAACAGGTCGCCGCCCTCTTCGCACGCGCCGCCCACGAACACGGCGGACTCGACATCGTCGTCAACAACGCGGGACTTGGCGGCACCTGCCCGCTCGTCGACATGACCGACGACGCGTGGTCCAAGGTCCTCGACGTCACCCTGAACGGCACCTTCCGCTGTACGAGGGCGGCCCTCCGCTCCTTCAAGGAGTCCGGCCGGGGCGGCGTGATCGTCAACAACGCGTCCGTCGTCGGCTGGCGCGCCCAGGCGGGCCAGGCCCACTACGCCGCCGCCAAGGCCGGCGTCATGGCGCTCACCCGGTGCGCGGCGATCGAGGCCGCCGAGTTCGGCGTGCGGGTCAACGCGGTCGCGCCCAGCCTCGCCATGCACCCGCACCTGGTGAAGGTGACCTCCGCCGAACTCCTCGAAGAACTCACCGCCCGCGAGGCGTTCGGCCGCTACGCCGAACCCTGGGAGGTCGCCAACGTCATCGTGTTCCTGGCCAGCGGCTACTCCTCGTACCTGACCGGCGAGGTCGTCTCCGTCAGCAGCCAGCACGCCTAGGGGGTGTCCGATGGGTCATGGCCGGGGCCGCGACGCCTGGCACGGCACCTCGCCGCGTTGCCGAAGCGTCCCGATAGCTCCGCTATCAAGACGCTCCGGCGCCTTGCGATGCACCGCACCAGACGCCACGACCTGTCCGGCCCTGACCCATCGGACACCCCCTAGCGGGGGCAGCACAATGGGCGGGTGCCGACGAACAAGAAGAAGACGCAGGTGACCGCCTCGCCCGAGCGGCGGCGCGAACTCCTGGCCACGGCGGCCGAGGTGTTCGCCGCCCAGGGGTACAACGCCACCACCGTCCGGAAGATCGCCGACGAGGCGGGCCTGCTCGCGGGCAGCCTCTACTACCACTTCGACTCCAAGGAGTCGATGCTCGACGAGATCCTCTCGACCTTCCTGAACGAACTCTGGGAGGGCTACGACGCCGTGCTCGCCGCCGGGCTCGGCCCGAGGGAGACCATCGAGGCCCTGGTCACCGAGTCCTTCCGGGAGATCGACCGGCACCGCGCCGCCGTCGCGATCTACCAGAAGGAGTCCAAGCACCTGGCCGCGCTGCCCCGCTTCCACTACCTGGCCGACTCGCAGCAGAAGTTCGAGAAGGCGTGGCTGGGGACCCTGGAGCGCGGGGTCGCCTCGAACGCCTTCCGCGTCGACCTGGACATCCGCCTCACCTACCGCTTCGTGCGCGACACGGTGTGGGTGGCCGCGTCCTGGTACCGCCCCGGCGGCCGGCACAGCCCGGAGGAGATCGCCCGCCAGTACCTCTCGATGGTCCTGGACGGAATCGCCGTACGTACGTAACTCGATTGTCCGATTGGGGAGTTGGCATGGCCGAGGCCTACATAGTCGAAGCGGTACGCACCCCGGTGGGCCGGCGCGGGGGAGGGCTCTCGGCGGTCCACCCGGCCGACCTCGGCGCCCATGTCCTCAACGCGCTCGTCGCGCGCAGCGGCATCGACCCGGCCGCCGTCGAGGACGTGGTGTTCGGCTGCCTGGACACCGTGGGCCCGCAGGCCGGCGACATCGCCCGTACGTCCTGGCTGGCGGCGGGCCTGCCCGAAGAGGTGCCCGGCGTCACCATCGACCGCCAGTGCGGCTCGTCGCAGCAGGCGATCCACTTCGCCGCGCAGGGCGTGCTCTCGGGCACCCAGGACCTGGTGGTCGCCGGCGGCACCCAGAACATGTCGATGATCCCGATCGCCTTCGCCTCGCGCCAGGCCGCCGAACCGCTCGGCCTGACCGACGGCCCCTACCTCGGCAGCGAGGGATGGCGGACCCGCTACGGGGACGCGCCCGTGAACCAGTTCCACGGCGCGCAACTGATCGCCGAGACATGGGGGATCTCGCGCCGCGACATGGAGGAGTTCGCGCTGACCTCGCACCGACGAGCCGCCCGCGCCATCGACGAGGGCCGCTTCGAGCGCGAGACCGTCGCATACGGAGACGTGACAACGGACGAGGGGCCGCGCAGGGACACCACCCTGGAGAAGATGGCCGGGCTCAAGCCCGTCATGGACGGCGGCACCATCACCGCGGCCTGCTCCTCCCAGGTCTCCGACGGCGCGGCCGCCCTCCTCATCGCCTCCGCGCGCGCCGTCGCCGAGCACGGCCTGACCCCGCGCGCCCGCATCCACCACCTCTCGGTACGCGGCGAGGACCCCATCCGCATGCTGTCCGCCCCGATCCCGGCCACCGCGTACGCCCTGAAGAAGACCGGCATGAAGATCGACGACCTGGACCTGGTCGAGATCAACGAGGCCTTCGCGCCGGTGGTGCTCGCCTGGCTGAAGGAGACCGGAGCCGACCCGGCCCGGGTCAACGTCAACGGCGGCGCGATCGCGCTCGGCCACCCGCTCGGCGCGACCGGCGTCAAGCTGATGACGACGCTCCTTCACGAGCTGGAGCGCACCGGTGGACGCTACGGCCTCCAGACGATGTGCGAGGGCGGCGGCCAGGCCAACGTGACGATCATCGAGCGGCTGTAGGTACGGGGGCCGCCGCGGCAGGGGGAGCGGCGGGCGGCACCGCTCCAGCGAGCTCCACAGGCTCTTGGTGACGAGCGCCACGGACGGGCCGCACGACGGCGTGCTATCGTGGTGGCTGTTGCAGTTTTGGTACCCATATACTTTATGTGCGCCTGACGGGAATGATCCTCAGGCGCATTATTTGTTTCCGGGGTTTCTCCGGATGGGCTCAATGCGGCGACGAGGAATCCGTAAATCCGCGGATTTCCGGAACTGCCCCTGTCTTAGGAGAAATGACATGGCTACTGGCACCGTGAAGTGGTTCAACTCGGAAAAGGGCTTCGGCTTCATCGAGCAGGACGGCGGCGGCCCCGACGTCTTCGCCCACTACTCCAACATCGCCTCCTCCGGCTTCCGTGAGCTCCTTGAGGGCCAGAAGGTCTCCTTCGAGGTCACCCAGGGCCAGAAGGGCCTGCAGGCGGAGAACATTCTCCCCGCCTAATCGCCGACGAGGCGTATTTTGCAGCCGCGTTCTAGCGGCTCGCGAATTTCGCAGCCGGGGCCCGCACCCTCAGGTGCGGGTCCCGGCTTGTGCTGTCTTGTCCCAGGAAGGCAAATTCCGTATGACGCGCATGACCAGCAAGCGCTCCGGTGCCGGTTCCGGTGCCGGTACCGGCTCCCGTTCCGGTTCCGGTTCCAGTTCCGGTGCCCGCAGGGGTTCCGGCCGGCCCGCCGCCAAGTCCACGAAGCCCGCCAAGGGCAGGACCATGGCGCCGCAGGGCGAATTCAAACTGCCGGAGACCCTCACCCCCGCGCTGCCCGCCGTCGAGGCCTTCGCCGACCTGGACATGCCCGCGGCGCTCCTCAAGACGCTCGACGCGCAGGGCGTGACCGAGCCGTTCCCGATCCAGGGCGCCACCCTGCCGAACTCGCTCGCGGGCCGCGACATCCTCGGCCGCGGCCGCACCGGCTCCGGCAAGACCCTCGCCTTCGGCCTCGCCCTGCTCGCCCGCACCGCGGGCCGGCGCGCCGAGCCCAAGGCGCCGCTCGCCATGGTCCTCGTACCGACGCGCGAGCTCGCACAGCAGGTCACCGACGCGCTCACGCCGTACGCGACGGCCGTCAACCTGCGCCTCACCACCGTCGTCGGCGGGCTCTCCATCACCAAGCAGGCGAACTCGCTGCGCCGCGGCGCCGAGGTCATGGTCGCCACCCCGGGCCGGCTCAAGGACCTCATAGAGCGGGGTGACTGCTCACTGGAGAACGTGGGCATCACCGTCCTCGACGAGGCCGACCAGATGGCCGACATGGGCTTCATGCCGCAGGTCACCGCGCTGCTCAAGCAGGTCGAGCCGGACGGCCAGCGCATGCTGTTCTCGGCGACCCTGGACGCCAACATCGACCGCCTGGTCCGGATGTTCCTCACCGACCCGGTGGTCCACTCCGTCGACCCGTCGGCCGGCGCGGTCACCACGATGGAACACCACGTCCTGTACGTGATGGACGAGACCGACAAGAAGGCCGTCACCACGCGCATCGCGGCCCGCGACGGCCGCGTGATCATGTTCCTGGACACCAAGCGCTCCGTGGACCGGCTGGTCAAGCGGCTGCTCTCCAGCGGCGTCCGCGCGGCGGGCCTGCACGGCGGGCGCTCGCAGCCGCAGCGCAACCGCACGCTGGACCAGTTCAAGAACGGCCAGGTCACCGCGCTGGTCGCGACCAACGTCGCCGCGCGAGGCATTCACGTCGACGACCTGGACCTGGTCGTCAACGTGGACCCCCCGACCGACCACAAGGACTACCTCCACCGCGGCGGCCGCACCGCGCGGGCGGGCGAGTCGGGCAGTGTCGTCACGCTGGTGCTTCCCGAGGAGAAGCGCGAGATGACCAAGCTCATGTCGTTCGCGGGGATCCGTCCCCGGACGGCGGAGATCAAGTCGAGCTCCGAGGAACTCGTACGGGTCACGGGCGCGCGGGAGCCGTC
Organism: Streptomyces sp. NPDC001415; assembly: GCF_053597395.1. NCBI lineage: Bacteria > Bacillati > Actinomycetota > Actinomycetes > Kitasatosporales > Streptomycetaceae > Streptomyces > Streptomyces sp. NPDC001415. Next base: position 146,007 of record NZ_JBSFIE010000003.1, read on the forward strand.
CGGGGTGCCGGTGGTCATCGAGGTGCCGGCCCAGCCGGAGCCGAAGCGGGCTCCCTCCGGGGGGCGCAGCCGGGGCCGCCGCGGCGGGCAGGGTTCCCGCGGGGGCGCGGGCCAGGCGTCCGCACCCCGCGCGCAGGGTTCTGGCTCTGCCAGGCAGGGCTCCGGTTCCGCTCGGCAGGGTGCCGGCGGCTCCGCCAGGCAGGGTGCCGCATCCCGTTCGCAGGGTGGGCATGCGCAGGGCTCTGGGCAGGGTGCGGGTTCCCGCGGGCAGGGTGGGCGCGGGCGTCGCTCCGGCGCCTGATCTATCCCCACCCCACCCCTCCCCGCTGTGACACTCTGCGGCTCCGCCACGTGGCCTCCGGGGGTTGAAGAGCGGTGAGGCCGGTCTCCTGAGGCTCCGCCCCAGACCCCGTTCGCGCCCGAAGGGCGCTCGTCCTCAAACGCCGGACGGGCTGGGTATGCCCCCCTGCCAGGTTCGATCCTGCTAGGAGCAACCCTGATAGGGGCGCGGGGAACTGCGCGACCAGCCACGTACGGCCCGCGGGCGAAAGCGGGTTAAGGGGCGTGGGGAACTGCGCAGACCAAAGGGGGCCGCACCCCGTAGGGGCCCCGCGCTCAGACCTTCCGCGTCGCGGAGGAGGGGGTGCGGGGTCCGGGGCCCAGCCCCGCGGCACCCCGCCCCGCCGCCCGCAAAGTCGCCCCCCTGCGTCAGTCCACCAGCCGCACCCGCAGCGCCGCCAAGTCGCGGAGGCCGAGGCCCAGCCCCTGCGTCAGGTACCCGTACAAGTCGCCGTACTGGGACGACAGTTGGGCCACCGCCGCGTTCAGGTAGTCGAGGCGCACCTCCTGCAGCGGGATCAGCAGGTCCGGGTTCTGCATCATGCCCGACTGCTTCAGGCCCGCCCGCAGTGCCGCGTCCGCCGCCGCCCGGAAGCCGTTGGACGCCAGGTAGTCCTGCTGGGCCGTCGCGTCCGGCACGCCCAGCGCGCGCAGCAGTACGTAACTCTCCCACCCCGTACGGTCCTTGCCCGATGTGCAGTGGAACAGGAGAGGGCCTCGGCCCGCCGCCAGGTCCTTCAGTGTCGATCCGAACTGCGCTCGGCTCGCCGGATCCGAGACGAAGTCCTGGTACACCGTCCGCATGAGGGCCTCCGCCTTGCCGTGGCCCAGCATCGCGTCCTGCTTCGCCGGGTCCTTGGACCCGATCGCGGCCAGCATCTGCGCGTACAGGCCGCTGTCGGAGACCGGGCGTGCGGTGGGGGCGAGCCCGGCGGGGAGGCGGTCGGGGCCGTCGTACTGGAGCTCCAGGGGCACCCGGAAGTCGACCACCTCGCGCAGGCCGAGCCGCGAGAGGGTCGCGACGTCCGCGTCCGTTGTCCTGTTCAGGGAGTCCGCCCGGTACGCGAGGCCGTACCTGACCCGCTTCCCGTCGTACGTGCCGTATCCGCCCAGGTCGCGGACGTTGACCGCGCCTTGCAGGACGACCTGGTGGATGGGGGAGGCGGCTTGGTGGTGTGTGCCGGTGGTGGGTGCGGCGGCTGCTGCCGATGTCGTCGCGGGCAGTATGCCCACCGCCAGGGTCGCGGCGACGGCCACGGCGGTCGCCATCCTGGCTCGCGTCACTCTGCGGGTGGCGTGGCTCATGGGGGGGGGATCAACTCCCGTGCGAATAGGGGGATTCACCCCGCCGTCGTCGGCAGGGTGGCGAGCACATGCGCGGCCTCGGTCATCACGCGGGTGATCAGTTCCTCGCAGCTCGGGAGGTCTTCGATCAGCCCTGCCACTTGGCCCGAGGCCATCACTCCGAGATCGGTGCGGCCCTCGACCATCGACGCCCTCAGCAGCATCGGAGTGTTGGCCGCAAGCAGCACCTGACTCCACGTCAGGTTCTTGCCGTGCTTCATCGCCAGGCCGTCCCTGACCAGTTGGGGCCAGGTCAGGCCGGAGATCTTCTTGAAGCCGGCCGCCCGGCGCACCGCCTGTGCCAGCGCGCCGACGCGTCCCGCCCCTTCCAGCGATGCGACGAGTTCCGTACGCAGCATGCGGTGCGGCAGCCCGTCCACGGCCCTGGTCACGGTGACGTCCTTGACCGTGGCTTCCAAGTACTTCGCCTTCACCGCGTCCGGGACCGTGGAGTCGGAGGTCAGCAGGAAGCGGGTGCCCATCGCCACGCCCGCCGCGCCGTAGGCGAGCGCGGCCACCAGGCCCCGGCCGTCGTGGAAGCCGCCCGCCGCGATCACCGGGATGTCCACTGCATCCACAACTTGCGGCAGCAGGACGGTAGTTGCCACCTCTCCGGTGTGCCCGCCGCCCTCGCCGCCCTGCACGATCACCGCGTCCGCGCCCCACGCCGCGACCTTCTCGGCGTGGCGCCTCGCGCCGATGGACGGGATCACGACGACGCCCGCGTCCTTCAGCTCGGCGATGAGTTCGCGGGAGGGGGCGAGGGCGAAGGACGCCACGCGCACGCCCTCGTCGATGATGATCCGTACCCGCTCGCGGGCGTCGGCGGCATCGGCCCGCAGGTTGACCCCGAACGGTTCCTCCGTACGGGACTTGACCTCCCGCACCGCCCGCTTCAACTGCTCGGTCGTCATCGTCGCGGAGGCGAGGATGCCGAGGGCGCCCGCGTTCGCGGTGGCCGAGACCAGGCGCGGGCCCGCGACCCAGCCCATGCCGGTCTGCACGATCGGATGCCGGACGCCGGCCAGCTTCGTCAGCGCCGTCTCCAGGCGGGGCGGTGTCACGGCCTGACCTCGCGGTCGCGCAGGCTGTCCGGGTCGATGACCTCGCGGATGAGGCGGAGTTCTTCGGTGGTGGGTTCGCGGGTGTACGCCGGATCGTCGAGGCCGGACAGTTCGAACGCCGTCGCCTCCCGTACGTCATCGGCCGTGACCCCGGGGTGCAGGGACACCACCCGCATCGAGTGGTCCGGCGTCGCGAAGTCGAAGACGCCCAGATCGCTCACGACGCGCGGGATGCGGTGGTAGCGCGTCGCGGACGGGCCCGCGGTCGCCGCGCTGTCGTACCCGACCCCGCTGATCATGTCGACCTTCGGCACGAAGACCCGGGTCGAGTGCTTCGGCACCCAGTAACTCACCGGATTATTAAGGGTGTTGACGGGTGCACCGCGTACGCCGAGGAGCTGGCGGGCGGGCCGGTTCCAGTCGCCGATGCAGGAGATGTTCTGGTTGCCGAACCGGTCGATCTGGCTCGCGCCCATCATCACGTGCCGCCGCCCGCCGGTGACCATGGCCAGGTGCTGGCGATACGGCAGCCAGCCCTCGGGCTCGCCGTCGAGGCCGACCAGCATCGCCTCGCCGTCGGTGAGCAGCAGGTCCGGCGAGAAGGTGCGCCGGGCGAGCCGGGCACCCACCGAGGGGATCACGCCCATCGGGCTCGCGAGCACCTCCCCGTTGTCGCGCCACGCCTCGGCGCAAGCGATCACGCAGTACTCGGCGCGGGACACCCGCACAGTGCTGGTCGTCATTTCCGCTCCTCGTGCCAGCTCTGCACCGCCGACTGGTAGGACTTCTCGTCCGGCCCGGACAGGAAACGCTCGGCGAACTCGGGCCAGGGCGTGGTCGCGTACAGCTTCTGGAACGGCTCGTCGCGGCCGTGGTCGGGCACGCACGACGTGAAGTGCGCGCCGTTCGGGCTCTCCACGACCCCGGTCACCGCGTACCGCTTGACCAGCAGGGACTGCGGCACCGCGCCCCGGAAGCCGTCCACGATGCGCTCGCACGAGACGTACGCGCTGTCCGCGGCCTCGCAGAACAGGTCGTCGAAGTACGGGTCCGGGCCCAGGTACTGGCCGTTGCCGAGCCGGTCCGCGCGGTTGAGGTGGACGAGCGCCGCGTCCATGCGCAGAGCCGGCATCGCGACGAACGTCTCGCCGTCCTCGTACGGTGAAGTGACCGTACGCAGCGCCGGGTTGACCCGCATCACGTCCGAGCCGATGCCCGCGCGGACCGGCAGGAAGGGCAGTCGATTGGCGGCCGCGTGCAGCCCCCACATGAACATCGCCTCGTCGACCTCCATCAGCTCGAAGGCGCCCGCCTGGCGAGCCGCGCGGAAGTGCGGCTCCAGGGGGATCGAGTCGAGCGTGGCGAACGGCGCGACCAGTTTGCGGATCCGCCCGGCGGCGGCGAGCAGTCCGACGTCGGGGCCGCCGTACGAGATCACCGTCAGGTCGGTGACGGGGGAGCGGAGCAGGGCCCGCACCAGCGCCATCGGCTTGCGGCGCGAGCCCCAGCCGCCGATGCCGACGGTCATGCCGCTGCGCAGCCGCGCGACGACGTCCTCGGGCGTCATGGTCTTGTCCGTCACGGGGAGACCTCCTCGGTGGCCGGTGCGCCGGAGGTGTCAGCTGATCCGAAGGTGTCGCGGACGCGGTCGGCGACGCCGCTGAGGCCTGCCTCGAAGGTGAAGCCCTGCTCGAACCGGTAGCTGCGGCGTACGTCGACCGGGTCGATGCCGTTGATGGCGGCCTTGGCGAGGCGGATCAGGGTGCCGTCCTTGCGGGCGATCTCCCGCGCCAACTCCAGGGCCGCGGAAGGGAGTTCGGCGCGAGGGACCACTTTCCACACCGAGCCGTGGGCGTGCAGCTCCTGGGCCGTCGCCGTGCGCGAGGTGTAGTACAGCGCGCGCATGAGGTGCTGCGGGACGAGGCGGGCGAGGTGGGTGGCGGCGCCGAGCGCGCCCCGGTCCAGTTCGGGCAGGCCGAAGACGGCGTCGTCGCTCGCCACGATCGCGTCCGCGTTGCCGGCCAGGCCGATGCCACCGCCGAGGCAGAACCCGCCGACCGCCGCGACGACCGGCACCTCGCACTCGTATACGGCGGCGAAGGCCTCGTAGCAGCCCCGGTTCGCGCCGATGAGAGCGGCGTGCCCCGGGTCGCGCTGCAACTCCTTGATGTCGACCCCGGCGTTGAAGCCGCGGCCCTCGGCGGCGAGCACCACACAGCGGTTCTCGGGGTCGCGCCCGGCCGCGCGGACCGCGTCGGCCAGCTCGTACCAGCCCTGTACGGGAAGGGCGTTGACGGGCGGGAAGTCGACTGTGACGAGGCAAATGCCCTTCTCGGGGCTTGCGGTGGAGACACCCATGGGCGGATCAGCTACCTTTCCACCAAACATTTGTTAGGTCAGGTGTTGAGTCAGGAAGGTAGCAGCGGATGGAGCTGGCCGGGAAGGCAGTCGTCGTCACCGGTGGCACCCGGGGCGTGGGCGCGGGGATCGCGAGGGCGTTCCTCGGGGCGGGCGCGGACGTCGTCGTGTGCGCCCGCAGACCGCCCGACGAACCCGTCGAACTCAGCGGCCGCACAGCCGAGTTCCGCCCGCTCGACCTGCGCGAACCCGACGCCGTACGAGGCTTCTTCGCGGAGGTCGCCGCCGACTACGGACACCTTGACACGCTGGTCAACAACGCGGGCGGAACTCCGTACCGGCTGCTCGACGAGGGTGAGGCGGAACGTCACGCGCGGGTCGTCGAGCTGAATCTGACGGCCCCGCTCACCGCGTCGCTCGCCGCCCGGCCCCATCTGCGGGCGGCCCGGGGATCGGTCGTGATGATCGGCAGCGTGAGCGGGGGGCGGCCCTCGCCGGGGTCGGCGGCGTACGGGGCAGCGAAGGCGGGTCTGGAGAGCCTCGCGCGTTCGATGGCGGTGGAGTGGGCGCCCGAGGTCCGGGTCAACACCCTGGTCCTCGGGATGGTCCGCACGGAACTGAGCGAGTTGCACTACGGCGACGCGGAGGGCGTCGCGCGGGTGGGTGCGACCGTGCCGCTCGGCCGACTCGCCGAGCCCGAGGAGGTCGGGGCGGCCGCGGTCTTCCTCGCCTCCGCGAAGGCGGCCTACGTCAGCGGAGCGTCGCTGCTTGTCCACGGCGGCGGGGAGCGCCCGGCGTTCCTGGACGCGGCAAACGTCAACCAGTCGGAAGGGAACGGAAGATGAGCGGTTTGTGCGAGGGTCGGGTCGTCATCGTGACCGGCGCGGGACGGGGGCTCGGCCGCGCGCATGCGCTGGCGTTCGCCGAGCAGGGGGCGCGGGTCGTGGTCAACGACCTCGGGGTCCAAGCCGACGGGGCGGGCGGATCGGGCGGCCCCGCGCAGTCCGTGGTGGACGAGATCCACGCGGCGGGCGGCGAGGCGGTGGCGCACGGCGGCGACATCGCCACGGCCCAGGGCGCGGCCTCGCTGGTCGCGACGGCGGTGGACGCGTTCGGTGCGCTGCACACCCTGGTCAACAACGCGGGGTTCCTGCGCGACCGGATGCTGGTCAACCTGGACGAGGACGACTGGGACGCGGTCGTGCGGGTCCATCTCAAGGGCCACTTCCTGCCGCTGAAGTACGCCGCCGCGCACTGGCGCGCCGAGGCGAAGGCAGGCCGCGAGGTCGCGGCCCGGGTCGTCAACACCAGCTCCGGGGCAGGACTGTTGGGGTCGGTCGGCCAGGGCAACTACAGCGCCGCGAAGGCCGGGATCGTGGGGTTGACCCTGGTCGCGGCGGCGGAGATGGGCCGGTACGGAGTCCAGGTCAACGCGATCGCCCCGGCGGCCCGCACCAGGATGACCGAGGGCACCTTCGCGGAGGCGATGGCGGCGCCGGGCAGGGCGGGGGCCTTCGACGCGATGGCCCCGGAGAACGTCTCGCCGCTGGTGGTGTGGCTGGGCTCGGCCGCGAGCGAGGGCGTCACCGGCCGGGTCTTCGAGGCGGAGGCGGGCCGCATCACCGTGATGGAGGGCTGGCGTCCGGGCCCCACCAGCGACAAGGGCGCCCGCTGGACCCCGCGCGAGGCGGGCGATGCGGCACTGAAACTCCTCGCGGAGGCGGAGACGCCGGGGGTGGTCTACGGATCGCGGTAGACCGATCGCGGTAGACGGATCGCGGTAGACGGATCGCGGTAGAACGACAGGACAGCACGCGACAGGACAGCACGCGACAGGGCAGCAGACGACAGGACAGCGGATGATCTTAGGTTGCGCCCGGCTTAACCTCCCGTGACGCTCCCGTTACGCGGCGGACCGCCTCGGTTAACAGGTAGAAAAATCAACGGTGTTGGCGTTGACGGCCCCCGCTCTACGCGCGTCATCATGGTGCACATGACAATCCCCCCACGCATCGCAGCCCTTGGTGGCGCCTTCGCCATAGCCGCCACCCTCCTCGCCGGGCCGGTCGTCGGCTCGGCGTCGGCCGCCCCCGCGGCCACCGCCGTCTCCGCCTCCGTGTCCGTGAAGTCGGTCGGCAACGTCTGTTACTCCGCGCTGCCGTCCCAGGCGCACGACACGATCAGCCTCATCGACCAGGGCGGCCCGTTCCCGTACCCCCGGGACGGCATCGTCTTCGACAACCGCGAGCAGGCGCTGCCGAGCCAGAGCCGCGGCTACTACCACGAGTACACGGTGATCACCCCGGGCGCGCCGACGCGCGGCGCCCGCCGGATCATCGCGGGCGAGCAGGCCCACGAGGACTACTACACCGCCGACCACTACGCCACGTTCAGTCTGGTCGACTTCGGCTGCTGAGCCGGGAGTTGACCGGTAGTTGATTTACGACGAGGCCCGCCTCGCCCCTTCCGGGGGTGGGGCGGGCTTTCGTCGTTGTTCGTGCAGCACGGGGGCGGCTGGGCCGGGTTGGCTCGGACGGGCCTCGGCCGCGTGACTCCCGCGCCCTGGCCGTGGCTGGGCAGTACACCCCAGCCGCCCGGGCGCTCGACGAGGCCCGACGCGATCTTGACGGTGCGGCCGACATGGAACACCAGTGGCTGAGCCCGTTCGATGCCGCCGCGCTGGCGAGCGAATCGGCGCTGATCCTGCGCGACCTCGACCGGCTCGACGAGGCCCTGACGCAGGCGGAGGAGGCGATCACGCTTCGGGAGACTGGGCGAGCGCGTTCGCTCGCGCTGAGCCGGATCACGCTGGTGGACATCCATCTGCGACGGGGGGATCTCGACGCGGCAGTGCGAACGAGCCGCCGGAGGACGCGGCGATTCGGGAGCTGAGCGAGGAGTTGCGGCTCAGGCCGACGTTGCGGGGATTGCTCGTGGTGGACTGGGTGGCACCGCACGGTCCCTGGGACGACCAACTCGCGTTCGTCTTCGACGGCGGCACCCTCGATGAGGCAGCGGCGGCCTCACTGCGGCCCCGTGACGAGGAGTTGTCCGAGGCCGTGTTTGTGGAGCCCGAAGAGGTGCCCCGCCGGGTCAGTGACAGCCCCTCACTCCTTCCCCAACTGCCGCCCCAACGCACTCGCCGCCACCGAGTTGTGCACCGTGAACGCCACCGTCCCCGGCAGATAGCGGTCCTCGGACCACTCGACCGGGGTGCCCGCAGGGTCGGTGGAGCGGCGGCGTTCGCGCAGCAGCGCGTGGCCCACCCGGCAGCCGAGCAGCTTCGCGTCGTCCGCGTCCGCCAGCACCACGTCGATCGTGTGGTGCGCGTCCGTGAACAGGACGCCCTGCAGCTCCAGTTGGTGGGAGTGCGACACCTCGTCCACGTCCATCGCTGCAACCAGGCGCCCGATCCGCTCCGGGTACGTCGAGCGCTCCACCATCACCGGGGCGCCCGACAGGGTGCGGACCCGGCGGACCCTGAACACCCTTGTGCCAGCGGGGAGTTGGAGGTGGTGGGCCTCCTCCTCCGTCGCCTTCGCCGGTTCGACGGCCACCGTGCGGCCGCCCGGCTCCTCGCCCAGCGAGCGCGCCCAGCGGGCGAACGAGCGCAGCTCCCCGAAGCTCTGCAGGCGGGCCGCGCCGCCAAGGACCACCCGGCGGGCGCCGCGCCGCGAGGTCACCAGGCCGTCCGCGCGCAGCGACGCGAGCGCCTGGCGGACCGTACCCCTCGACACGCCGTAACGGCGGGCCAGTTCGTCCTCGGCGGGCAGTCGCGCGCCCGAACCGTACTCGCCCGCCGCTATGGCGGTCCGCAGGTCACCGGCCACTTTCCGGTAGAGCGGCGACTTGCTGGACACCTCGGACCCCCTCAACTGCCGATCAGTGAGCGGAGCAACGCAAGGTCCGCCTCCTCCAGACTAGTCAGCACCGTGCGGCCCGCGGCGGGCGCTATGGGTTCCATCGACGGCACCGCGAGCACCGCGCAGCCCGCCGCCTCCGCCGACGCCACGCCCGTCGCCGTGTCCTCGACCGCGACACAGCGTGCCGGGTCCGCGCCGAGCGCCGCGGCCGCCGCGAGGTAGGGGTCGGGCGCGGGCTTGGTGCGTTCGGTGTCCTCGGCCCCGTACACCGCGTCGAAGCGGTGGCCGTCGAGGGAGGTCGCGACCCTGCGGACTATCGCGCTCGGTGATGCCGATACCAGTGCGGTCAGCACCCCCGACTCCCGCAACATGCGGAGGAGTTGGAGGGCGCCGGGGCGCGGTTCGGCGCCGTCCGCCAGGCGTGCCGTGAAGTCCGCGCCCAGCTCGGCGGCCAGCTCCTCGCGCCGGGCGCCCAGCGACACGTACAGCAGCTCGGCGGTGTCCTCCACCGAGCGGCCGTACACGGAGCGGCGCTCCTCGCCGGCCAGCGCGTGTCCGTGGCGGGCCGCGACCTTCTCCACGACCTCGACCCAGGCCTCCTCGGTGTCGACGAGGGTGCCGTCCATGTCGAACAGGACCGCCCGCAGCCCGCTCACGCCGCCTCACCGGCCGCGAGCACGGGACGCGGCCGCGGCCGTACGGTGACGCTCGCGCCCGCGCCGAACGAGCCGGCGGCGTGCGAGGGCAGGTCGGCCTTGACCACGGTGCCGTCCGCGAGCCGCACGGTCAGGCGGGTGCTCGCGCCGTGGAAGGAGGAGGACGTCACCGTGTCGGGGCCGCCTTCCGTCACCTCCAGGGCTTCCGGGCGCAGCAGGAACACCGAGCCCGTCGCCGGGCCATCCACCGGGAGGCGTACGCCGAGGACCTCGGCGAGGCCGTCGGAGGTGACCGTGCCCGGGACGCGGTTCATCGTCCCGACGAACGACGCCACGAACGCGGTCGCCGGACGGTCGTACAACTCGGCCGGGGCCGCGCACTGTTCGAGCCGCCCGCCGCGCATCACCGCGACCTTGTCGGCCATGGACAGGGCCTCCTCCTGGTCGTGGGTGACGAAGACGGTGGTGATGCCGAGCTCCAGTTGGAGGCGCCGGATCTCCTCGCGCAGCTGGACGCGGACCTTGGCGTCCAGTGCCGAGAGCGGCTCGTCCAGGAGCAGCAGCCGGGGCTGGAGGGCGAGCGCGCGGGCGAGCGCCACCCGCTGCTGCTGGCCGCCGGACAGCTGGTGCGGGAACCGGTCGCCGTGCTCGGGCAGGCCGACCAGCTCCATCAACTCGGCCGCGCGCGCCCGGCGTTGGGGCGCCGGGACCTTGCGCATCCTCATCCCGAAGGCCACGTTGTCGGCCGCGTTCAGATGCGGGAAGAGGCTGTACGACTGGAAGACCATCCCGGTGTCGCGCCGGTTGGCCGGCACCGGCACGATGTCCTCGCCGTCGAGCAGCACCTCGCCCGCGTCGGGCCGCTCGAAGCCCGCGAGGACCCGGAGCGCGGTGGTCTTGCCGCAGCCGGACGGGCCGAGCAGCGCCAGGAGTTCACCCGGCGCCACATCGAGGTCGAGCCCGTCGAGGGCCACGGCGGACCCGAAGGTGCGGCGAAGCCCCCGGATCGTGAGGGCGGTGCCGGTGCGCGGCGGTGCGGTGGTCATCAGACGGCTTCCTTCTTACGAGACGTGCGAGTGCCGCGGGTGCTGCGAGTACCGCGGGTGCGGGCGAGGCCGGTCACGACGAGCAGCAGCCCCCACGTGAGCAGCAGACTGAGCAGCGAAACCGCCACCGACAACTGGGCGTTGGACCCGGAGGCCTGCACGATCCACACCGCGAACGGCTGGAACCCGAGCAGCGAGGCCACCGTGAACTCGCCGAGCACCAGGGCGAGCGCCAGGAACGAGGCGTTGAGCAGCGCGGTGCGCAGATTCGGCAGCACGACCGCGAACAGCGCCCGCGGCCAGGACGCGCCCAGATCGCGGGCGGCCTCCACCAGGGTGCGCACGTCGACGGCCCGAAGCCCCGCGTCCAGCGAGCGGTACACGAACGGCAGCGCCATCACGACGTACGCGAACACCAGGACCAGCGGGAACGACGGGTTCTGGACCGCGACGAACGTCTCGTACAGCGGGGTCGTGGCGAGATGGTCCGGCCCCCACTTGAGGACCGTGCCCAGGCCCGCGACCAGCGCGACCGGCGGCACCACGAGCGGCAGCGTGCACACCACTTCGAGCACCGCCCGTAGCCGCCCCGAACCGGAGAGCCGCACCGCGAGCGCGGCCGGTAGCGTCAGGAGCAGCGCGAGTACGACCGTGCACAGGGCGAGCCCGACCGACCTGAGCAGAGCCGCGGTGAACCCGTCGGCACCGAAGATCTGCGTGTACGAGGACAGGGTGAGGCCTTGCCCGGGCACGTCCACCGTGAACACGAGGGACGCGAGCAGCGGCACCAGGAAGTAGGTGCCCGCGACCAGCAGGACCGCGCCCCGCCACGGGCGCGGCGGATACGTCAGGCGAGCCATCGGGCACTCCTTCGCTGAAGCGGCAGATGCACGGCCATGACGAGCAGGGCGACGATCACCATGTCGAGGCTGAGCGCGAGCGCCACGTTCTCCTGGCCGACCAGGACGTTCCCTGACAGCGCGTCCGCGATCTGCATGGTGACCAGCGGCACCGAACTCCCCACCATCGAGGCGGCCGTGGCGTACGCGGCGAACGCGCTGCCGAACAGCAGGACGAAGCCGCCGAGCAGGGTGGGAAACAGCACCGGGACGCCGACGTGACGCCAGTACTGCCGGGCGCTCGCCCCGCTGTTGAGAGCCGCCTCGCGCCACTGCGGGCGAAGGCCGTCCAGGGCCGGCGCCACCGTGAGCACCATCAGCGGGATGAGGAAGTACAGATAGGTCAGGGCAAGACCCCAGAAGCTGTAGAGGCTCCAGCCGTGCTCGGCCAGGCCCAGCTTGGTGGTGAGGACGCCCGCGTTGCCCAGGGTCGCCACGAAGGCGAAGGCGAGAGGCACGCCGCCGAAGTTGGCGAGCACCCCCGAGGCGGTGAGCACCGCCTCGCGCAGCGCCCTGCCGCGCGAGGTGACGACGGCCTGCGCGAGCAGCAGCCCGAGCACGGCGGCGATGGCGGCGGTGGTGGCCGCGAGCTTCACGCTGCCGAGCAGGGCGGTCCAGTACGCGCCGTGCACGGACTGGCTCATGTTGCCGAGGCTGTACGAGCCGTCGACGGACAGCGCGCCGTTCAGCATGGCGAGGGCCGGCACGCCGAAGGCGAGCGCGACGAAGGCGAGCAACGGAACCGCGGCGAACCAGGCGCCGGGACGCCTGCGGCCCCGGCGCCGCGCCGGTCGCTCAACCACCGTGATGGCAGCGGTAGTTGAGGTGGTAGTGGTGAGGGTCATGGAGTGATCAGCCCGAGATCGCCTTGGCCCAGCCACCCGCGAGGACCGTCTTCGCCTTGGTGTTCTGAGCCTCGGTGGGGAAGGCGGGAGTGCCGGAGACCTGCGGGAGCTTGGCGGCCGCCGCCTTGTCGAGCGTGCCGTCCTTGTCCATGGCGGGCATGAGCGCCGGACGGGCGTACCCCTTCAGCCACAGGTTCTGGCCCTCGGTGGAGTACAGGTACTCCTGCCACAGGCGGGCGGCCGCCGGGTGCGGGGCGTCCTTGTTGACGGCCTGCGAGTAGTACTGGGCGTAGACGCCGTCGGAGGGGACCGCGGTCTTCCAGTCGAGGCCCTTGCCCCTGAACTGGTCGGCGTAGCCGGCGTTCAGGTAGTCCCAGTCGATGGAGATCGGCGTCTCGCCCTTCTCGACGGTGGCCGGGGTCGACTCCACCGGGTTGTAGTTGCCGGCCTTCTTCAGCTTGGCGAAGAAGTCCAGGCCGGGCTGAATGTCGTCGAGCGAGCCACCGTTGGCGAGGGACGCCGCGTACACGCCCGCGAAAGCCGAACCGGACTTGGTGGGATTGCCGTTGAGGGCGACCTGCCCCTTGTACTCGGGCTTGAGGAGATCGGCGAAGGTCGTCGGGCACACCTTGACGCGCTTGGCGTCGCAGCCGATCGAGACGTAGCCGCCGTAGTCGTTGAACCAGCGGCCCCGCGTGTCCTTCTGGGCCGCGGGGATCTTGTCGAAGCCCTCGACCTTGTACGGGGCGGTCAGGCCCTGCTCGCCCGCGGACTGCGCGAAGGAGGCGCCGAGGTCGAGGACGTCGGGGGCGCGGTCCTGGCCCTTGCGGGTCTTTACCGCGTTGATCTCGTCCGCGCTGGTGCCGTCCGGGTTCTCGACGGCCACCTTGATGCCGTACTTCTTCGTGAAGCCGTCGATGAGCGCGCCGTAGTTCGCCCAGTCGCGCGGGATGGCGATCGCGTTGAGCGTGCCCTCCTTCTTCGCGGCGGCGATCAGCGCGTCCATGCCGCCCGCGTCCTTCGCGGAGGTGGCGGCCGCGGGGCTCTTGCCGCCCTTGCCCCCCTCGGCCGCGCTGGTCGAGGCGTCGGACTTGGCGCCGCAGGCGGCGAGAGCGAACGCGGAGGCGGCCAGCGTCACGGCGAGGCCTGCGGTGCGTATGCGAGGGGCGATCACGGGAGCTCCAAGTTGTACGGACAACTGTTGTACAGACAACTCCATTACGAGGGTGGTGGATGTCGCGTCGGTGAACGCGGGGCGAAGCGCGCGATGCGGTTGGCGGGCGGATCCGGTCAGCGAGTTTCGGCCACGGGGGAGCGGGGCCCGGCTCGTGCGGGGTCGGCTGAGGAGGGCTCGGCTCAGCAGGGCTCGGCTCGGCCCGGGGGAGCCTCGCGGGCCCGGGGAGTGCGAGGCGGCCCAGGGGTACGAGGGCGCTCAGGGAGTACGGGGTTCAGCTCGCGGGGTCGTTCGTGCGGCGGTCGGCGCCGCCGCGGCGCAGCAGCCCGTAGGCCCAGCGTTCGTTGAGGCCCGCGAGGAAGCCGATCGTGCCCCAGAAGAAGAACGCCTTGATCAGGGCTTCGTGGTCGGCCAGGGACAGCGGGCCCGCGCCGCACAGGCCGGCCGGGGTCGCGGGCGGCGCGAAGATCGTGAGGACGCCGCCGTTGATGAGCAGGAACAGCGAGGTGGCCAGGAACCAGCCGACCACCACCCGGTACCAGCCCTCCTGCCGCATGATCTGGGCCAGTTGGCGGGGATCGGCGGGTATGTTCTGCACCCCGCCGCGGCCCGGAGCCCGGTGCATCAGCTGATAGGCGTTGCGCAGTCGGACGATCACGCTGAACACCGCGCCGAGCGCGCCGCCCGCGAAACACACCAGGGCGTGCATCAGGCTCAGCTGTTCCGGGCAGGCGAGCTTGCTGTCGAAAAGGGCGGGCACCGCCTCGCCCACGGCGAACGCGAGGACCAGCACGACCGGGCTGAGCACCATGCCGAAGGCGAGCCCGGTGTTGAGCCCGCGGCCGCTGGCCAGCGCCGCGTCCGCGTCCAGGCGCCGGGCCGCGGCGTCGGCCTCGTCCGCCAGCCGCTCGGCGGCCGCGGCCCGCGTCTCGGCGTGCTCGACGGAAGCCATGCGCACCCCGCCCCGCACCGCCTGCTCAAGCGCCCGGCACACATCGTCGCGGGTCCGCCGCTCGAACGCCCGCTGGGCCGCCGCGTAGAGCTGCTCGACCCGGTCGAGCTGCTGCGGCTGCCACCGCCACAGCCGTTGCAGATCGGGCGCGTTCTCGGCGAAGCCGAGCGCGTCCGACAACGTCCTGGCCTCGGGCGCGGGCGCCCCGGCCAACCATTCCCCGACCCGCCGCACCCACCGAGTCCGCTGCGCACCCATACGTACCACCACCCCGTCGTCCACCGGGGCAGTCCAGACGTCGCAAACCCCTTGCGGGGAAGATTAGTTGCGCCCGACGGCCCGCACTCGAACCACCCCCCGCCCCCGCGGAGCGCTACGTGTCGCACTCCGAGACATCCCCGCACACCCCGCACCGAGCCCTAACCCGCCCCCGCACAGGCACCCGGATCCGCTGGCAGCAGGTCGGGCAGGCGAAGGAGACCCGCAATCCGTCCGAGCCGGGCTCGAAGGAGTAAGGGGACCCGGGTGACGCGAAGGCGCCGTGCTCCTGGGCGTACCGCCGGTCCTTCGCGTAGCGCCGCCGCCCCGTCCAGCCCGCCGCGACGAGCGGAGGCTGCCGCGCGTCCCGCCGTGCCTGGGCCGCGCCCGCCGTGTACGCGGGGTACGCCTGCGGGCTGGTGAACCAGGGCGAGGGGTCCTCGCCGAACAGTTCGGCCCGCTTGGCCAGGACGTACCCGAACTCCTCCGGGGTCAGATAGCCCAGCTTCTGGCTGGACACGCCGTCCTCGCGGAACGCGTCGAGCAGCAGCCAGCCGGCGCCGAGGTAGGTGGTCGCCGTGTCGGTGAGGATCTCGTTGTCGCGGGTGCCCGGGAACGTCAGGTCCAGGCGGTGCAGGAGCACGTGGGTGATCTCGTGCGCGAGCGCGGCCCCGATGTCCCGGCGGTGGCCACGGAACCGGTCGTTCAGCTCGATGAAGTACTCGGGTCCCGCGGCCAGTTCGACGCTCGCCGCGTGCTGCATCTCGCGGAAGCCGACGATCATCCGGGCGTCGGGCAGGTGCAGGTGATGGACGAGCGCGCGGGCCACGCGCTGGGCGCCCAGGTGCAGGTCGTCGTGGTCGGCGAAGGCCACGTCGGCGGGGAGCACGCTGGTCGCGTACCCCTGGAGCCCGTCGAAGGACAGCCGCTTGTGCAGCGCCGTGATGGCCGCGCGCACCGTGGCGAGGTGCGGATAGCCGTGGACGACCGGGCTCGACGTGCCCACGCTGCCACCCCCGTTCGGACCGCGGACCGGATTCCACTGTACGGGCGCCGGGCGGCGGCGGTCCCCTCCGGGCGCTGGCCGGAAAGTGGCCCTTGTGAAGGGGGCGGCGGCCTCCCCATAATCCCCGCAACGCATTGACGCGCCCATGACAGGTCGGCTCATGACGGTTCACTTCATGGCAGATCGCCTCATGACGGGTCGCCCATCACGGGTCGCCCATGACAGAACAGGCATCCCGTCCGTGCGCATGACAGCCAACCCCCCACGAGAGGCAGTCAGTTGAAGAACATGATGCGAGCCCTGCGCAGATGTCTGGCCGTGACGGCCGTCCTCGCCGCCGCGTTCAGCCTGCCCGCCACCGACGCCTTCGCCTCACCCGCCCCGCCCGCCTCGCCCCATCCCGTCGTCGGCGGGGAGCGCGCCGCCCAGGGCGAGTTCCCGTTCATGGTCCGGCTCTCCATGGGCTGCGGCGGCGCCCTCTACACCCAGCAGATCGTCCTCACCGCCGCCCACTGCGTCGACGGCAGCGGCGCCAACACCTCCATCACCGCCACCGGCGGCGTCGTCGATCTCCAGAGTTCAAGCGCGATCAAGGTGAAGTCCACCAGGGTCCTGCAAGCCCCCGGCTACAACGGCAAGGGCAAGGACTGGGCGCTGATCAAGCTGGCCAAGCCCATCAACCAGCCCACCCTCAAGATCGCCACCAGCACCGCGTACAACAGCGGCACCTTCACCATCGCCGGCTGGGGCGCGACCAGCGAAGGCGGCGGACAGCAGCGCTACCTCCGCAAGGCGACCGTCCCCTTCGTCTCCGACGCCGACTGCAAGAAGGCGTACGGCGACGACCTCACACCCGGTGACGAGATCTGCGCCGGCTACGTCGACAAGGGCGGCGTCGACACCTGCCAGGGCGACTCCGGCGGACCCATGTTCCGCAAGGACAACGCGGGCGCCTGGATCCAGGTCGGCATAGTCAGCTGGGGCAACGGCTGCGCCGAGCCCGGCTACCCTGGCGTCTACTCCGAGGTCTCGACCTTCGCCGCCGCGATCGCGCAGGCCGCCTCGACCTTGTAGCGCCACAGCGCCCACAGCCCCGGCCCGGCCGGGCGCCCCGAATTTGCGGGCGTCCGGCCGAACCTGCTCATATAGGGGCATGTCGATCACAGTGGTCATCGCGGACGACCAGGAAATGGTGCGTACCGGCTTCCGCATGATCCTGGAGAGCAGGGACGACATCGAGGTCCTCGCCGACGTCGTAGACGGGCACGCCGCCCTCGAAGCCGTCGAGCGCCACCAGCCGGACGTGCTGCTCCTCGACATCCGGATGCCCGGCCTCGACGGTCTCGAAGTCACCCGCCGCCTGTCCGGCCGCGACCGGCCCCGCATCGTCATCTGCACCACCTTCGACCTCGACGAATACGTCCACGCGGCCCTGCACGGCGGCGCCTCCGGCTTCCTCCTCAAGGACGCCAGCCCCGAAATGCTGGTCGAGGCGGTGCGCGCGGCGGCCGCCGGGGACTCGCTCGTCTCGCCCGCGATCACCGTGCGGCTGTTGAAGGAACTCGCCTCGGCCCGCCCCTCCGAAGGCCTGCGCAAACCGTCCGAGCCGCTCACCGAACGCGAACGCGACGTCGTGCGCTGTCTGGCGCGGGGCGCCACCAACGCCGAGATCGCGGGCGAGCTGTACGTCTCCCTGTCCACCGTGAAGACCCACCTCGCCAACGTCCAGGGCAAACTCGGCGCCCGCAACCGCGTGGAGATCGCCGCCTGGGCCTGGGAGAGCGGACTCGCCACGAGCGCCGCGTGAGCCCCGTACGCCGCTGGCTCGGCCGCCATCCGCGCGCCGCGGCCGCGGCCCGGCCCCTGCTCGCCGCCGTCCTCGTCGCCCTCGTCACCTACGAAGGCGTGGCCCTGGCCCGCCAGCCCACCCGGCCGCACGCCCTCGTGTGGAGCGCCGGGATCGTGGTGTGCTTCTGCGCGGTGCCCTGGAAGAGGATCCCGCTCGTCCCGCGCGCCTGGACCGCGGCCGTCGTCAGCTGGACCGCGACCGCCCTGCTCTTCACCGGCCGCCCCGAGATCGTCTGGGGCATGGGCGAGGCCATCGCCCTCCTGGTGCTGCTGTCCTCGGTGCTCCTGTACGCCCCCGCCCGCACCGCCGCCGTCCTCGGCCCGGTGCTCGGCCTCGGCTGCGTGGCGGCGCCGGTCCGCGACGCACAGCCCGGGCGGTTCACCCTGCTGTTCACCGTGCTCGCCGTCGTGGTCAGCGCGTACTCGCTGCTCCTTCGCGCCCAGTCGGGCCAGCGGGTCCGCGACCTCGAAGCCGTACGCAGCGCCGAACGCATCGAACTCGCCCGGGAACTCCACGACTTGGTCGCCCACCACGTCACCGGCATCGTCGTCCAGGCCCAGGCCGCCCGCTTCACCGCCGCGTCCGGCGAACGCGCCGCCGAGTCGTTCGCCCGCATCGAGGAAGCCGGCGGCGAGGCGCTCGGCGCGATGCGGCGCCTGGTGCGGGTGCTGCGCGAGGGCGACGCGGAGACCGAGCCGGTGGCCGGCCTCGCCCAGGTCCGCGAACTCGCCGCCCGCTTCTCCCGCGCCGGACCCCCGGCCGTCCTGTCCATCGAGCCCGGCCTGGAGGAACGGCTGCCCGGCGACGCCGCCGCCCTCGCCCACCGGGTGGTGCGCGAATCCCTGACCAACGTACGCAAGCACGCGGCGGACGCCACAGCCGTACGCATCGGCATCCGCACCACCGCGGGCCGGCTCGAAGTGCGCGTCGCCGACGACGGGTCGAGCGCGCTCCCCCTCGCCGAACAGGCCCGCGGCGGCGGCTTCGGCCTCGCGGGCCTGACCGAACGGGTCACCGCGATGGGCGGCGAACTCGCCGCGGGCCCTGCCCCCGAAGGCGGCTGGCAGGTCACCGCCGTGCTGCCGCTCGAAGCGGAGTAGGGCGCGCCCGCCGGATCCTGCCGACCGGACGCGCCCCGGCCCCGGCCACCGATGCGGAGGCGGCCGGGGCGGACCGTCAGACCGCGAGGACCCGGATCGAGGGGTGCTCCACGGTGTTCAGGTACAGCTTCTCCTTCTTGCCCTCCTGCTCCAGCTCCACCACAAGCCGGTAGCGGTACACACCCGGCCGCGTGGTGCTCAGGATCGTGCCCGCCCAGTAGTAGTAGACCGGCGTGAACGGGTCGCGCATGCGGTCGGGCATCCCGTAGATCTTCAGCTCCGTACAGATCTTCCGCTCGATGACGTCCTCCTCGTCACCCCGCTCCGTGTCGAGGAAGACCAGGCTGCTGATCTTCGGCATCGGCGGCCAGGTGCCGTCGGGACGCTTCTCCATGTCGATGGGCCGGATGATCCAGTTCAGGACCTGGCCCTGCTTGCAGACCGTCTCCAGCTGGTGGGTGCCCTGCCCGGTGCCGCCCACGCTGTTGTCCATCATGTACATGGAGTCCTTCAGCGAACCCGTCGCCGCGGCCCGCCCCATGTTCACGAGCGTCACGACATTGAGCTGCACGGAGTTCAGCTGACCGGGGTTCTGCTTCTCCACCTCGCTGCTGCGCGTACTCGTACTCAACGCTCCTCCTTCGGGCACGCCGGTCAGCCGAACAGGGCCGGCGACAACGTGGTCGTGATGGGATCGGTGCTCGTGCCCACCCTGAACTTGATCTGGTACGGCACGGACCGCACGTCGTCCTTCTTCACCGTCCCGATCCAGTACGCGACATCGGTGCCGGGATAGACCTTCCGCTCCGGCTCGATCACGTCCTTGTCGATCACGATGTCGTCGATGCTGACGAACGCCTCGCACTCCAACGCGAGCACGTTCCACAGCAGCTGATCGCCGCGTTTCACCTTCGTGCGCAGCTCCTCGGTGCCGAACCCGGTCGAGCCGCCCGCCTTGTTGGTGTCGTACAGATACAGGTGGCCGTGCACACTGTGGGAGGCGAGCGCCCCCACGCAGTCCACCACGGCGGTGATCGAGATCGGCCGCCTGGTGCCGGTCGCGGTCTCGCGCAGCCTCGGTTTCGTGGTCATCTGCTCCTCCTCGTACTGGCTGGGTCAGGGGTCCTACGAGAACGGCCGGGGCGGGATCGGCAGCAGACCGAGCCCCGCCTTGGTGAAGGCGTTGCGCTTGGGCTCCGTGGTGACCCTGATCTTCGACTCGCACGTCAGGTTCACCGGCTCCCACAGCGACTCGCCGCCCTGCTGGACGAGCCGGTGCAACTGGATCCGCATCGTGTACGCATAGGTGCCGGGCCGGGACGTGTCGACGGTCGCCGACCAGTACCAGCCGTCGGTCACCAGGTCCGGCGAGCCGTACTCCGCCGGATAGATCACCTTCTCGTCGACGGCCTGCCCGTAGATGTCGGTGATCACCGGCGCGGGGTAACTGTGCGCCTCCGTAGCGCCGTTGGAGACCACCTTGCCCGTGACGTCCAGGACCTTCTGGCCCGACAGGCGGCCCCGGGTGCGCCGAGTGGTCTTGACGCGCCGGCCGGCGCCCTGCCGGATCCGGTTCAGCTCGGCCGCCGCGTCCACGCCGGCCGCACTCGACTTCACCGCCAGGTCTTCCAGTTCGGCGAGCGCCTGCTCGTCGGTCTGGCGCGCCCGCTCGACCTCGTAGCCGCGCGGCACCGTCGGCGGGATCGAACCCAGACTGTAGGGAAGCCAGTTGAGGACCTGCTCGCTCGCCTGCGAACCGTCGCTCCAGTACGAGCCGTTGATCGCGGTCACCAGGTCACCGGTGCCCTGGTTCGTCGAGCCCTGCAACTTCATGTTGTCGAACAGGTACGTGTTGCCGTCCAGGGTCTGGGACTCCAGCGCGTTGCCGACGTCCACGAGCACGATGACCGCTAGCTGCTGGGGCATGAGCCCACCTTCCTCGTCTCTCGTTTCCCGTTGGGGGGTTTACTCGTCGGCCTCCGGCTACAGACACATCAGCGCGGGCGACTCGATGTGCAGCGTGCTGAACTCGCCCTCGTACATCTGCACTTCGAGGCGGTACGGGTGGGCCACGCCCGGCGCCAGATACGGCACCACGCCGCTCCACACGTCCAGCTCGGGGTTGTGCCGCTCGGCGGCGTGCCCGTTCTGGCCGTGCTGCACGGGGGCCTGCTGGTGCAGGGGGGCCTGCGCGGCCGGGGGTGCCTGCGTGGCGGTGGGTGCCTGCGTGGCGAGGGGTGCCTGCCCGGCCCCGTGCCCGCCGTCGCCGTCCGGGCCGAGGAACGTGATGCTCTTGATCTCGACCGGGGTCTGGAGGTCGACGGCCAGCGCGGACCAGGTGACGACCTGGCCGGGCTTGACGACCGTGACCAGCTCGGGGGTTCCCTGGCCGGTGCTCTGCAGCGAACCGTCATCGATCATGCAGAGGTTCCCGTTGCGCAGGGTGCCGTCCGAGAGCGCCCCGATGACGTCCACGACCACGACGATGTTGACTTTCGGGTTCATCCTCACTCCTGTTCTCGTGTCCTGCCGATGCGAGTGCCTGTCGTCAGCCGCGGTCCCGCACCAGCGGGACCTTTCCCACGGCCGTCCGCTCGATCTCCGGCGAGGCCTTGGGGACGAACTTGAGCTGGAAGCGGTAGCCGGTCTTCTCGACCGACAGCGGGTTCGCCTCGCCCTGATTGAACAGAGACAGGGCGCGCGGCACCGCGTTGACGAACACGCTCTGCAGCCCGTACGGGCCGAGCGTGGTGTCCATCCGGTAGGTCAGGCCCGGTACGTCGTCCACCGAGGCGACCAGCGTGATCGTCCGCCCCTCGCGGTGGTTGACGAACTGCACCTCGTGCGCCACCTCGTCCAGGTCCACGGCGGTGGCCGTCCGCAGCTCCTCGCGCAGCGCGTCATAGGCGCGGGCCGCCGAGTACTGGCTGTCGGCGAGATGCAGTACGTCGCCGGTGCGCCCGGCGAACTCGAACTGCTGGGTCTTGAGGCCGGGCCCGTCCAGGCGGGGCCGGCGGATCATCCGGTCGCCCAGCTTGAGGCGGAGCAGCGGCGCCTCGTGGGCGTGCAGCCGCGTCACGACCAGCTCGCCCTCCTCGCCCTCGCCGACCCACTGCCCCCGCTCGTCCACGATCTCGACCAGGTGCAGACCCGGCACGGACGCCAAGTACGGTGATTCCGCGCGCAGTTGGAGCCCGATGGTCTCGGCCTGGGTCGCCGCGAAGTAGCTGAGGATCACCAGGTTCGGATAGATCGCCTGAAGCTCGGCCCGCTTGCGCTGTGCGAGGACCCCGCTGCCGTACAGCGCGACCCGGAAGCTGTCCCGGGCCTCGCGGCTCATGCCCGCACCCAGCTCGCCGAGGATCGCTATGCCCGCGGTGATGCCCATCAGGGCCTTGGGCCCCGGGTAGGAGAACATGTGCTCAAGGACCCCGGCGGTGACCGGGCCCGCCCCGATGTAGTTGACTCCCGGCACGTTCTGCAGGACACCGCCCACCATGGTGCCGCTGCTCCACATCTGGTAGTCGGCCAGCGTGGTGTACAGCCACTTGGGGTCGGCGCCCCGCAGGTATTCGCCGAGCTGATAGGTGCCCATGAAATGGCCGGCGATCTCGTACGTGTCCCGCAACTCGCGCAGGGAGTACACGATTTCGAGGGGGCGGCCGCCGCTGGTGCCGCCGCTCGCCACTATTTCGAATCCGCCGTGGCCGAGCGGGACGACCATGCCGGGCCGGTCGCCCATGAAGAAGTCGCGCTGGGTGTCCTTGTCGGACAGCGGAATGCGCTGCCATTCCTCGAACGTCGCCGGAGCACCGGTGACCCCGGCTTCGGTGAGCCGGTCCCGCCACAGCGGATTCAGCAGCGTCGTGTTGACCATCTGCTGAAGCCGGCGCAGCGTCAACGCGTCCTGGATTTCGTGGGACACCTCGCTGTACGGGCTCTGGCAGACCCGCTCGCATTCGCGGATCTTGCTCGCGAAGGAGGCGAGGTGGGGAACGGCCGCCACGGAATCGGGTTTCACCTCCCAGTCCGGGATGAGCCAGCCCGCCAGCTCTCCGGCATCCCCCGGCGCCACCCGGGCCTGCGGCTCGTGCACTGAACTCATTGACGGCCCCTCTTCGTTGGTTTCCCTCATCGGGTCTGCTGGGTCTGGCGGAGCAGATCCTGGCCGACCCGCCGGATTTCGCCGAGCAGCATGCGGGCGTGCTCGGCGGTGACCTGATGGTTCATCATGACCACGCGCAGGGCGGCGACTTCATTCACGTTCACCTTGGAGATGAAGAAGTTGCCCTCGAATTTGATCCGGTTCCTGATCTCCACCTGGAAGTCGTGCACGTCCGCCTCGGGGAGCCCCGGGGGGCGATAGCGGAAGCACAGGATGTTGGCCTCGGGGCGATGCAGGGTTTCGAAGTCCGGCTCGCCTTCGAGCATGTGGTGGACATCGCCCGTCAGGCGGCACAGGTACTCGATCTTCTGGGCGAACAGGGCCCTTCCGTGAATCGCCCACAGCGTCCACAGCGGCATGATCATGGGGCGCTTGGTGCATTCGAAGTTCTTCTCGCCGCTGTCGAGGGCGGTGTAGATGTCCGGCTCCTCGTCGAACACGTAACTCGCCTGCTGACGGAACGCGCCGAGGCTGTTCTCCCTGTTCCGGTAGAACAGAAGCGTGCACGGCGCGGGCGTGAACATCATTTTGTGCGCGTCCCACGTCAGGGAATCCACCTGCTCGATTCCCCGCAGTTTGTGCCGCAGTTCGTCCGACACCAGCAGGCTCGCCCCGTGCGCGCCGTCGACGTGCAGCCACAGGCCCCGCTCGCGGGCGAGGCCGGCGAGTTCGTCCAGCGGGTCGAACGCGCCGACCGGGGTCGTACCGGCCGAGGCGACCAGACAGAACACCTTCAGGCCGCGCCGCTCGGCCGCGTCCAGGACCGGGCGGGCCCGCTCCACACTGATCTGGTGGCGCTCGTTCAGCGGGAGCCGCACGATCTGGGCGTCGCCGATTCCCATCACCCCGGCTGCCCGCGCCACGCTGTAGTGGACGTCGTCGCCGACCGCGATGGCGGGCCTGAGCTGCCCCGCGAGGCCCGAGCCGCCCTCGGACCAGTAGCCGGGGAACGCCCGGTTGCGGGCCGAGAGCAGCGCCGTGAGGTTCGCCAGCGAGCCCCCGGAGGTGGTCACCATCGCGAAGGTGCCCGGATCCCAGCCGATGAACGCGTTCAGCTCCTCGGCCATGATCCGCTCGGCCACATTGGGGAGTTGGGCGGCCTCGTAGAACGAGGACGGCTGGTTGACGACCGAGCTCACGAAGTCGATGACCCCGGACAGCGGCACGACCCCCGAGAACTGGCGCCCCATGTATCCGGGCGAATGCACCTGGATTCCGGTCTTGATGTACAGGTCGACGATCGCGGCGAGCCTGTTCTCGTCGAACGCCGCGATCTGTTCGCGTTCCGTGGTCATCAGGGCCCTGGCCGCGTCGGTGAGGATCGCGGGGTCGGTCAGGTCGAGCCCCCTGATCGAGAGGTCGGCGAGGTGTTTCTCCAGCTTGGCGACGACCGTCTCGGACTGTTCACGGAAGAGCTGGGCGTCGAACGCCTCAAGTAATAAGCCACTTTCGAGCGTTCCTGTCGATTGCGGAGGCGAGGAAGTGGGCCCCGCCTGGGCGGAGAACGGCTCCGTGCCGTCGTGCCGCACACCGAAGGGATTCTCCGACCGGTATTCCGTCAACGGGATCTCCTCTGAAGAATGTGGCGCGTCCGGGCATGGCGATGGCCCGGAGGCTGCCGAGGCAATCAGGAAAGGTCCGGGGAAAGGCCCGGCGCACCTGGTCGAGGCGCGGCCGTGGCCCGGGGCACGGAACGGCTCACAGGGTTGGCGCGGGCCGGCGTCCGCCATGGAGGGAAGGGGGAAAGGGCGATCGGTGCAACCGAGGGAAGGAAATGTCATCCGGGCCGCTTCTATGCGGGCTGCCACGTGTCAACGAAATGGCTGCCTACATCCCGGTGAATTTCTCATGAACCCTTGTGGGGCCGGATGTTCAGTCAGTCGTTCATGGTCGGCGGTCGGGACCGCCCTCGTCCGGATTCTGTGGAATGGGGCCGCGTCGGCATCTGCTCGTCGTGAAGAAACCCGCCCGGCTCGATGTTCCCGCTCTGCGATACCGGCCGGTAGGGCGTTCTTGAACTCCGCGCCACACCCCGGCGCACCGGGCGACGCCGGCATTCATGCCGTTCCGTTTCACTCGCACCATCGGCGTCCCGCCCCCCTCTTGCTCCCCGAAGGCGAAGAACTCCACGACCGTGCGGCCGAGCCCCATTCGGCCAAGAGCGCGACGGCTTGCCGCACCCTTGAATCGATCATGGTCAGCGCTTCGCAGGAACAACAGTAGGGGCTCACATTCGGTAGCCGAGCCGTTCCGGAGAGTCTGTCCGAAAAGAGGCAAGGGGCCTCCCGTCATCCGGCACGCCTTTCGGACAGCGGCCTTTCCGCAATACGCGGCCGAGCGCGACGGGCAACAGGCGGTTCAGCCGTTGGCATAGACCAGCGGCAGATCCTTTCTGCCATTCCGCACGGCCGCCGGCCCGCCACCGCTGCGGCCAATAAAAAGCCAAACGGGCGGCGCGGGCCCCACTCCCACCCGCCACCGGAACCCGTTAGTCCAACACTCCTCACTCCTTTGTCCATGGGCGCACCCGCACCGTGCGGCACATCGTGGCCCGCACCGGAAGCCGTCACGAAGGAGCGAGCGTGAACGCCGAACAGCACGGTCCGAAGCGGAGAACAGTCGTCGCGGCCACCGCCCTCGCGGGCGCCGGAGCCGCCCTGGGCATCCCCTCGACGGCACTCGCCGCAGCGCGCACGGCGGGGGAGGCGGTGGTGCGCTCCACCGCACTCGACGTCCGCGTCGACACCGGATTCCCGCGCATCGTGTCGTACACCGACCGCGCCACCGGCGCCGTGCTGCACGCCCAGGAGGACCCGGTCACCGAGGTCCTCGTCGACGGCGCCGCGCACACCCCCACGGTGACCTCGCACCCCGGCCCGGACCGCATCGCCTACACGCTCGCCTTCGACGGCGGCACCGAGATCGACGTGGACATCCGCGTCACCGGCCACCGCGTCGACTGGCGGGTCACCCGCATCGACGACACCACCGCCCTGCGCGTCGCCACCCTCCAGATCCCCGGCCTCGCCCTGCTCTCCGTACGCAGCGACCAGAGAGGCGCCCAACTCCTCGCCGCCCAGCTCCAGTTGGACAAGGCCAAGAGCGGTGACACCCTCATCACACCCACCGCCACCACCGCCCCGGACGCGACGCCCACCGGCTGCGCCTACGCCGTCCTCGCCCACCACGGACTCGGCGGCGCCGTCGAGACCAACACCGTCTACGACCATCCCACCGCCACCCCCGGAGCCACCTGGGAGAACGGCCGACTGTGGCGCCAGACCCTCAAGAGGGACGGCTACGTCAAGGCGCAGCTCGTGCCGGGGCAGTGGACCCACCGCGCCGCGACCTCACCCACCGACGCCACCGAGCCCCTCCCGTACGCCACCGTCATCGTCACCGGCGACCGCAACGGCGACGGCGTCATCGACTGGCAGGACGCCGCCATCGCGTTCCGCGACATCATGGTCACCCCGCTCGGCGCCGACGAACAGCACCTCAGGGTCGTCCCGCACATCCCCTTCAACTTCGCCTCACAGGCCACCAACCCGTTCCTGGCCACCCTCGACAACGTCAAACGGATCTCGCTCGCCACCGACGGGCTGCGCCAGTACACCCTGCTCAAGGGCTACCAGTCGGAGGGCCACGACTCCGCCCACCCCGACTACGCGGGCAACTACAACCAGCGCGCCGGCGGCCTCGCCGACCTCAACTCCCTGGTGCGCGAGGGCAAGAAGTGGAACAGCGACTTCGCCGTCCACGTGAACGCCACCGAGTCCTACCCCGTCGCCAACGCCTTCTCCGAGACCCTCGTCGACAAGACCAACCAGCAGTGGGACTGGCTCGACCAGTCCTACCGCATCGACCAGCGCCGCGACCTGGTCTCCGGCGACATCATCCAGCGCTTCGCCGACCTGCGCCGCGACACCGACCGCGGCCTGAACGCGGTCTACCTCGACGTGTTCCGCGAATCCGGCTGGACCTCCGACCGCCTCCAGCGCGCCCTGCGCGACCAGGGCTGGCTCGTCGCCTCCGAATGGGGCCACGGCCTGGAACGCTCCTCCCTGTGGTCGCACTGGGCGAACGAGACGGACTACGGCCCCGACACCTCACGCGGCATCAACTCCCGCCTCATCCGTTTCATCCGCCACCACCACAAGGACGTCTTCGCCAACAAGTGGCCCACCCTGCTCGGCCACGCGCGCATGGGCAACTTCGAGGGCTGGACCGGCAAGACCGACTGGAAGACGTTCTACGACCTGATCTGGACGGAGTCGCTGCCCGCCAAGTACCTCCAGGCCCACCCCATCGCACGCTGGACCGACCACGAGATCACCTTCGCCGGACCCACCCGCACCTCGGTCTCCGACGCGACGGGCGCGCGCCGCATCACCACCGACGGCCGCCTCGTGTACGACGCCGGCACCTACCTCCTGCCGTGGGAACCCCGCGACGCCACCGACCCCGCGAAGCTCTACCACTACAACCCCCAGGGCGGCACCAGCAGTTGGCACCTGCCGCGCGGCTGGTCGGGCCTGCGCAAGGCGTTCCTGTACCGGCTGACCGACCAGGGCCGGGTGTACGTCGGCGACCTCCCGGTCCGGGCGGGCCAGGTCACCATCACGGACGCGGACGCGGACCGGCCGTACGTGGTGTACCGGGAACGGGCCCGCGCCCAAGGGGACCCGGTCTGGGGCCAGTTCACCCCGGTGCGCGACCCGGGGTTCAACTCCGGCACCCTTGATGCCTGGCAGGTGACCGGCGCGGCGAAGGTGGTCCGCAGCCCGCTCGGCGACTACGAACTGGTCCTGCCCGCGGGGGGCGCGGCCGCGGTGAGCCAGCGCCTGGCCCGCCTCGCGCCCGGCACGTACTCCGCCTCCGTACAGGTCGAGGTGGGGGAGAAGCCGGGGGAGCGGCGCCGAGCCGCGCTCGATGTCCGCACGGCCGACGGCGTCACCGCCACCAACCGGACCGACGCCTCCACCGCGGCCAACTACGTCGCCGCCGACCGCAAACACGGCACCCGCTTCCAGCGCATGCACGTCCCCTTCACGGTCCCGTCGGGCGGCGGCCCGGTCACCCTGACGCTGCGCGCGGAGGAGGGATCGGCGAGGATCCGCTTCGACAACGTAAGGGTCGTACGTTCCGGGCCGGCCGCCCGCCCGGGCACCCTCGCCCACGAGGACTTCCAGAACGTGCCGTCCGGCTGGGGCGTCTTCGTGAAGGGCGACGCGGGCGGCTCCACCGACCCCCGCACCCACATCGCCCAGCGGCACGCCCCGTTCACCCGGCGCGGCTGGAACGGCAAGGCGATCGACGACGTGGTCGACGGCACGCAGTCGCTGAAGTCGCGGGGCGAGAACGAAGGGCTGGTCTACCGGACGGTGGACCACACGGTCCGCTTCCTGCCGGGGCGCCGCTACCGGGTGTCCTTCCGGTACGAGAACGAGAAGGCGGGGCAGTACGCGTGGATCACGGGGGTGGACGAGCCGGCCCCGCGCGAGCTGACCCGGGTCGCGCTTCCGGTGGCTGTTGAACCCGCCCTGTTCACCTACGAGTTCACCGCACCGGCGGTGGGGGTGGCGTGGGTCGGCCTGAGAAAGGTGGGGGACGACGGGGTGGCGGAGGTGGCGCTGGACACGTTCGAAGCGAGGGAGGTCTAGCCCTGCCCCGCTGTGCACTCTGCGGCCGCACGGCATGGCCCCGGGGGCCCCGGCTCGGCGGGGCGCGCTGGGGCTCAGCCCCAGCCCCCCTGCCGGCCGTCAGGGAATCGCGGGAGCATGGCCGCATGAGTGAGAACCGCAGCGCCGAGACGCACCCGCACAGTCACCAGGAGAGCTTCTCCCCTTGGCCGCCCAGCGGGGCCGATCTCCCGGACTACCCCGTCGAGCGACGCCCCGCCCGCACACCCTCCTGGGCCCACCCGGACGAGGCCAACGGGCAGGGGCGCCAAGCCGGATCCACGCCCCCGGTGGGTCTAGGGGAGGGGCGGGGCGGGGGATGACCCCACGGTCACCACCTCCCCCGCCCGCTCCAGCTCCAGCACCCACACCTCGTTCGCCCCCGCCCGCAGCACCGCCCCCGGCACATACAGCGACACCCCCGGCCCCACCCCCCAGTACCGCCCCAGGCAGAACCCGTTCACCCACACGAACCCCCGACCCCACCCCGGCAGTTGGAGCCACGCGAACGACACCCCGGGCACCCCCGACGGCAGGTCGAGCCCGCCCCGGTACAGGCCCGTCGAACCCGCCCCCGCCGGCGTACGGAAGGCGACCTTCGCCACCACCTCCGGCGAGGCGAAGGCATCGAGGCGCAGCCCCCGCGCCCGCACCCCGTGCAGATACTGCCGCTCGTGCAGCACCCCGCCCGTGATCCCCTTCGGCTCACCGCTGCGCGGCCCGTAGTTGACCCGGCCGAGGGACTCCACCCACAGCTCGACCTCCACGCCCCCCGGCACGGGATCCGCCAGCGTCGCGTCCTCGGTGTCCAGCACCCCGGCCCGTACCCCGTCGACGTACACCGTCGCCACATCCCGCAGACCCAGCACACCCAGCGGATACGGCTGCCGGGGCCCGGGGACGTCCAGGCGGTAGCGGACCAGGCCCCGGTCCACGTCCAGCTCCTCGAACGTCGGCGGGACCGGAGACTCGCTCTCCTCGCCGCCCAATACGTCCAGGACGTCCGGAAGGGGAGCCCAGTCGAAGACATCGACCATGACCGGGCCCGTCAACTCCATTGGCTCCGGCGGGAGTTCGGGCAGTGGGCCATCCGCGTACTCCGCCAGGACCTCACGGAAGCGCCAGAACTTCTCCGTCGCCCGGCCCGCCTCGTCGATCGGCGCGTCGTAGTCGTACGACGTCGCCGTCGGCTCCAGCGCGCCCACGTGCAGGTCGCCCGCGCGGTTCGCACCCGACCAGCCCGCGAAGCTGGTGCCGCCGTGCGCCATGTAGATGTTGACCGACGCCCCGCACTCCAGGATCTCGCGCAGGGCCGCCGCCGCGTCCACCGCGTCCCGCACCACATGGTCCGCGCCCCAGTGGTCGAACCAGCCGCACCAGAACTCCATGCACATCAACGGCCCGGAGGGCCGGTGGCGGCGCAGGACCTCGAAGCCCTCACGGGCGCCGGTGCCGAAGTTCACCGTGGCCAGGACGCCCGGCAGCGAGCCACCGCTCAGCATGTGGTCCTCGGGGCCGTCCGAAGTGAACACCGGCACCGTGACGCCGCACTCGTGCAGCAGGTCCGCGAGGTGACGCAGATAGCCCTGGTCGCTGCCGTAACTGCCGTACTCGTTCTCCACCTGCACCATGAGCACCGGACCGCCCCGGTCGATCTGGCGCTCGGCGACCTGGGGAAGCAGCGTGCGGAACCAGCGGTTCACATGCACCAGGTACTCCGCGTCGTCCGTCCGCACCCGCCGCCCGAGCCGCCCGGTCAGCCAGTGCGGAAGCCCCCCGTTCTCCCACTCGGCACAGATGTAGGGCCCGGGACGGACGATCGCCCACAGGCCCGCCTCCCGTGCCGCGTCCAGGAAACGGCCCAGCGCGCCCACATCCTCGTACCGGCCCGGATGCGGCTCGTGCAGGTTCCACGGCACATATGTCTCCACGCAGTTCAGGCCCATCGCCCGCAGCATCGCGAGCCGGTGCCCCCACTGCGCCTCGTGCACCCGGAAATAGTGCAGCGCACCCGACAGGAGGCGCACCGGCCGCCCGTCGAGCAGAAAGTCCTCGTCCCCCACGGTGAAGTCGCCCACCGGCCGGCCCGCCCATCTCTCTCGATCACTACGCCAGGCCACTCTCGCCCCTGGCGCGGCGGTGGTCCATGGACAAAGATCGGCGCTGATTGGACGCAACGGGGACCCGGGAGAAGGCGGAAACCGGCATGTACCACACCTGGATGCGGTATTTCACCCCGAGCCCGGCCCACCACCGGCTCGGCCTGGTCTGTCTCGGCGTGGGACTCCAGCACGGCACGCTGCCCACCGTCGGCCCCCGCACCCTCGACCACCACGTCGCCGTCGTCATCGGCGCGGGCGGCGGCTGGTTCCGCGGCGCCGACCGCCGCAGGATCCCCGTCACCGCACCCGCCCTGATCTGGCTCACCCCCGGCGTGCCCCACCACTACGGTCCCGACCCCGCCACCGGCTGGGACGAGTCGTTCGTCGACTTCACCGGGCCCGCCACCCTCACGTACACCGAACTCGGCTACATCCAACCCGACCGGCCCGTCGTGCCGCTCAGCGACACCGTGGGCGCCCGCGCCGCCGTCGGCCGCATCGCCAGGGCCGCCCGCCGCGGCAACCCGCTCCTGGAGGTCGAGACCGCGGCCGCCGTCCACGAACTGCTCGTCGCGCTGCGCCGCGCCCGCGCCGACGTCGCCCCCGACGGCGACCCCCTCCTCGACGCCCTGGCCCGCGACGCCTTCCAGCCCTTGTCGGTGGCCGAACACGCCTCCCGGCACGGCATGACACCCGCCGAGCTGCGCACCGCCGTGCGCCGGGCCGCCGGCTGCAGCCCCAAGGACTACCTCCTCGGCATCCGCCTCGGCCGCGCCAAAGAACTCCTCGCCGCAACGGAACTGCCGGTCGCGGCCGTCGCCCGCCGCGTCGGCTACGACGACCCCGCCTACTTCTCCCGCCTGTTCACCCGCCGCGTCGGCATCGCACCCGTACGCTTCCGCGCACAACAGGGCCGGGCCGTCCCCGGCGGCTGGAGCAACCGGATCCCGGATCCTGAACACCCGCCGACCATCGCGGGCCACGCCACGTAAGCTCGATGACCATGACCACGATCGACCCCTCCGTGCAGGCAGAGCTGTCCCGGCTCCGCGACAGCATCGACAACATCGACGCGGCTGTCGTGCACATGCTGGCCGAGCGCTTCAAATGCACCCAGCAGGTCGGCCACCTCAAGGCCGAACACAAACTCCCCCCGGCCGACCCCTCCCGCGAAGCCGAACAGATCGCCCGGCTCCGCAGCCTCGCCGAGAACGCCAAGCTCGACCCGGCCTTCGCCGAGAAACTTCTCAACTTCATCATCGCCGAGGTCATCCGGCACCACGAAACCATCGCCAAGTCCGCCTGACGCCACACCCCGGCCCGCCGCACGCAGCGAACACGGAACCGCCACCCCCCGCGGCCCGGCTCAGAGCCTGTGTCTGAACCCCGCCCGTATCAGGCACCGGCTCCCCCACCGCAACAAGCCCCACCGCACCTGTGCTCACCCGCCCGCTTCAGGCAGCATGGGCCCCATGTCCGTACTGACGCGCGACGAAGCGCAGACCCGAGCCCAGTTCCTCGACGTACAGCGGTACCGCATCGAACTCGACCTGACCACCGGCGGCGAGGACACCTTCGAATCCCGCACCGTCATCCACTTCACCGCACACACCGCCGGGGACACCTTCGTCGAGGTCAAGCCCGCAACCCTGCGCTCGGTCACCCTCGACGGGCAGCCCTTGGACCCCGAGGGCCTCACCGAGAACCGCCTCGCGCTGACCGGCCTCGCCGCCGGCCCCCACGAACTGCACGTCGACGCCGTCATGAACTACTCGCACACCGGCGAAGGCCTCCACCGCTTCACCGACCCCGCCGACGGCGAGACCTACACCTACACCCAGCTGTTCATGGAAGACGTCCAGCGCGTCTTCGCCGCCTTCGACCAGCCCGACCTGAAGGCCGCCTTCGACCTCACCGTCAAAGCCCCCGACGGCTGGAAAGTCCTCGCCAACGGCATCACCGAGCAACAGGACGACGGCCGCTGGAAAGCCGCCACCACCCCCCTCATCTCCACCTACCTCGTCGCCCTCGCCGCCGGCCCCTGGCACACGGTGACCACCGAACACGCAGGCCTCCCCTTCGGCCTGCACTGCCGCCGCTCCCTCGCCCCCCACCTCGACGCCGACGCCGACGAACTCTTCGACATCACCCGCCAGTGCTACGACCGCTACCACGAAAAGTTCGACGAGCCCTACCCCTTCGACTCCTACGACCAGGCCTTCGTCCCCGAATTCAACGCGGGCGCCATGGAGAACCCCGGACTCGTCACCTTCCGCGACGAATTCATCTACCGCTCCGCCGTCACCGACACCGAACGCCAGACCCGCGCCATGGTCATCGCCCACGAAATGGCCCACATGTGGTTCGGCGACCTCGTCACCCTCCAATGGTGGGACGACATCTGGCTCAACGAATCCTTCGCCGAATACATGGGCTACCAGACCCTCACCGAAGCCACCCGCTTCACCGACACCTGGGTCGACTTCGGCATCGCCCGCAAAGCCTGGGGCTACGACGCCGACCAGCGACCCACCACCCACCCCGTCGCCCCCGCACCCGACGCCGTCCCCGACACCGCCTCGGCCATGCTCAACTTCGACGGCATCTCCTACGCCAAGGGCGCCTCCGCACTGCGCCAACTCGTCGCCTGGCTCGGCGAGAAGGACTTCCTCGCCGGCATCAACACCCACTTCAACCGGCACAAGTTCGCCAACGCCACCCTCGCCGACTTCATCGACTCCCTCGCCTCCGCCACCGACCGCGACGTCCACGCCTGGGCACAGCAGTGGCTCGGCACCACCGGAGTCGACACCCTCACCCCCACCGTCACCGAAGCCGACGGCCAATGGCACCTCACCGTCACCCAGCACGGCGAACGCCCCCACCGCCTCACCATCGGCGCCTACGACCGCGACCTCAGCGACGACCGCCACCTGACCCTGCGCGAACACTTCGACATCGACATCCCCCAAGGCGCACCCACCACACGCCCCGGGCCCCGCCCCGCCCTCCTCGTCCTCAACGACCAGGACCTCACCTACGCCAAGGTCCGCCTCGACGAAACCTCAGCCGAAACCGCACGGCGCTCCCTGTCCGGCGTACCCGACGCCCTCACCCGCGCCGTCCTGTGGAACACCCTGCGCGACATGGTCCGCGACGGCCAACTCCCGCCCACCGCCTACCTGGAGACCGCCCGCGCCCATCTCGCGGAAGAAGCCGACCTCGCCGTCGTCCAGGGCGTCCTCACCTTCGCCGCCACCCAGATCACCGACCGCTACCTGCCCGCCGACCAGCGCCCCGCCGCCCTCACCCTCCTCACCGGCCTCACCCGCGACCTCATGCGCCGCACCGAGGACGGCACCAACCCCGGCCTGCGCCTCACCGCCGTACGCCACTTCATCGACGCCGCGGCCCAACCCGACACCATCCGCGGCTGGCTCGACGAAGGCAGCGTCCCCGGCGGCCCCGAACTCGACCCCGAACTGCGCTGGCGCATCCTCACCCGCCTCGCCGTCCTCGGCGCCACCGACGAAACCGAAATCGCCGCCGCCCTCACCGCCGACCCCAGCGCCACCGGCGAAGAAGGCGCCGCCCGCTGCCGCGCCGCCCTGCCCACCCCCACCGCCAAAGAAACCGCCTGGACCGCCATGTTCCAGCGCGACACCCTGTCCAACTACCTGTTCACCGCAACCGCCCAAGGCTTCTGGCAGCCCGAACAAGCAGACCTCCTCCAGCCCTACGTCGCCCGCTACTACCAGGACGCCGTCGCCCTCGCCGCCCGCCGCGGCCCCGCCATCGCCGAAGCCGCCGGCCGCTACGCCTTCCCCACCCCCGTCATCGACGCCGCCGCGGTACACCTCGGCGAAACCTGCCTCGACCGCACCGACCTCCTGCCCGCCCTGCGCCGCAAACTCGCCGACCAGGTCGACGACCTGCGCCGCGCCCTGAGCGTACGCGGCTGACCCGAAGACGGCCCCCAGGGCTTGTGTCCGAACCGCGCCCGGATCGGACACAAGCCCTCGGCGGGCAGGCCATACCAGCAACCACCCTCCCCAACTCGCCCTCGCCACAAGGCAATACCACTTTCGGGTTGTCATCGTTGTGAACAACGCCTTCACCAGCAGACACAGGACCACGCTGGTGCAGCCGCTGCCCACACACCCGAAGGAACCCCCATGCACAGCCCGCCCCTCGCCGGAGGCACCGCAGGGCCCGGGGCCCTGCGCCCCCTCCTCGACGTCGTACTCGACGCCCTGACCCAGGGGGCGAAAACCCGAGGCGGCCCACTGCCCCGAGGCGGCCCCGACACCGTCGCCCGCCGCGTCCACGACGCCGCCCACGACATCCTCCCCACCCACGGCACCGGCGCCGAAGAAGCCCTCACCACCCTCGTACGCACCCTCGCCGAAGGCGCCGCCGACCCCGCCGAACCCCACTGCGCCGCCCACCTCCACACCCCACCCCTAGCCCTGGCGGCAGCCGCCGACCTCGCAGCCTCGGCCCTCAACCCCTCCATGGACTCCTGGGACCAGGCCCCCGCCGCCTCCGCACTCGAAGCACTCCTCACCCGCACCCTCGGCCAGGAAATCTGGCCCGACGGCGACGCCCTCATCACCACCGGCGGCACCGAGTCCAACCAGCTCGCCCTCCTCCTCGCCCGCGAACACCACGGCCCCGTCCAAGTCGTGTGCGGCGCCCACACCCACCACTCGATCCACCGCGCCGCCTGGCTCCTCGGCCTGCCCCAACCCGTCGTCGTACCCGCCCCCACCGGCACCACCGACCTCGCCTCCCTCGACGAAGCCCTCACCGACCTCCACCACCCCCTCCTCGTCGTCGCCACCGCAGGCACCACCGACACCGGCGCCATCGACCCCCTGCCCGCCATCGCCGACCTCTGCGCCACCCACCACGCCCCACTCCACGTCGACGCCGCCTACGGCGGACCCCTCCTCTTCAGCGACCAACACCGCCACCAACTCACAGGCATCGAACGCGCCCACACCGTCACCCTCGACCTGCACAAACTCGGCTGGCAGCCCGTCGCCGCCGGCCTCCTCGCCGTCGCCGACCCACACCACCTCACCCCCCTCGCCCACACCGCCGACTACCTCAACGCCGACGACGACACCGACGCGGGCCTGCCCGACCTCCTCGGCCGCTCCCTGCGCACCACCCGCCGCCCCGACGCCCTCAAAATCGCCGTCACCCTACGAGCCCTCGGCCGCGACGGCCTCGCCCACCTCATCGACCGCGTCCGCACCACCGCCCACCAGCTCGCCCAACTCATCGACCAACACCCCCAGTTGGAGCTCTACGAACACCCCGCCCTCACCACCGTCCTCTTCCGCCCCCGCGACGCCACCGACGAAACCGTCGCCCACATCCGCCGCACCCTGCTCACCAACGGCACCGCCGTCCTCGGCCGCGCCCGCGCCGACGGCCGCCTCTGGCTCAAAGCCACCCTCCTCAACCCCCACCTCACCCCCCACGACCTGCACACCCTCCTCGAAACCACCCTCAACACCCGCACGGAAGGCACCCCCCGATGACCCCCCAACCCCCCACACCCGAAGAACACCCCCGCGACCTCATCGGCATCGGCATCGGACCCTTCAACCTCTCCCTCGCCGCCCTCGCCCACGGCGTACCCGGCGGACTCGACACCGCCTTCTACGAACAACGCCGCGCCTTCCACTGGCACCCCGGCCTCCTCATCGAAGGCGCCACCCTCCAAGTCCCCTTCCTCGCCGACCTCGTGACCCTCGCCGACCCCGCCAACCCCTGGTCCTTCCTCAACTACCTCAAACACCGCGAACGGCTCTTCCCGTTCTACTTCGCCGAAAAATTCCACATCCAACGCACCGAATACGACGCCTACTGCCGCTGGGTCAGCGAAAACCTCACCGACCTCCACTTCTCCCACCAAGTCGACGCCGTCCGCTGGAACCCCGAACGCGCCCTCTTCGAAATCGACTTCACCCAACTCGACACCCACGGCGAAGCCGAAGCACTCGGCCGCTCCTACGCCCACCACCTCGTCGTCGGCATCGGCACCCAACCCCACATCCCCGGCCCCCTCAAGCCCCTCGCCGACGCCCCCACCGCCCCCGTCATCCACTCCGCCGACTACCTCGACCACCGCCAACAACTACTCACCGCCGGCCACATCACCGTCATCGGCTCCGGCCAGTCCGGCGCCGAAGTCTTCCTCGACCTGCTACGCAACCGCCCCGTCGGCGCCGAAAAAATCACCTGGCTCACCCGCACCGAAGCGTTCGCACCCATGGAGTACTCCAAACTCGGCCTCGAACACTTCACCCCCGACTACACCCACTACTTCCACCACCTGCCCGAAGGCGTACGCGACCAACTCCTGCCCCGCCAATGGCAACTCCACAAAGGCATCGACGCCGACACCATGGCCGCCATCCACGACGAGCTCTACCGCCGCACCCAGCACGGCGGCTGGCCCGACATCACCATGACCCCCGGCGTATCCGTACGCACCGCAGGACGCGTCGCCACCACCAAAGTCGAACTCCACCTCGAACACACCCAGCAAGGCGTACGCGAAAGACTCACCACCGACGCCGTCGTCCTCGCCACCGGCTACCGCGAACGCCCCCTCGGCCACCTGCTCGCCGGACTCGACCCCTATATGCGCTACGACACCTCCCAACGCCCCCGCATCGACGAAGAGTTCAAACTCCTCCTCGACGACACCGTCACCGGAAACGTCTACGTCCAGAACGCCGAAAAACACACCCACGGCGTCGGCGCCCCCGACCTCGGCCTCGCCGCCTGGCGCAGCGCCACCATCCTCAACTCCCTCACCGGCAAAGAGCCCTACCCCCTGCCCACCCGCACCGCCTTCACCACCTTCGGCCTCGACAAAAAAAACCAGGCCCGCCCGGCACAACAGCCAGGGGGCCTGGTACCGCTCGTCGAACAGCGGTGACACACAACGAGCCAACCGATCAGAACACGGCAACACCGTTCTGCGTCAGCTTCCAGTCCACCGAAGCGAACTCCGCCTGATCGATGACACCCTTCGCCTTCACCCACGCGATCATCGTGTTACGGATCTCGTCGGAATTCGCCCACACCTGCTTGGCGGTGGCCACCCCCGGGAAACCGCCGCCACCATTGGCCCGGTAATTGTTCACCGCCAGCACGAACTGCGCCTTGTCGTCCAACGGCTTGCCCTGGAACATCAGCTTCGAAATCCGCGAACCGGCCGGCTTCGCGATGTCCACCTCGTACGAAACGCCGCGCACCACGTCGTAGTTGTAGTCCGGCGTGTTGTTCGCGTTCGTGATCTTCGCCGGGTCGACCGCACCCGTCGTCTGCACGAAGTAATTCGCCGAGAACTCCAGATAGGCCTTTATCTGAGCACCCGTCAAAAGCCGTGCCTCCAGGGTGTTCTCGTACACATACAGACCCGCCACATCCCGGATCGTCACCTTCCCGGCAGGAATCACCGCCGACCGCGAGAAACAAGCCGCCTGCGACAGGACGGGCAACGACTTGTACTCAGTCGACGCCAGCGCCGCCTTCACCGTCTCCGCCTGAATGTGATTGATCAGGTCAATGATCGGCACATCCTTGTACGGAGCCTCCGTCGACCGCATCTCCGCACCATTGGTGCCCACCACCTGGTTGACGTACGCCACGACCTTGTCGTGCTCCGCCTTCACCAGCTTCGACACCACCGGATCCTCAGCCACCGCATTGGCGTTCCGCACCTCCGCCGTCACCGACGTCACATGCCAACGCCCCCGCGAAAACTCCAGCGCGAAATCGAAGACACTCAGCCGCATACCCCACATATACGGCTCGGACAGCACCACCGACTTACCGGTCTCCTTGTTCACCACCGTCCGCGACGCCACCTCCTTGTGCGTGTGACCCACCAGAATTGCGTCAATACCCGGCACCTGCTCCGCCACCAACGACGACGCGTTCTCCGGATACGGCAACGCGTCCCCGTACGACGTAGAACCGTCAAGACCCGAATGATCCGTACAGATCACCACGTCACAGCCCAACGCCCGCAACTTCGGCACATAGATCTTCGCCTGCTCCACCAGACCCGGGAACGTCATCTTCCCCTGCACATTGGCCTTGTCCCAGATCGCGATCCCCGGATTCGTCAGACCCAGGATCCCCACCTTCACATCCGGCCCGTGCGGCACCTTCAGCCGGCGCACCGTGTACGGAGGAAACGCCGGCTTCAACGTCTTCGCATCCAGCGCATTCGCACCAAGCAAAGGGAAATTCAACTGGTCCTGGAACGCCCGCAGCGTCGGAATGCCGTAATTGAACTCGTGGTTCCCGAGCGCCGCGGCGTCGTAGCGCATGTGGTTCATCGCCAGCGCCATCGGATGCTCCGGACCCCGCTTGCCACCCGAACCCGTGATCGGATCCACCCGCGCGTAGTAGTACGCCAGCTGAGTGCCCTGGATGATGTCACCCGCATCGATCAACAGCGTGTTGTGACGGCCCTTCTCCTTGCGGACCTGATCCACCAACGTCGAGATCTTCGCCAGACCGACGTCGTTGTGCGCCGCGTCGTCGTACTCCTTGTCCGTGAAGTAGTCCCAGTTGAAGACGTGCCCGTGCAGATCCGTCGTGCCCATCACGGAGAACGCGTACCGCTTCGGCGGACACCCCTGCCCGTGCCCCACATCCTGGCCACGAGTCGCGGCCTCGGCGGGCAACGCCGTACCCCCGGCAACGGCCACACCGGCCCCTGCGGCGGCCGTAGTGCCCAGGAACGTCCTGCGGTTCAGCGGCATGGTCTCTCCCTGAAGTCCTGAAGTCGTGTGACGCGCGTAGAAGTTGCACCCAGCGGCGACGCGCGTAGACCCCCGGAGTCTGACGCACCAGCCAGCACCGCAACACCCCCCGCAGGTTTCGATCTGATGACCGGCACCTGACAGAACGGGATGCCACAGTGAAACCATGACCAACCCCCAGCCCTACGGCACACCCGACCAACCACGCCTCGCCGTCCACGGCGAAGCCCACCTCGAAGTCGACCCCGAAATCGCCCGCATCAACATCGCCATCACCACCCGCGGCCCCGACCGCCGCACCACCCTCGACGACCTCACCCGCCGCAACACCCACACCCTCGACCTCATCAAAAGCTACGGCGACGCCATCGAAAAACTCGAAACCGGAGCCTTCTCCCTCACCCCCGAACTCACCAAACACGGCCGCGGCGAACGCGTACGCACCTACCACGGCACCGTCTGCATCACCGCCGAACTCACCGACTTCACCGCACTCGGCGAACTCACCACCCGCCTCGCCGACCTCGAACTCACCCGCATCGACGGCCCCTGGTGGTCACTACGCCACGACTCACCCGAATACGGCAAAGCGCGCCGCCAAGCCGTCCAACAAGCCGTCGTACGCGCCCGCGAATACGCCGACGCCCTCGGCACCACCCTCGCCGCCCTCGTCGAACTCTCCGACCCCGGCGCCGAAACCCCCACCACCGGCTACGGCCGCCCCACCGGCGGCATGGCCTACCGCGCCGCAGCCCCCGGCGCCCCCGAACCCGCCCCCGCCCTCGACCTCGAACCCCAACGCCAATACGTCCACGCCCGCGTCAACGCCCGCTTCATCATCAACCCACCCACCCTCTGAAACCCGCACACACCCCACAGCGCGAACACCCGCCGGGCGCCCCGAAATGCTCATCGGAGCGCCCCCGCGCACAATTCAACACTTGTCAACCACCCTTCACCCAAAGGACGTTGAGCAGTAACCCGAGCCCAAATCCCTACCCATCGGTAAGCCCTAGGCTCAGACCATGCGCCGAGCCAAAATCGTCTGCACCCTGGGCCCCGCCACCAACACATACGACCAGATCAAAGCCCTGGTCGAAGCCGGAATGGACGTAGCCCGCTTCAACCTCAGCCACGGCACCTACGCCGACCACGAAGAGCGCTACCACCACGTCCGCAAAGCCTCCGAAGAAACCGGCCACAACATCGGCATCCTCGCCGACCTTCAAGGCCCGAAGATCCGCCTCGGACACTTCACCGAAGGCCCCGTACTCCTTGAACGCGGCGACGAGTTCACCATCACCACCGAACCCGACACCCAAGGCGACCGCCACCTCTGCGGCACCACCTACCCCGGCCTCGCCACCGACGTCACCACCGGCGAACGCATCCTCGTCGACGACGGCAAAGTCGCCCTCCAAGTCACCGCCGTCGACGGACCCCGCGTCCACACCCTCGTCACCGAAGGCGGCATGGTCTCCGACCACAAAGGCCTCAACCTCCCCGGAGTCGCCGTCTCCGTCCCCGCCCTCTCCGAAAAAGACCAGGACGACCTCCGCTGGGCCCTGCGCACCGGAGCCGACATCATCGCCCTCTCCTTCGTCCGCAGCGGCCGCGACATCGAAGACGTCCACCGCATCATGGACGAAGAAGGCCACCGCCTCCCCGTCATCGCCAAAATCGAAAAACCCCAAGCCGTCGACAACATCGACGACATCGTCGCCGCCTTCGACGGCATCATGGTCGCCCGCGGCGACCTCGGCGTCGAAATGCCCCTGGAACTCGTCCCGATCGTCCAAAAGCGAGCCATCAAACTCGCCAAGCGCAACGCCAAGCCGGTCATCGTCGCCACCCAAATGCTCGACTCAATGATCGACAACTCCCGCCCCACCAGGGCCGAAGCCAGCGACGTCGCCAACGCCGTCATCGACGGCACGGACGCGGTGATGCTCTCCGGCGAAACGAGTGTGGGCAACTACCCCGTCGAAACGGTACGCACGATGGGCCGCATCGTAGAAGCCGCCGAAGAGGACGTCCTGGCCAAGGGCCTGCCCCCACTGACCGACCGCAACAAGCCCCGTACACAAGGTGGCGCCGTCGCCCGGGCGGCCGCCGAAATGGGCGACTTCCTCGGCGCGAAATTCCTCGTCGCCTTCACCCAGTCCGGCGACACGGTCAAACGCCTCTCCCGCTACCGCTCCCCGATCCCGCTCCTCGCCTTCACCCCGGTGCCGGCCACCCGCTCGCAGCTCAACCTCACGTGGGGTGTGGAGACGTTCCTCGGCCCGCACGTCGAATCCACCGACGAGATGGTGGCCCAGGTCGACGAGATGCTGCTCAAGGTGGGCCGCTGCAAGAAGGGCGACGTGGTCGTCATCACGGCGGGCTCCCCACCGGGGGTTCCGGGCTCGACGAACCTGGTCCGAGTCCACCACATCGGCGAGGACGACAGCCCCAAGTAACCCTGGACCACGGCCCCTTGCCCACCCCTTGCAGGGGGCCCCGCCCTTGCTCCTCAGTACTTGGGGCCTATGTGTTGGTCCATGAGCTGTACGGATGCCTTGCGGGCGATGGAGATGCTCTGGGCCACTCGACTCTGGTTGGCTGAGCGCCACTCGACGCCGACCTTGTCAAGGGTGTCAGTGAAGAGGCCCAGGATGTCGACGGACGTGTTGGTGAAGAAGTACCGGACGTACTCGTAGCGTTTGCGCCGACCGCCGATGGTCTTCTCGGTCCAGTTGGTGATCCGACAGCTGTCGGAGTGGATGAGGCCGCGAATGAACTCCCAGGGGTGGGCGTCGACGATGGCCTGCTGCCAGGGTTCGAGCGCGATGAGGCGGTTGTGCTTCTTTCCCTCGCCATGTTGAGGGAACAGGCAGGGCCAGTGGCGGTCGTAGCTGGTCACGGACACGCACCCCTGCTTCTGAAGGTTGTACACGCCGCTCTCCGGGCGTACCGCCTTGATCGCGGTCCGGCACGCCTCGATGAGGCCGGGCCACGCGTCAGCACACGCGATGCGCAGGTAGTGGCCGACGCCTCGCGGGTGCGCGCTGATGCAACCGTCGCCGAGGTAGAGCCCGAGGAGATAGGCGTACGCGGCGGTGTCCTCCGGTGCGCCCGGCGCGGGTCGGCATCTGGGGCATGGGCTGCCGAGCAATCGGGGGAGCGGTTCGATGCGGGTCTGCCAGGCGCGGATCGCTGCGCGTGATATCCCGGTCTGCTTGCTGACGGAGTTCATGCTGCGCCCGCTGGCGACCAGGGCCAGGGCGTGCTCGTGGGTAGCAATGTCGTACATGTGTACGAGCGTCACGGAATTAATGCCGCCGAGTGGCGAGAATGCCCAGTATTCACGCGGGCGAGTGAAGATCGCTCATCTTCTGATGACCTTCGAAACCGAGGAAAAGTGCCCCAGGTGGGATTCGAACCCACACTGTCCGCTGTTTGAGAGCGGCCTCTCTGACCAGTTGGAGTACTGGGGCCTTGGAAAGCAAGGTGCGTGGTAACCCTGCGTGCCCCCACCATACCGCAGCTAGGTACGCTCTTGGGAAGCAGTACTTGCCTTAAAACGAGGAGCCCCCGTGACCGCCCCCGAGTCGCCCCAGCCCACCGCAGACGACGACGCGACGCACGTCCCCCCGCTGACGACCCGCGTCGTCATCGCCGAGGACGAGGCCCTCATCCGCCTCGATCTCAAAGAGATGCTCG
Source organism: Streptomyces sp. NPDC001415 (assembly GCF_053597395.1). Lineage (NCBI taxonomy): Bacteria > Bacillati > Actinomycetota > Actinomycetes > Kitasatosporales > Streptomycetaceae > Streptomyces > Streptomyces sp. NPDC001415. The sequence goes on from NZ_JBSFIE010000003.1 coordinate 189,214, forward strand.
AAGAAGAGGGCTACGCGGTCGTGGGCGAGGCCGGTGACGGGCAGAAGGCCGTCGAGCTCGCCCGGGAGCACCAGCCGGACCTGGTGATCCTCGACGTGAAGATGCCCGTCCTGGACGGGATCTCCGCTGCCGAGCTGATCGCGAAGGAGTCGATCGCCCCGGTGCTGATGCTGACCGCGTTCAGCCAGCGGGATCTGGTCGAGCGGGCCCGGGACGCCGGTGCGATGGCGTACTTGGTGAAGCCGTTCTCGAAGAGCGATGTCGTGCCGGCGATCGAGATGGCGGTGTCGCGGTTCACGGAGCTGAAGGCGCTGGAGCAGGAGGTCGCCGACCTCTCGCAGCGTTTGGAGACGCGGAAGTTGGTGGACCGGGCGAAGTCGGTGCTGCAGACGCAGTACGGGCTGTCGGAGCCGGCGGCGTTCCGGTGGATTCAGAAGACGTCGATGGATCGGCGGATGTCGATGCAGCAGGTGGCCGAGGCGGTTATTGAGGACGCCGAGGAGAAGAAGGCGGCGAAGGGTCAGTAACCCCCGCACATAAATGAGAGTGGCCCGCGTCCGGCACCCCGGATGCGGGCCACTTTCGTGTGTACTCAGAGCTCAGTCTTCGCCGAGGTATGCCTTGCGGACGGATTCGTCGTGGAGGAGGTCTTGTCCGGTTCCGGAGAGGACGATTTTGCCGATTTCCATGACGTGGCCCTGGTCGGCGAGGGAGAGCGCGGCTTGGGCGTTCTGTTCGACGAGCAGGATGGTGGTTCCTTGGGCTTTGAGTTCGCTGATGGTGGCCATGATTTTCTGCATCATGATCGGGGAGAGGCCCATGGAGGGTTCGTCCAGCATCAGGAGCTTGGGCTGGGACATCAACGCGCGGCCCATGGCGAGCATTTGTTGTTCGCCGCCGGAGAGGGTGCCGGCTGCTTGCTTTCGGCGTTCTCCGAGGATGGGGAAGAGGTCGTAGGCGCGTTGGATGTCTTTTTCGATGCCTGTTTTGTCGTCGCGGAGGTAGGCGCCGAGGCGGAGGTTGTCCTCGATGGTCATGCGGGGGAAGATGTGGCGGCCTTCGGGGGAGTGGGCCATTCCGAGGGCGACGATTTTGTGTGCGGGGACGTTCTTGAGTGGTTTGCCGTCGAATTTGATGGTTCCGGCGAGGGGTTCGAGGAGGCCGGAGAGGGTGCGCAGGGTGGTGGTTTTTCCGGCGCCGTTGGTGCCGATGAGGGTGACGACTTGTCCTGCTTCGACGCTGAAGGAGATGCCTTTGACGGCTTCGATTTTGCCGTAGGCGACCCGGAGGTCCTCGACTTCGAGGAGTGCGGTCACGGGGTGTCTCCTTCGGTGCTGGTGGTGCTCTGCGCCGATTCCGCCGCTTCTACTTCGGCGAGTTCTTCGTCTCCGGGTGCGCCTTCGAAGGGGGTGCCGAGGTAGGCGGCGATGACGCGTTCGTCGGCTTGGACGATGTCGGGGGTGCCTTCGACGAGTTTTTCGCCTTGGACGAGGACGGAGACGCGGTCGCAGAGGTTCATGATGAAGCGCATGTCGTGCTCGATGACGAGGACGGCGATGCCTTGGTCGCGGATGGCGAAGATGAGTTCTTCGGCGGCGCGGGTTTCTTGGGGGTTCATGCCGGCGGTGGGCTCGTCGAGGAGGAGGAGTCCGGGTTCGCTGGCGAGGGCGCGGGCGATTTCGAGCTTGCGTTGTTCGCCGTAGGGGAGGTTGCGGGAGAGGTGGTCTGCTTTTGCGGCGAGGCCGGTGAACTCCAGGAGTTCCATGGCTCGTTCGCGTGATACGTTCTCCGCTTTGTTGAATCCGGGGAGGCGCAGGAGTGCGGACCAGAGGCCTTCTTTGGTGCGGGTGTGGCGGCCGACGAGGACGTTTTCCAGGACGGTCATGTTGGGGAACAGGCGGATGTTCTGGAAGGTGCGGGCGACGCCGGCTTTGGTGACGAGGTGGGGCTTGGGGGGCAGGACGGTGTCCTTGTACGTCACCTTGCCTTCGGTGGGGACGTACAGGCCGGTGAGGCAGTTGAAGAAGGTGGTTTTGCCTGCGCCGTTGGGTCCGATGAGGCCGACGATTTCGCCGCTGTTGACGGTGAGGTCGACGTTTCGTACGGCGGTGAGTCCGCCGAAGCGCATGGTGACGCCGCTGGCGTGGAGGACGGTGTTGGTCGTGGTGGTCATGCTGGTCACGCCCCCGCCTTGGTGACGCCGACGGTGTCGGTGAGGCTTGTTTCGGGTACGTCGAGTTGGCCGGTTTCGTGGAATTCGAGCTTTTTCCTGCGGTCGGCGACGATGCCTTCGGGGCGCAGGCGCATGAGGACGATGAGGGCTACTCCGAAGAGGAGGAGCTGGTAGTCCTGCATGAATTGGAGTTTGGCCGGGATGAGGTAGAGGAGTGCGGCGCCGATGAGGGGTCCGCTCATGGTTCCCATGCCGCCGAGGATGACGGCGGCGAGGAGGAAGGCGGAGTTGGGGGGTACGGAGCCGGCGAATTGGTACTGCTCGGGGGTGACGGTGCTGGTGAGGTGGCCTTGTACGGTGCCGGCGAGTCCGGCGAGGGTGGCGCCGAGTGCGAAGGCGATGAGTTTGACGCGGAAGCCGTTGATGCCCATGGCGGTGGCGGCGGTTTCGTCTTCGCGGATGGCGACCCAGGCGCGGCCGATGCGGCTGTCGGCGCTGCGGCGGAAGACGGTGACGACTACCAGGGTGACGAGGAGCATCAGGAGGTAGTAGTTGCCGGGTTTGCCGAGGGTGAAGCCGGCGATGTCGTGGGGGATGCCGAGGTCGTATCCGAAGATGGTGATGTCGGGGATGGCGGGGATGCCTCGGGAGCCGTTGGTGACGTTGGGTCCGCTGTTCCCGTTGAGGTTGTTCATGGTGATGCGGAAGATCTCGCCGAAGCCGAGGGTGACGATGGCGAGGTAGTCGCCGCGCAGGCGCAGGGTGGGGGCGCCGATGAGGACGCCGAAGACGAGGGATGCGCCGGCGCCGACGAGGATGGCGGCCCAGAAGGGGAAGTGGACGCCGAGGCTGGATTGGCCGGCGCCGGAGACGAGGGCTGCGGCGTAGGCGCCGACGCCGAGGAAGGCGACGTAGCCGAGGTCGAGGAGTCCTGCGAGGCCGACGACGACGTTGAGGCCGAGGGCGACGGTGGCGAAGATGAGGATGTTGGCGCCGATGAGGGCGTATTCGTCGCTGGACTGCGTGAAGGGGAAGCAGATCGCGGCGACGAAGGCGGCGCTGAGGGTGACGGTGCGGTGTTGTGCGGTGAGTGCGGAGAGGCGGGCGAGGAGGCCTGCCTGGGTGAGGGCTGCGAACGTGAACACGGCGGTGATGAGGAAGCCGATGAACAGTTCGGTGTATTCGGTGTCGATGCCGTAGGCGAAGACGTAGAGGCCGATGGCGAAGGCGGCGACGATGATGAGGATGCCGGCCCAGTCGGGGATGTTCTTGGCGGTGCGGGGGCTGGGGGCGGCGAGGGTGTGGCGGATGCGTTGCCAGGGGTTGTCGCCGGTGGTGTCGGTGCCGGGTGTGTCGCCGGGGAGGGCGAAGGCGGCGACGAGGGCGATGAGGGAGCCGATGCCGGAGACGTAGGCGCCGGGTTCGAGGTTGACGATGCCGCCGAGGTCGCTGGAGATCGCGCCGAGGGTGTAGCCGGTGGTGGCGAAGGTGGCGAGGGCGAGCAGGCGGAGGGGGGCGTTGGTGCCGGCGGGGGTGAGCCAGCGCAGTCCCTTGACGCCGTAGGTGGAGAGGGCGAACAGGAGGGTGAGCAGTGCGCCGGTGAGGGTGAGGAGTTGGAGGCCGCCGGGGTAGCCGTCGACGGTGAGGTCGCCGGGGAAGTCGCTGGTCCAGGTCCAGGCCATGAAGGTGCCGATGAGGGCGATGGCGGAGCCTGCGGTGACGGTGTGCCGGGCGAGGGGGGTGGGCAGCAGCGGGACGAGCGGGGTTCCGCTGTCGTTGGTGCGGGTGGTGGTGTTGGTTGTCATGGTGATCACGCCCTGTCCGCGACGCGTTCGCCGAGCAGGCCTTGGGGTCGCACGAGGAGGACGACGATGAGGAGGACGAAGGCCCATACGTCCTTCCAGGCGCCGCCGCCGAAGAGTTCCATGCTGGGGATGTTGCCGATGTAGCCGACGGCGAGGGATTCGGCGAGGCCGAGGACGATGCCGCCGAGCATGGCTCCGTAGATGTTGCCGATGCCGCCGAGTACGGCTGCGGTGAAGGCTTTGAGGCCCATGATGAAGCCCATGCGGAAGCCGACTTGGCCGTTGTGGAGGCCGTAGCCGACGGCTGCGACGGCTGCGAACGCGGCGCCGATGGCGAAGGCCATGACGATGATGCGGTCGGTGTTGATGCCCATGAGTTTGGCGGTGTCGGGGTCCTGGGCGGTGGCTTGCATGCCGCGGCCGGTGCGGGTCTTGGTGACGTAGAACCCGAGGGCGATCATGCAGACGGGGGCGGCGATGAGGATGAAGAGGTCGCCGCGCTGGATGTTGGCGCCGAGGATGTGGAAGGGGCTGCCGTCGAACTGGGGGAAGGAGCGGTCCTTCTTGGCGTCGGGGTACCACTTCCATACGGCCTGCTGGAGGGCGAGGGAGAGGCCGATCGCGGTGATGAGGGGGGCCAGGCGTGGTGCGTTGCGCAGAGGCCGGTAGGCGAAGCGTTCGGCCGCGGTGGCGACGAGGACGGAGATGATGACTCCGCCGATGATCATGAGGGGGATGGCGGCGAGGAGTGAGAAGCCTGCCGGGAGTGCGAGGAAGACGGTGAGAGCCCCGAAGCCCCCGACCATGAATATCTCGCCGTGGGCGAAGTTGATGAGCTGGACAATGCCGTAGACCATCGTGTAGCCGATCGCGATCAGTCCGTACATCGCGCCGAGGATGAGTCCATTGGCCAGCTGTTGCGGCAGTTCGTGCACCGCGGGGCCTCCGTGAAGTGATCGGATATGGCACCGCGCGGGAGCGCTGGTGGCGCTCCCGCGCGGTCCTTGTCGAGTGCTGGGGCGGGATGGTCGCCGGGTTACGGCTTGTAGGCCTCGCTGAGCTCGGGCTTCCAGGTGCCGTCGGTGACCTTGTAGGCGGTCATCATGGTGTTGGTGGTGTCGCCGTACTGGTCGAAGGAGACGGGGCCGGTGACTCCGTCGAACTTGACCTTGCCGACGGCGTCGAGGACCTTGGCGCGCAGGTCGCTGCTGGGGACCTTGCCGCTGTTGGCGGCGACGACGTCCTTGACGGCCTGGATGATGGCCCAGGTGGCGTCGTAGGTGCCGCCCCCGTAGGCCTCGTAGGCGTCCTTGTAGCCCGCTGCCTTGTAGTTGGCGATGAAGCTCTTGGCGGAGTCGAGCTGCTCGACGGGCTTGCCGACGGAGGTGGCGAGGTCGCCGGCGGCCTTCTTGTTGAGCTTGATGAAGTCGGAGCTGTAGATGCCGTCGCCGCCCATGAGCGGGATGTTGGTGCCGCTGTCCTTGAGCTGCTGGCTCAGGGGGCCGGCGGCGGGGTATTCGCCGCCGTAGTAGAGGGCCTTGGCTCCGGTGTTCTTGACCTTGGCGACGATGGCGTTGAAGTCGCGGTCGTCGGGGTTGATGTGGTCGGAGCCGACGATCTTGCCGCCGAGCTTGGTGAAGGTGTCCTTGAAGGACGCGGCGAGGCCGGCGCCGTAGGTCTTCTGGTCGTCGATGAGGTAGACCGAGTCGATCTTGGCGTTGTTGAACAGGTACTTGGCGGCGAAGGCGCCCTGGACCTGGTCGGTGGTGGCGGTGCGGAAGAAGGTCTTGTAGGGGCGGACCTTGTTTCCGGTCTTCCAGCCGTCGCCCTGGGTCAGCTCGGTGCCTGTGTTGGCGGGGGATATCTGGGTGAGGCCCGCGTCGTTCAGCGGCTTCTGCATGGATTGCGAGACGCTGGAGTTGAGGGGGCCGACGACGCCGACGACGGTCTTGTCGCCGATGAACTTGGTGGCGTTCTGCTGGCCGACGGAGGGCTGGGCCTGGTCGTCGAGCGGCTGGGTCTTGAACTCGACGCCGGGGACGAGGTTCTGCTTGTTCGCCGTCTGGGCGGCGAGGTCGGCGGAGTTCTTGATGCCGAGGCCGAGGGCGGACAGGTCACCTGTGAGGGGTGCGTCGACGCCTATGACGACGGTCTGCTTCTTGCCGCTGCTGGTGTCGCCGCCTTTGTCGCGCGAACCGCAGGCGGTGAGTGTGAGTGCACCTGTGGTGAGCACTGTGGTGAGGATGAGCAAGGAACGGTGTCGCACGATGGGTCCTTTCCCTGGCGCGGCCTCCTCGTGTGTGAGGTGCCGTGTCGGTCGCCGGGCCGTACTGGGTGGTAAGGGCCGTGCAGCAGTCGCACCCGGCGGCGCGGTGACTGGCCGTGACTCTAAGCGCAGCTGAGGGGGGTGGGGAGCGGCGAGGACAGGATGTGACTTTCTTGTTATGCCAAGGCCAAACGTTGACGGTGCAGGGCGGACAATTTGTACATTTTGGGGCACGCGGGTTTCTCGCATGATGAGAACGCCCAGTTCCGCTAAGGGGCTTGAGGGGATCATGGTGCTGACAGGCCACTGTGTGTCCGGATGTCGGTCGATGGCTGACGAGGGCCTGTCCGGTGGCCGGATCTCGCCGCTCGACATCCGGCGCGATTGTCACTCTGCGTTACGAAGATCCGGACGGGGTGGGCTGCTTCGTCTGCGCCCAAGGGTCCGTCGTCGGGGCGCCGTTGCGGTAGCGCTCGGCACAACCCTGGCGTGCCTGCTGCTCGATGAGCCGGTCGCCGGCGGCCGCGCCGTGGGCCGCGCGTTCCTTGCGGGCCGCGGCGAGGGTGGCCAGGAGGATCTCGTTCTGTCCGTCGGACAGGCCCTTCTCCTGGTAGTCGAGCCCGGAGCCCTGCCCCGCGTCCAGCTCCTGCTTCGCCCAGTACGTGATCAGGTGCGTGCAGAGCTCGGCGGGCGAAGTGGCCTGCGGGGACGGCGAGTCGGGGGCGGAGGCGCTGAGCGTGGCGGTGCCCGGGGGATCGGAGTGTCCGGTGGTGCAGCCGCCCAGGGCGGCCACCGCGGCGAGCGCGCCCGCCAGGGCGAGGTGTGCCCGCGGTCGTCCAGGGGTCCTCATGGCTCGACGTTAGGGTGCGGGCCACCACGTGACAATGGCCGGTGAGTCGTCAACTCACCGGCCACGAAACGGACTTGACCCGTCCGCGGGATGCGTCGGGTCGCGCCCGCGCACTCAGCTCTTGAGGCCCTCCGCGTCGCGCAGCAGGCAGGTGAGGCGGGCCGTGCAGACCCGCTTGTCCTGCTCGTCGGTGATGACGATCTCGTACGTCGCCGTCGACCGCCCGCGGTGCACGGGAGTGGCCACACCGGTGACCAGACCGCTGCGCGCCCCGCGGTGGTGGGTGCAGTTCAGGTCGACGCCCACCGCGATCTTGGTGATGCCGCCGTGCAGCATCGAGCCGACCGAGCCGAGCGTCTCGGCGAGCACCGCGGAGGCGCCTCCGTGCAGCAGCCCGTACGGCTGGGTGTTGCCCTCGACGGGCATGGTGCCCACGACGCGCTCCGCCGAGGCTTCGATGATCTGCACGCCCATGCGGGTGCCCAGGTGCCCGGCGGAGAACAGGGCGGGCAGGTCGACTCCGAGGGCCGCGTACTCGTCGAGGACTTCCTGCGGGAACTTCACGCTGCTCTGCTCGCCCATCGGCTCCGGCTCCGTTCATCTGCGGTCACTGTGCTGGTGTCCGCACCGTCATACCAGATGCCTGAGCAAACGCTTAGGGCGCAGCTCTCATTCCCGCACCCCGCTCTCCTGCCCGGCACTCTCGAAGCGCACGACCACCGACTTGCTGGCCGGGGTGTTGCTGACATCCGCCGTCGCGCCGAGTGGCACCAGGACGTTCGTCTCCGGGTAGTAGGCGGCCGCGCAGCCACGCGCCGTCGGATAGTGGACGACACGGAAACCGGGCGCCCGGCGCTCCACACCGTCCTTCCACTCGCTGACCAGATCCGCGTACGAGCCGTCGGCCAGGCCCAGCTCGCGCGCGTCCTCAGGGTTCACGAGGACGACACGGCGGCCGCCCTTGATCCCGCGGTAGCGGTCGTCCAGACCGTAGATGGTGGTGTTGTACTGGTCGTGCGAACGCAGCGTCTGCAGCAGCAGCCGGCCCTCGGGCACCTCCGGAACCTCCACCGGGGCGGCCGTGAAGTTGGCCTTTCCGGTGGCCGTCGGGAAGCGGCGCTCATCGCGCGGGGCGTGCGCCAACTGGAAGCCGCCGGGACGGGCGACCCTGGCGTTGAAGTCCTCGAAGCCGGGCACCACACGCGCGATACGGTCGCGGACGGTGGCATAGTCCCTCTCGAACTCCGCCCAGTCGATCGAGGACCGCGCGCCGAGCGTGGCCCGCGCCATGCGCACCACGATGGCCGGCTCGGACAGCAGATGAGGGCTCGCGGGCGTGAGGTTGCCGCGGGAGGCATGCACCATGCCCATCGAGTCCTCGACGGTCACGAACTGCCGACCGCTCTTCTGTACGTCCTTGTCCGTACGGCCCAGAGTGGGCAGGATCAGGGCCCGCCGACCGGTCACCGCATGCGAACGGTTCAGCTTCGTCGACACGTGCACCGTCAGAGAGGCCCGGCGCATCGCGGCCTCCGTCACCTCGGTGTCCGGGGTCGCGCCCACGAAGTTGCCGCCCATCGCGAAGAACACCTTCGCCCTGCCGTCGCGCAGCGCCTCGATGGACCGTACGACGTCGTAGCCGTGGTGGCGGGGCGGGGCGAACCCGAACTCCTTCTCCAGGGCGTCGAGGAAAGCGGGCGCCGGCCGCTCGAAGATGCCCATCGTGCGGTCGCCCTGCACGTTCGAATGGCCGCGCACCGGGCAGACCCCGGCGCCCGGCCGCCCGATGTTGCCGCGCAACAGAAGGAAGTTGACGACTTCGCGGATCGTCGGCACGGCATGCTTGTGCTGAGTCAGGCCCATCGCCCAGCACACGATGGTGCGCCGGGAGGCGAGCACCATGGAAAGCGCCTGCTCGATCTCGGCACGGCTCAGACCGGTCGCGGCGAGCGTGCTATCCCAGTCCGCCCCCTGGGCCGCGGCCCTGAACTCCTCGAATCCATGGGTGTGTTCACGCACGAACAGCTCGTCGACGGCACCCTCGGTCTCCACGATCAGCTTGTTGAGGAGGCGGAACAGAGCCTGGTCGCCGCCGATACGGATCTGCAGGAACAGGTCCGTCAGAGCGGCGCCCTTGATCATGCCCTGCGGCGTCTGCGGGTTCTTGAACTTCTCAAGACCCGCCTCCGGCAGCGGATTCACCGAGATGATCTTCGCTCCGGCGGACTTCGCCTTCTCCAGAGCCGACAGCATCCGCGGATGGTTGGTGCCCGGATTCTGCCCCGCGACCACGATCAGATCCGCCTGGTGAAGATCCTCCAGCGAGACGCTCCCCTTGCCGACACCAAGAGTCTCCGTCAACGCCGAACCCGACGACTCGTGGCACATATTGGAACAGTCGGGCAGATTGTTGGTGCCGAACTCGCGGGCGAACAGCTGAAGCAGGAACGCCGCCTCATTGCTCGTACGCCCCGACGTGTAGAAGAGGGCCTCGTCGGGGGAGCCGAGAGCGTTCAGCTCCTCGGCGATGATCTCGAACGCCCGCTCCCAGGTGACCGCCTCATACCGCTCGGCACCCTCGGGCAGATACATCGGCTGCGTGAGACGCCCCTGCTGCCCCAGCCAGTACCCGCTGCGGGAGGCGAGGTCGGCCACCGGATGCTCGGCGAAGAAATCGGGCGTGACCCGACGCAGCGTCGCCTCCTCGGCGACCGCCTTCGCCCCGTTCTCACAGAACTCCGCCGCATGCCGCTTCTCGCCCTCCGGCCAGGCACACCCCGGACAGTCGAAACCGTCCTTCTGGTTGACCTTCAACAAGGTCTGCGCCGTACGCCGCAACCCCATCTGCTGCTGGGCCATGAGCAGCGTATGACCGATCGCGGGGAGACCGGCAGCCGCATGCTTGGGCGCTTCGACCCGCGGCGCGTCCTGGACCGGATCACCTGTGGGCGGCTTGCTGGCCATGGCACTGCTCCCCTTCGAGCGAACACGTCGTGCGGGTACGAGGTGGGTACGTACCCGATCCTGCCACGCGCCACCGACAACCGCGCCGAGCAGCCCGGACAGGCCCGGACCGGACGCCCGGAGCCCGCACTGGCCAGGATTGTCAGTGGGGCGTGGCAGGATCGGGGGCATGGCTGAGACAGCATCGAAGAAGACCCCGGACAACCGACCGCGCCTGCTCCTCATGGACGGGCACTCCCTGGCGTACCGGGCGTTCTTCGCGCTGCCCGCGGAGAACTTCACCACCGCGACAGGCCAGCCGACCAACGCGGTCTACGGCTTCATGTCCATGCTCGCGAACACGCTGCGTGACGAGGCGCCCACCCACTTCGCGGTCGCGTTCGACGTGTCCCGCAAAACCTGGCGCTCCACCGAGTTCCCCGACTACAAGGCGAACCGGTCCAAGACCCCCGACGAGTTCAAAGGCCAGGTCGAGCTGATCGGCGAGCTCCTCGACGCGATGCACGTGGACCGGTTCGCCACCGACGGCTTCGAGGCCGACGACATCATCGCCACCCTCGCCACCCAGGCCGAGACGGCAGGCTTTGAAGTCCTCATCGTCACCGGCGACCGCGACTCCTTCCAACTGGTCTCCGACAACGTCACCGTCCTCTACCCCACCAAGGGCGTCTCCGAGCTGACCCGCTTCACCCCGGAGAAGGTCGAGGAGAAGTACGGCCTGACCCCGCAGCAGTACCCCGACTTCGCGGCGCTGCGCGGCGACCCCTCCGACAACCTGCCGGGCATCCCGGGCGTCGGAGAGAAGACCGCCGCCAAGTGGATCAACCAGTTCGGTTCGTTCGCGGAACTCGTCGAACGCGCCGAAGAGGTCAAGGGCAAAGCCGGACAGAACTTCCGCGACCACCTCGACGCCGTGAAGCTGAACCGCCGCCTGACCGAAATGGTCAAGGACGTCGAGCTGCCCAAGGGCCCCGCCGAGCTGGAGCGCGCTCCTTACGACCGCAGCGCGGTGACCGGCGTCCTGGACGTCCTGGAGATCCGCAACCCGTCACTGCGCGAGCGACTCCTCGCCGTCGACCCGGGCGCCGGCGAGGAACAGGCCCCGCCGCCGGCCGCCGGCCTCGAACTCGACGGCACGGTCCTCGGCGCGGGCGAGCTCGCCCCCTGGCTGGCCGAGCACGCCGGGCAGCCGCTCGGCGTGGCCACCGTCGACACCTGGGCCCTCGGCACCGGCAGCGTCACCGAAATCGCGCTGGCCGCGGCCGACGGAGCAGCCGGCTGGTTCGACCCGGCACTGGTCGACGAGGCCGACGAGCAGGCCTTCGCCGCCTGGATCGCGGACCCCGCCCAGCCCAAGATCATGCACAACGCCAAGGCCGCGATGCGCGTCTTCCCCGAGCACGGCTGGACCATCGCCGGCGTCACCATGGACACCGCGCTCGCCGCCTACCTCGTCAAGCCGGGCCGCCGCTCCTTCGCCCTGGACGCCCTGTCCATCGAATACCTCGGCCGCGAGCTGGCCCCCGCCGGGGCCGCCGACGGCCAGCTCGCCTTCGGCGCGGACGACGAAGCCGAGGCCGACGCCCTGATGACCCAGGCCCGAGCCGTCCTCGACCTCGGCGACGCCTTCACCGAACGACTCAAGGAAGTCGGCGCCGCAGAACTCCTGCACGACGTCGAACTGCCCACCTCCCTCCTCCTGGCCCGCATGGAGCGGTATGGCATCGCCGCCGACCGCGCCCACCTGGAAGCCATGGAGCAGCAGTTCGCGGGCGCCGTCCAGCAGGCCGTAAAAGAAGCGCACGCCTCGGTGGGCCACGAGTTCAACCTCGGCTCGCCCAAGCAGCTCCAGGAAGTCCTCTTCGGCGAACTCGCCCTGCCCAAGACGAAGAAGACCAAGACCGGCTACACCACCGACGCCGACGCACTGGCCTGGCTCGCCGCCCAGACCGAGCACGAGCTGCCCGTGATCATGCTGCGCCACCGCGAGCAGGCGAAACTGCGGGTCACCGTCGAAGGCCTCATCAAGACCATCGCCGCCGACGGCCGCATCCACACCACGTTCAACCAGACCGTCGCCGCGACCGGCCGCCTCTCCTCCACCGACCCCAACCTCCAGAACATCCCGGTCCGCACCGACGAGGGCCGCGCCATCAGACGGGGCTTCGTCGTCGGCGAAGGCTACGAGTCGCTGCTCACCGCGGACTACAGCCAGATCGAACTGCGCGTGATGGCCCACCTCTCCGAGGACGAGGGCCTCATCGAAGCGTTCACCTCCGGCGAGGACCTCCACACCACGGTCGCCTCACAGGTCTTCGGCGTCGCCAAGTCGCACGTCGACCCGGAAATGCGACGCAAGATCAAAGCGATGTCGTACGGCCTGGCCTACGGCCTGTCCGCCTTCGGCCTCTCCCAGCAGCTCAACATCGACGCGGGCGAGGCCCGCGGCCTGATGGACACCTTCTTCGAGCGCTTCGGCGGCGTACGGGACTACCTGCAACGCGTCGTCGAGGAAGCCCGCGCCACGGGCTACACCGAGACGATGCTGGGCCGCCGCCGCTACCTGCCCGACCTCAACAGCGACAACCGCCAGCGCCGCGAAATGGCCGAGCGGATGGCGCTCAACGCCCCGATCCAGGGCACGGCCGCCGACATCGTGAAGGTCGCGATGCTGAACGTGGACCGCGCCCTCACCGAAGCCGGCCTCACCTCCCGCCTGCTGCTCCAGGTCCACGACGAAATCGTCCTGGAAATCGCCCCCGGCGAGCGCGACCAGGTCGAGGCGCTGGTCCGCCACGAGATGGCCGGAGCGGTGGAACTCCGCGCCCCGCTGGACGTCTCGGTGGGCGCCGGCAACGACTGGGAATCGGCGGCCCACTAGCGAGCGCCTCCGCCGGGGCCGGGTGACTTTCCGCCCGGGCCCGGCGGAGGTTTCCGCTCAACTGACCAGTGCCAGCCGGGAGTTGAACGGTGGTGCGGGGCTGCACGGCCCGGCCAAGGCACCCCATTCAGCGGTGCGACCGGGCAGAGTCCGCCACCGTGGAATTCTCGACCCGATCGAGGCGACCCGACCGCCATGCCACCGCATAGGCCATCAGGCCAAGGACCAGCCCCGTACCACCCCCGAAGCAGGCGCTCGGGACAAGACCCAGGATGGACGCGTCGCCGTAGAACGCGTACCAACGCAGACATCGGTACGCCGCGACCGCCGCCGTGCACAACGTCAACAGGACCAGAACGCCCCGGAGTTGCCGCGGGGCGAGGCCGGGCGGAGCCTCCGTTGCGTGCGCGGGGGCATCCGCCGCGAGGAAGGGGCCGGCGACGGCTCGGATCCCGTGGGGGTGGAAGCCGGCGGGGTGAGGGCTGGAAGGGGGGACGCTGACGGGGCGCGTCCGGCGCAGTGCCGTCACCGTGAACCAGCCGATTCCCGTCAGCGCCAGCGCCGATCCGCCGTACTGGGCATACCAGTACAAAGGGAACCCGGCGAGTTCCTCGCCCAGCACGGGCAGTATCCGCATGCCCCATCGGTCGAAGTGAGTGAACGCATCCCACACCACATGCGTGGCGGAACCGATCGCCGCCGACAGCGCGAACCAGCCGGCCGACGCCCAGGACCCGGACCGCTGCCACACCTCGCCGCGCACCACCGCGTACACCCGCGAACGCCAGGACGCCCTCGGCAGCAGCGCGAGCAGCGGTTCGCGCAGCAGCACCCACAGCGCGACCAGCGCACATGCCGTCGCCACATCCACGGTGACGACCCCGAGCGCGGAATGCGTGACCCGGCCGAACGGCATCGCGGCCGGCACGACCGTCGCCACGTAGTACGTCACATCCGGCGCGAACGACCCCGCGACGAGGGCGGACGCGATCAGTCGGCCGCGCCCGGTGCCGTCCCTCCGGATGCCCGGCAGTACGGCTGCGGCGTGGCTCAGCGTGAATGGCATGCACGTCCCATCGGTTGATTGGCCTGTCTGCGGTCTGTTTGTGGTCTACCTGTGGTCTGTCTGTACGCACTTGTCACGGTTCGTCAGGTGTCAGTTGTCGGCCGATACCCGTTAGCCGTCCGTTAGTCGTTGGCGGTTAGATGGCGGTCGGCACCTGAAAATCTGATGGCCCGTGACCGCCGGCCGATCACAGACGACAGATGACCCCATAACCAAGGACAGATTTCAACCTTCAGCTGACAGAGGTCATTGACCCGTCAGCGATCACCAACGTTCGGTATTCGGCACCGGTTCCCCCGCCGCCACCCGGCAACGCACAGGTGGCGAATCAGTGAAAAGCGGTCAGCCCGCGGTGTCATGGCGCCAACGGTTGCCGTAGTGTCACATGAGTCTCGCGCTGGGGAGCGCGGACAGCCGAATACGGGGAGGGACTTGACGTATGGCACCGCACATGGGCCGACGACTGCGCAAGGGAGCGGGCACCACGGCGGTGGCCGCGCTGGCGGTGGCGGCACTTTCCGCCTCGCAGGCGCCGGGAGTCGTGCACGCGAGCAGCCCGACCGATCAGGCGGCTTCCGATGTGACACCGACCCCCACCCCTGACGCCCCGGCCTCCGGCAACTCCCCGTACTACACGGACCTTCCGCCGCTCGTGTCGCCGACGCCGCCGCCGAACGCGTCGGCGGGCACGCTTCCCGTCGGCGACCAGCAGGGCATACCCGCGACCGTTCTCGACGCGTACAAGAAGGCGGAGGCGGCGCTCGCGACGGACCGGCCGAACTGCCACCTCCCCTGGCAGCTGCTCGGGGGCATCGGCAAGGTCGAGTCCGGTCACGCGAGCGGCGGCCGGGTCGACGCCAACGGCACCACCCTCACCCCGATCCTCGGCCCCGTGCTCAACGGCGCCGGGTTCGCCAACATCACCGACACCGACGGCGGCGCGTACGACGGTGACAAGGTGCACGACCGGGCCGTCGGCCCGATGCAGTTCATCCCGTCGACCTGGGCGACCTCGGGCCGGGACGGCAATGGCGACGGCGTCAAGGACCCGAACAACGTCTACGACGCGGCGCTCGCCGCCGGGTTCTACCTCTGCGGGAACGGCCGCGACCTCGCGGTGAAGGACGACCTGGACAAGGCGATCCTGAGCTACAACCAGTCGCAGGAGTACCTGACCACGGTCACCACGTGGTTCGACTTCTACCGGCGCGGTACTCACGAGGTCCCCGACGGCACGGGCTCGCTGCCCGGCCGCCGCAGTGACCACACCACCCCCAAGCAGCCGCCGGTCACCCCGCAGGCACCGGTCACCCCGCAGGCGCCGCCGAGCAAGAAGCCGTCTCCCAAGCCGACGCCGACCCCGCCCGCCCCGCCGGCGAAGCCGACGGTGCCGCCCACCAAGCCCGATGGCGGCGGCACTCCGACGCCGACCGTGCCACGGGCGACGACGTTCGAGGGCGTGGGCGCCAAGGAGCTGACGGCGTTCGCGGGCGGCGCCTTCGGCGGGCAGCCGACGGCACGGGTGAAGGACGCGTCCGGCAAGGCGATGGCCAAGGTGCCGGTGAAGTTCGAGATCGTCGGCGACACCGACACCCGCTTCCCCGGCGGGGCCACCACCGTGACCGTGGCCACCTCGGCCGACGGCACGGTCGCCGCCCCCGCGCTCAAGGCGGGCGAGAAGACCGGCACGTTCACGGTGCGAGCCACCGTCACCGAGGCGAGCCTGACCGCCGTCGAGTGGAAGGCGACCGTCGTCGCCCGGCAGGCCGACACCCTGACCCGCGTCGACGCCAAGGCGCTGACGGCCGCGCCGAGCGGCGAGTTCGCGAACCAGGTGTCGGTCAAGGCGACCTACAAGGGTGCCGTCGCCTCCGGTGTGGCGGCATCCGCGACCATGATCTTGACCCCGGCCGCCGGCGCCGACCCGAAGGCCGCGCCCAAGGTCAACGACAAGGGCCCGTACTTCAAGGACGCCAAGGGCAACCCGGTCCGCGAACTCACGGACCTGAAGACCGACGCGAACGGTGCCCTGGTCCTGCCGAAGATGTACGCGGACGTCCAGACCGGCACGTTCCTGCTCCGCCTCACCACCGAGGGCGGCGCCACGCTCACCCTCGAACTCAAGGTGGCTGCCGCTTCCTCCTGAGGAGCGTCTCCGTCCCCCTCTTCCCAGCAGCCCCTTTGTCGCCCGACGGCAGAGGGGCTGTTCGACGTGTTCTCATCTCGGCCCGGCGTTGCTACGGTGCCCACTCCTGACGACCCATCAGCTTGACGGAGGCCGAGCATGCGCGCCCTCATAGCCGCCGCGATCGGGCTGGCCGCCGCCCTCGCCCTCGTCCTGACCATCTCGGCCATCGGCGCCCCCGAGGGCAAGACCTCGCCGAAGCCGCTGCTCACCACCGTGCCCAGCGCCCCCGGCAAGATCACCCAGGCCGAGTAGTACGAGACAGGCAGAGCCGGGCTGAGCAGAGCCAGGCCAAGCAGCGCAAGACCAAGCGGAGCCACGCCAAGCAAAGCCGGCCGATGTACGCCACGCCAAGCGAAGGCCGGCCGATCCAGAGGGAGAGCAGGTCCATGCGACGCAAAGCCAGTCTCGTCCTGCTCGCCCTTGCCGTGTTCTTCGGCGCCCTGTCACCCCTGTTGCGCTGGTACGCCTTTCCCCGGCTCGCGAAGATCCCGCCAAGCCAGTACCAGGAAGCGGTCCTCGAAGCGAAGAACGCCACCCTCATCGACTACGGCACCATGCAGTCGAAGACGGTCCCCAAAGTGACGGTCGTCCAGACGCTGAAAGGCAACGTCGAGGCGGCCAAGGAGATCGAGAAGAGCGCGGGCAGGGACGTCGTGGTGTGGGACACCCTCTCCTATGTCCAGGGACCCGACGGCAAGCTGGTTTCCCAGATACCCGAGCGCTACATCTTCGACGCGCACAGCCAGGCGCCCGTCCACGCCACCGGCGAGATGGTCGACGGCGATCCGGTGCAGCGCAAGGGCATCGAGTTCAAGTGGCCGTTCCTGACCGAGAAGCGGGACTACGAGTACTTCGACTTCCAGGCCCGCACCTCCGCGCCCATCCACTACAAGGGCACCCAGAGCTTCCACGGCCTCGACGTGTACTACTTCGAGCAGACCATCCCCTGGACCAAGGTGCCCTACCCGAAGAAGATGCCGCTGCCCGGCATCGACTCCAGCACCCTGGAGAAGACCACCGGCACCTCCCTCTGGTACACCACCACGCGCAAGTTCTGGATCGACCCCGTCACCGGTGCCCCGGTCAACGGCGAGGAACTCAACCAGGAGGAGATGCGCGGCGGCACCCTCCTCGGAGGCCGCGACAAGGTCACCGTGTTCGCCGGCGACGTCAAGATGCGCGACGACTACGTCAACTACACCGTCGACCTGGTCAAGAAGAACCGCGTCCTGGTCCTGTTGCTCACCTCCTATCTCCCCTGGGGATTCCTCGGCCTCGGGCTCGCGCTGCTCGCCCTCTCCCTCTGGCTGGAGGCGCGCGGCCGCCGCCCCAGCGACCCGCCGCCCGCCGTCACGGAGCGCCTCGACCCCGTCATCGCCTGAGCCGCCCCTTTGCCGCGTTTTCCCCCTTTGAGCCGCGTCCGAGGCGCTCCCTACTGTTTGAGCCGCGCCTTGGTGAACCGGGTCGCCTCCGCCACCGTCGGATCCTCCGGCCACGGGTGCTTGGGGTAGCGGCCGCGCAGTTCGGCGCGGACCGCCCGGTACCCGTCGCGCCAGAAGTTCGCGAGGTCCGCGGTGACGGCGGCGGGCCGTCCCGCGGGGGAGAGCAGATGGACGAGCACGGGCACCCCGGCCACCTCCGGTGTGCCGTCCAGGCCGAACATCTCCTGCAACTTGACGGCGAGTACGGGCTGTTCACCCCCGTACTCCACTCGTATCCGTGATCCGCTCGGGACCTGGATGCGCTCGGGGGCAAGCTCGTCGAGTCGGGCCGCCTCCCCGGTCGCCCACGGCAGCAGCCGGTTGAGTGCCGCGCCCGCCTCGATCCGCCCGAGGTCGGCCCGGCGCCGGGCCCGGGAGAGCTCGGGTTCCAGCCACTGCGCGGCCCGGTCCAGCAGTGCCGCGTCGGCGACATCGGGCCAGGGCTCCTTGAGCACCCGGTGCAGGAACGCGAGCCGCTCCCGCAGACCCCGCGCCTCACGGGTCCAGCGCAGGAGTCCGAGCCCGTCGCGCGCCAGGCCGTCGAGCAGTGCCTCGCGTATGAGCGCCGGGTCCGCGTTCTTCAGCGGGCGTACGGACAGCTCGACCGCGCCGAGCCTGGCCACCCGGCGTGCCACCACGTCACCGTCATCCCAGTGCACCTCCTCGCCTTCCGCCAGCAGATGCCCCGCGGCGAGCCGGGCGGTCGCCTCGTCGATGACGGCGGCCAGGCGGACCCGGGCGGACGCCGCCTGCACGGGCCGGTCCGCGACGGCCACCGCCAGCCAGCCCGCAGTGCTCAGCCCGGACCCCTGCGCCACCTCGGCGCCCGTGCCGGACGCCATGAGGAACGAGCCGCCGCCACGTGCCCGCGCCACCCGCTCCGGGAACGCCAGCGCCGCGACGAGCCCGGCAGTGGCCTCGGCGGAGCCCTTCTCGGAATGGCTCCCGGCGAACGGGGCGAGGCGCCGCACCTCCTGAAGCCAGCGCGCCGCATACCCGTCCCCGCCCCGGCGTGCCGTGCGCCAGGCAGCCGCCAGGTCGTCCCCGTACTCCCGCGGAGGCTCCTCGCTCAGCAGGGCCACCACTTCGGCGGCCCGCCGGCCACCCACCTCTGAAGCGCCGTCGAGGAGGGCCCGGGCGAGCCGGGGATGCAGCCCGAGCCGAGCCATGCGGGCGCCGCGCTCGGTGGCCCGGCCCTGTCCGTCGACGGCCCCGATCGCCGTCAGTACGGAACGGGCCGCGGCCATCGCGCCGACCGGCGGCGCGTCGAGCAGCGCGAGGCCCTCGGCCGACGGATCGCCCCAGCAGGCAGCCTGCAGGGCGAAGGCGGCCAGGTCGGCGACCTTGATCTCGGGAGCGGGGAAGCGCGGCAGGCGGACGTTCTCCGCCTCGGTCCAGCAGCGGTACACCGCACCAGGGGCCTCACGCCCGGCCCGGCCCGCGCGCTGGCGGGCCGCCGCCTGCGAGGCCCGTACCGTCGTCAGTGCCCCGAGTCCCCTGGCGTGGTCCACCCTCGGCTCGCGGGCCAGGCCGCAGTCCACGACCACGCGCACCCCGGGCACGGTCAGCGAGGACTCGGCGACCGAGGTGGCGAGGACCACCCGCCGCCCGTCGGATCCGGCGAGCACCGCGTCCTGTACGGAGGCCGGGGCACGGCCGTGCACCTGGAGCACCTCGACCTCGGCCAGATCGCCCAACTGCCGGGCCACGCGGGCGATTTCACCCACGCCGGGCAGGAAGCAGAGCACATCGCCGTCCCGCTCGGCCAGCGCCCGCCGCACCGTGCCGGCCACATGCGAGAGCAGCGCCGGGTCCACCCGCATGCCGTGCGGCGGCCGGACCGGCTGCGCGGGCGGCGCCCACACCACCTCCACCGGGTGCGCAACCCCGGCCGCCTCGACGACCGGCGCGTCCCCGAGCAGCCGGGCCCAGCCCTCGGCGTCCGTCGTCGCGGAAGCCGCCACCAGACGCAGTTCCGGCCGCAGGGCCGCCCGCACGTCGAGGAGGAAGGCGGCGACCGTGTCCGCGTCAAGATGGCGCTCGTGGCACTCGTCGAGGACGACGACATCGACCCCGGTCAGCTCCTGGTCGCGCTGCAGGCGTTGGAGGAGCACACCGGTGGTGACGACCTCGACGACGGTGTCGGGCCCCACGGACCGTTCGCCGCGCACGGTGAAGCCGACCCGCGCACCCGTCCGCTCGCCGAGCAGCCAGGCCATCCGGCGCGCGGCCGCCCGGGCCGCGATCCGGCGTGGCTCGGCGACTATGACCCGGCGCACCGGGCCGCCCCCGACCAGGCCCGCGAGGACCAGCGGCACCAGGGTGGTCTTGCCGGTGCCGGGCGGCGCACACAGCACGGCCGTCCCGTGCCCGTCGAGCGCGGCCAGCAGCTCGGGCACGGCCTCACGGACCGGGAGGGCGTCGAGTGCGTCGGTTCGGATCATGCGCTCAGTGTCGTACGTCCCGCCAGACCGTGTGGCGCTCTGTCCACAGGGACGGTGGGCTTGTATGACTAACCCCGGGTAACGCGCACCGTGGGCCCAGCCCAGCCCAGCCCAGCCCAGCCCAGCCAGGCTCCGGCCCGCGGCCTGGCCCGAGGTCAGTCCCGGATGCGCCTCAGCCCCCTACGCGCCTCAGTCCCGTACGCACACGAAAATCGCGGTTCCGGGGATCAGATTGCCGCGCAGCGGGGACCAGCCGCCCCACTCCTGGGCGTTCCAGGACGGCCACTCCGGCTCGACCAGGTCCTCCAGGCGGAACCCGCCCGCGACCACGTCCCGCACCCGGTCGCCCAGGGTGCGGTGGTGCTCCACATACACCGCGTGACCGCTCTCATCCTGCTCGACGTACGGCGTGCGGTCGAAGTAGGAGGCCGCGACGGACAGGCCCTCGGGGCCCGGCTCGTCGGGGAAGGCCCAGCGGATGGGGTGGGTGACCGAGAAGACCCAGCGGCCGCCGGGGCGCAGCACCCGGCGCACCTCGCGGAAGACCTTCACGGGGTCCGCCACGAAGGGGACCGCGCCGTAGGCCGAGCACGCCAGGTCGAAGGAGCCGTCCGCGAAGGGCAGGGCGCCGGCGTCCGCCTCGATGAGCGGGAACGCGCCCCCGTCGATGCGCAGGGCGTGCTGGAGCTGGCGGTGGGAGAGGTCCAGGGCCACCGGGCGGGCGCCCTGGGCGGCCAGCCAGCGCGAGCACTGGGCCGCGCCGGCGCCGATCTCCAGGATGTCGAGGCCCTTGAGGGACTCCGTCGAGCCAAGGAGGCGGGCGTCCGCCTCGTCCAGGCCCTCGGGGCCCCACACGAACCGGTCGTCCCCGAGGAACGCTCCGTGATCGGTCTGGTACTCGTCGGCGTTGCGGTCCCACCAGCCGCGGCTGGCCCGGCTGCTCTCCGTGTCGTCGGCGGTACGCCTGGTCGCCTCGGGCTCGGAATCGGACCCGTTATCGGACTCGTACGCTGGGATCTCTTGGCTCATCGTGTCCGTCGTTGTAGTTTGCGCGGAACGCGACCTCGTGTTCCGAAGGTTCTCGAAAGAGGTCTGCGGGGCCCATCGTGGCCTCGGGGAACCTTAGTTGTGCCGGGAATGCGGGGATCCGCCCCGGGTGTGCGCCTTCGCGCATTGACCGTGTCCGGCTGCCCCCGTATGCTACAAGTTGCGCTGCGAGCCTGCGCACCTCAGACGTAGCAGGCGCGCTTCCATCTGTTGTATGTCCCCTCGGTTGTCGAGGCGCCATCCGGACCGACCCGGATCGGCGCTTCCCAGGCTGTCCGGCTTCTGCAGAGGCGATACGGGCTCTCGGCGTGGCAGTACCTACGACTTTCTGTCCGTAACCGGAGCCCTTTCCCACATGACGAGCAGCACCGAGACCACCTCTACCACTCCGCAGGTAGCGGTCAACGACATCGGTAACGAGGAAGCCTTCCTCGCCGCGATCGACGAGACGATCAAGTACTTCAACGACGGCGACATCGTCGACGGCGTCATCGTGAAGGTCGACCGGGACGAGGTCCTGCTCGACATCGGTTACAAGACCGAAGGCGTGATCCCGAGCCGCGAGCTCTCGATCAAGCACGACGTCGACCCGAACGAGGTCGTCAAGGTCGGCGACGAGATTGAGGCCCTGGTTCTCCAGAAGGAGGACAAGGAAGGCCGCCTGATCCTGTCCAAGAAGCGCGCTCAGTACGAGCGTGCCTGGGGCACGATCGAGAAGATCAAGGAAGAAGACGGCATCGTCACCGGTACCGTCATCGAGGTCGTCAAGGGTGGTCTCATCCTCGACATCGGCCTCCGTGGCTTCCTGCCGGCCTCCCTCGTCGAGATGCGTCGTGTCCGCGACCTCCAGCCCTACGTGGGCAAGGAGCTTGAGGCGAAGATCATCGAGCTGGACAAGAACCGCAACAACGTGGTCCTGTCCCGCCGCGCCTGGCTTGAGCAGACCCAGTCCGAGGTTCGCCAGACGTTCCTCACCACCCTGCAGAAGGGTCAGGTCCGCTCCGGCGTCGTCTCCTCGATCGTCAACTTCGGTGCCTTCGTGGACCTGGGTGGCGTCGACGGTCTCGTCCACGTCTCCGAGCTGTCCTGGAAGCACATCGACCACCCGTCCGAGGTTGTCGAGGTCGGCCAGGAAGTCACCGTCGAGGTCCTCGACGTCGACATGGACCGCGAGCGTGTCTCCCTGTCGCTGAAGGCGACGCAGGAAGACCCGTGGCAGCAGTTCGCCCGTACGCACCAGATCGGGCAGGTTGTCCCCGGTAAGGTCACCAAGCTCGTTCCGTTCGGTGCGTTCGTGCGCGTCGACGAGGGCATCGAGGGCCTGGTCCACATCTCCGAGCTGGCCGAGCGCCACGTGGAGATCCCGGAGCAGGTCGTCCAGGTCAACGACGAGATCTTCGTCAAGGTCATCGACATCGACCTTGAGCGTCGCCGGATTTCGCTGTCCCTGAAGCAGGCCAACGAGTCCTTCGGTGCCGACCCGGCGTCGGTCGAGTTCGACCCGACCCTGTACGGCATGGCCGCGTCCTACGACGACCAGGGCAACTACATCTACCCCGAGGGCTTCGACCCCGAGACCAACGACTGGCTTGAGGGCTACGAGACCCAGCGCGAGGCTTGGGAGGGGCAGTACGCCGAGGCGCAGTCGCGCTTCGAGCAGCACCAGGCCCAGGTCATCAAGTCCCGCGAGGCCGACGAGGCCGCCGCTGCCGAGGGTGCTGCCGCCCCGGCCGGTGCCCCGGCGGGCGTCTCCGGTGGTTCGTACTCCTCGGAGTCGGACGACAACTCCGGCGCCCTGGCGTCGGACGAGGCGCTGGCTGCCCTGCGCGAGAAGCTGGCGGGCGGCCAGAGCTGACGCTCTGACCCCAGCTGGTAGATAGCTGAAAGTAAGGCCCGCCCCCATAGGGAGCTGGCCTTACTTCATTTCCGGGCCCACTTCATTCCCGGCCGCCCTGCCCGGCGCTCTCCGTCAACTCGGCTCTTGCGTCGCCGAGTTGACAGATGTCGCGGCCAGGGCCGGGTTCCGCCCGGCAGACTGGAGGCCCGCCCCCGCGAGCTTCTCCCGGCCGGGCAAGGCTTTCCGTGAAAGCGGCGGGGACGGGAATGCCCGCGTCCTGGCGGTCGTTCTTCCTGATGAACACGAGGAGGAGCGGTAATCGTGCTTGATCCGCAGGGTTTGTACGAATGGGAGCCGAAGGGCCTCGCCGTCGTCGACATGGCGCTCGCGCAGGAGTCGGCCGGCCTGGTCATGCTGTACCACTTCGACGGCTACATCGACGCGGGTGAGACCGGCGAGCAGATCGTCGAGAAGCTGCTGGACACGCTGCCCCACCAGGTGGTGGCCCGCTTCGACCACGACCGGCTCGTGGACTACCGCGCCCGGCGCCCGCTGCTGACGTTCCGGCGGGACCGCTGGACGGACTTCGAGGTCCCCGCCCTTGAGGTCCGCCTGGTGCAGGACGCCACGGGCGCGCCCTTCCTGCTGATGTCGGGCCCCGAGCCGGACGTCGAGTGGGAGCGCTTCGCGCTCGCCGTGCGCCAGATCGTCGAGCGCCTCGGCGTGCGCCTCTCGGTCAACTTCCACGGCATCCCGATGGGCGTGCCGCACACCCGCCCTGTCGGCCTCACGCCGCACGGCAACCGCACGGACCTGATGCCCGGCCACCGTTCGCCGTTCGACGAGGCGCAGGTGCCCGGCAGCGCCGAGTCGCTGATCGAGTACCGCCTGATGGAGTCCGGCCACGACGTCCTGGGTGTTGCCGCGCACGTGCCGCACTACGTGGCGCGCTCGGCCTACCCGGACGCGGCGCTGACCGCCCTGGAGGCCGTCACGGCGGCAACGGGACTGGTCCTGCCGAGTGTTGCGCACGGCCTCCGTACGGAGGCGCAGCGCACCCAGACCGAGATCGAGCGGCAGATCGGCGAGGGCGACGAGGAACTGGTCAGCCTGGTCCAGGGCCTTGAGCACCAGTACGACGCCGTGGCGGGTGCCGAATCCCGCGGCAACTTGGTCGCCGAACCGGCGGACCTCCCGTCGGCGGAGGAACTGGGCCGTGAGTTCGAACGCTTCCTCGCGGAGCGGGAGGGCGACGCCTAGGGCCTGGGGAGTGTCCGCTGGGCCCGGTCGGCCGCGAGGCGCGGTGAGGTTGGTGCGACAGGCGCCTGCGGGCCGGGCAAGACCCGCCGGACACGCCCTAAGCTTCCGCTCATGCTGAAGGTGGGCCTGACCGGCGGTATCGGCGCCGGCAAGAGCGAAGTGTCACGGCTGCTCGTCTCGTACGGAGCCGTGCTGATTGACGCGGACAGGATCGCGCGGGAGGTCGTCGAGCCCGGAACTCCCGGCCTGGCGGCGGTGGTCGAGGCCTTCGGCCCCGGCATCCTGTCCGCCGACGGCACGCTCGACCGTCCCCGACTGGGCCGCATCGTGTTCTCCGACCCCGAGAAGCTCGCGACTCTGAACAAGATCGTGCACCCATTGGTCGGCGCGCGGTCCGCGGAGCTGGAGTCGGCGGCGGGCCCCGGCTCCGTTGTCATCCACGACGTACCCCTCCTCACGGAGAACGGCCTCGCGGCGCTGTACGACCTCGTGGTCGTCGTCGACGCGGCCCCCGAGACCCAGCTCGACCGCCTGGTGCGCCTGCGCGGCATGACGCCCGACGAGGCCCGTGCCCGTATGGCCGCCCAGGCCGACCGCGCCCAGCGCCTCGCCGTCGCCGACCTCGTCATCGACAACGACGGCCCCTTGGAGGCGCTGGAGCCGCAGGTGCGGAAGGTGTGGGGGGAACTGGTGGAGCGGGCCGCTGCCTGAGGGGCGTGGCGCGGCGCCTGCCTGAGGCCAGGGGCAGTCGGCGGCCGTCCACAGCGCCTGGTGGCCTCCAACCCGCGCCCAGGGCTCAGCGGGGGCGCGAACCAGGCGCGCTGATGAACCGGCGCGTATCCGAACCGTACGGATTCCCTCTTCGTACCGGGTTTCCACGGCTTGGCCCGCGGCATATGGCCCGCGCGGATTACGATCCGGCTGTGCTCTTCGTACTGGCGGGTTTCACGGTGCTCGGCGGTTTGGTGGCGCTGCTTGCCGGGGCGTACGGGCTGCGGGAGACCCGGCGCGTCGAACGGGCGGGCGCATTCGCATGGGCGCTGGTGAAGCCCGCGCCGCAGGGCTCCGCGCGGCCGCTCCTGCAGTTCGAGACGGCCGACGGCCATGTCCTCGAACTTCCTTCCCCGGTCCCCCCGAGCCGCCGCGAGCCACTCCCGCCGGGCGCCAGTGTCCGGGTGTCCTACGATCCGGAGGACCCGCGCACCATCGTCCTGCTCGGCCGCGAACGAACCGCCCTGGACCGGGCCTTCATGGCGGCGGGCGCGGCCATCGTCCTCCTCGGGCTGACCTTGGCGGCGGCCGCGCTCTGAAACGTGCGGCCCGGGCGCGATCGTGGTCGCATGCGTACGGAATACCGGAGCTGGGCATGGCGTTGACAACGCGCAGCGAGGGAAAGGACAGGCACGTGGCCGAAAGCACCCCCGAGACACACGTCATCGACTTCCGCGCGGCCGAACACCTCCTGGCCGCCCGGGACCCGCGTGGTGCCGTCAAACTTCTCGACTCGGTCGTCGCCGCCCACCCCGAGAACACCGCGGCCCGCCTCCTGCGGGCCCGCGCCTTCTTCGCCTCGGCCCAACTCCGTGCAGCGGAGCTGGAGTTCCAGCTGGTCCTCGACCGCGAGCCGGACAACGCCTTCGCCCACTTCGCCCTGGCCCGGACCTACGAGCGCCAAGCCCGCGCCGACCAGGCCAAACGCCACTTCCGGCTGGCCGCGGCCCTGGACCCCAAGCCGGAGTACCTCGCGGCGGCGCGGTTCGAGGACGAGGCGGAGTAGCGGGCGCGTCCGGGCTTCACGGCCTACGGCTCACGGCCAGCGGGTGCGCGGCGGCTCGTAGGGCGGGATGTCGCGGCCCGGCTGATAGTGCGGGCCCTGCCGGATATGGCGGATGATCATGAACAAGTCGACGATGATCACCGCGGCCAGGACCGCGCACGCCGCCATCCACCCCGGCCGCCCCTCCAGAGCGAAGCCCACCGTGCCGCCGACGGCCCAGACCAGCCCCCAGATGCTCAGCCACAGCCGCATCCGCAGGGGGCTGCGGGCGGTGATCGGTTCGTTACCGGTGCGCAGCATGGTGATCGCCTCTATAGGGGGTGTACCCGCTGGGGCGGAGGTGAAAGCCGCGGAGCGCGGAGGATCCGTGCGGTGCCGGGGTAGAAAGCCGCGAGCCGTGGCGGATCCGTGCGGTGCCGGGGCGCCCGCGCATGCGGCGTCGGGCGCCCCCACACCTGCGGTGGGCGCCGCGTCCGCAAATGCGGCGGCGAGGGGGACGGACAGGCCCTAGGGTGGCGCGCATGCTGCTCCTCGACGACCTTCCCGAGACGCTGCTCGACCTCGCCGTACCACACGAGGACATCAACGAACTGACCGCGCTGGCCGCCCGGTTCACCGCCGAGCCGGCGCTCGGCGAACTCCTGGAAGAGTCAGCCCGCGTCCTCGTGCAGGACATCGGCACCGTCGGCGCCCACCCCGAACTGCCGGACCTGCCCGAGGGGTTGGGAGACCTCGAACGCTGGTTCCCCGTGTACGTCGCCATCGCCGCGCTGCCGCACATCAGGGCGTACCACCGCGAGCGGGGCATCCCCGAGGACATCGCCCGCCATACGCTCGCCGACCTCGGGCGGCACATCGCGCTGCACCACAGGCGGCGCGGAAGCGGCGGCCTCTCCGTGCCCGCCTGGCTGCGGCTGCACTTCCGGGGGGAGATCTACCAGCTCGGCCGGCTCCAGTTCCAGCGCTCACGGCTCGGCGAGCGTACGAGCCGGGCCGTACGGGAGGCAGGCATCGACGTGGAGCCCGGCGACCTGTGTCTTGACCTTCATATCCCGGACTACCGGGGCCCGTTGACGCCGGACGCGTGCGCCGACTCCATCGCCCTGGCCAGGAAGTTCTTCGCGCGCCACTTCCCCGAGGAGCACTACCGGGTCGGCGCCTGCCACTCCTGGCTGCTCGACGAGCAACTGCGCGACTACCTTCCGGAGAACTCCAACATTGTGCGCTTCCAAGGTTTGTTCCGTACCGCCTACAAAGACGACGAGCCGTCCGACCGCGAACCCGTCGGCTTCGTCTTCGGCAACCCGGAACTGCCCGTGGCGGACCTCCCGCAGCGCACCACCGTGCAGCGCGCCGTCACCGGGCACCTCCTGGACGGCGGCCACTGGTACGTGGGCCACGGCTGGTTCGAGCTGTAAGAGCCTGTGTCCGAACCCAGCCCGGCTCAGTGCACGAAGCTGTAGCTGCGCCAGGGCGCGGCCTTCGGGGCCGTGTTGTTGGCGAGCCTGCTGCCGATGTACGTCGTGTCCTTGCCGGTGCAGTCGGGCGTCCGGTACATGACCATGTCGACCAGCGTGTTGTTGTACAGCTCGGTCGTCCCGGACGGGGGGAGCCTGTGGCAGCCCCGCACCTTCGGGCTGGTCAGCTTGACGTCCGTGTCGGCGCCGATCGAGTAGGTGACGGTGCCGACCGACGTCCGCCCGAGGCTGGAGCAGGCCGTGGTGGCGAGGGCGAGCAGCACGGCTCCGGCGGCGATCCGCGCCCGGCGACGGCGGCGTGCGGGGCGGGCGGGGGACTGGGACGCGGGCACGGACATGAACGGTCCTCGTCTGTACGGCATGGCTGCGGCGGTCAGTGTCGCCAGCCTGCCCCTTGCCCGCGTTTCCGGCATCCGGTGCGCGCCGTGGATAGCCCGCCCGGGCGAAGGGACGCCGACACCCCACATTTCGCCTTCGCCTTGTGTGGTGGGCACATATCACCCCGGTGACCGTGTACGAGAGATTGCGGTGCCCGGAGCCGGGCATGCGGTCCCTGTCGAACGTCCCGAGGAATTCGGCACGACCCTGCTGGAAACCCCGCCGGAAACCCTGTCGGAAGGCGCACGAACCTGATGGAACCCATCCGTACGACCCACCAGGGCGCGGTACGAGGCCGGCTCGTCGCCGACGATGTGGCCGCCTTCCTCGGCATCCCGTTCGCCGCGCCCCCCTTCGGAGAGGCACGCTTTCGCGCACCGGGACCGGCCGCCCCCTGGGACGGCGTGCGCGAAGCGCTCTCCTACGGGGCGAGCGTGCCCAGAGCCCCCTACGTGCCGCCCTTCGACGCCCTCCTCCCGGACGACGGCCCCCAGGGCGAGGACTGCCTCAACCTCAACATCTGGACCCCGCACCCGCCCCCGGGCGGCGGCCTCCCGGTGATGGTGTGGATCCACGGCGGAGCCTTCGCCAACGGCTCCGGATCCACGTCCGCCTACGACGGAAGCACCTTCGCCCGCGACGGCGTGGTGTACGTGAGTATCAACTACCGGCTCGGCGCCGACGGCTTCCTACGGCTGCCCGACCGGCCGGACAACCGCGGGCTGCTCGACCAGATAGCCGCCCTGGAGTGGATCCGCGACAACATCGAGGCCTTCGGCGGCGACCCCGGACAGGTGACCGTCTTCGGCGAGTCGGCGGGCGCCATGAGCATCGGCGCGCTGCTCTCGATGCCCCGTGCGCGCGGTCTGTTCCGGCGCGCGATCCTGCAGAGCGGCGCCGCCCACCACTTCCTGCGACCCGCCTCCGCGGAACTGATCACCGCCAGGCTCGCCGAAAAGCTCGGCGTCGAAGCGACCGCTGAGGAGTTCGCCGCCGTCCCCCTCGAAACGCTGCTGCCCGCCCAGGCGGAGCTGCGGGGCGAGATCGGGGCCCGCCCCGACCCGGCGCTGTGGGGCGAGGCGGCGCTCAACATGATGCCGTTCGAGCCCGTCCTCGACGAGCTCCCGCTGCCCGGCGCGGACTGCGGGGTGGAGCTCCTGGCCGGCAGCAACCGCGAGGAGTACCGCCTCTTCCTGGTGCCGACCGAGCGCCTCGACGTCCTGCCGCACACCAAGCTGCGGGCCGTGACGGCGGCCTACGGCCTCGACCCGGACAAGGCGCTGCCCGTGTACGCGGAGCACCGCCCGGACGCCGTGCCCGGCGAACTGTTCGACGCGGTCACCACCGACTGGTTCTACCGGATCCCGGCGCTGCGCCTCGCCGAGTCGGTGCCCGGCAGTCACGTGTACGAGTTCGCCCGGCGCTCCCCGGCCCTCGGCGGACGGCTCGGCGCCGGCCACGCCTGTGAGCTCGGCTACGTCTTCGACCGGCTCGACGACCCGGCCTACGCGCCGCTCCTCGGCGAGAAGCCCCCGCGGTCCCTCGCGGACGCGATGCACGGAGCCTGGGTGGCCTTCGCGAAGACGGGCGACCCGGGCTGGGCGCCGTACGACCGCGAGACCCGGACGACCATGGTCTTCGACACGGTGCCGAGCGTCGAGTGCGACCTGCGCGGCGAGGAACGTGCCTTGTGGGAGGGGGTGCGCTGAGGCCGTGGGGCTCATTGTCAGACCTCGCCCGTAAGGTCGTAGATCAGTCGCGGACCACGCGACGCATCCTGACCGTGCGGACGAAGGAGGTGACCGGCGATGAACCGGCCGACACCGCTGCAACACCCCGAGCCGGTGACTTCGTGGATGCCCGCGTCCGCCTGGCGTGAGCAACGCGGGCACACCCACCCCTCGGCGGAGCCCCGCCAGGGCTTGGCGCGGCCGCACCAAGCCCCGACGGCACGGGAGCCCGCGCCCGCCCCGTGGCCCGCGATGTCGGCGGCCGCCGTGTTCCTGCCGGCCGGACTGCCGCGCGACGGAAAGGTCGCCTTCTGGGACCCGGACCAGGGGCCGCTGCCCCAGGGGCCGCCCGGGACGGAGGCGACCGAGCTGACCGTGGTACGCCGCCACGGCCCGGGCGCCCGCAGCCGCAAGGTCGCCGCCCTCCTCGTGCCGGTCGCCGAAGCCCTTCCGATGCTGGTCAAGGCCCGCCGTCACCCCGTCGCACACCCGGCGGCGGCCTGCTGGGGCGCCGCCGCGCTGCACGCCCTGCACCTCGTCGCGCGCGGCAGACTGCTGCCCGGGCTCACCCCGACCCACCACGACGCCTGGCGGGCCGGACCGCTGGATGCCGACGACATCGCCCAGCTGCGCGCCATCGCCGCCGCCATGCCGTACGAGGCGTACGCCGTCCCCGTCCCCGGCCGGGGCGCCCTCCGGCTGCCCGAGCCGGAAGCCCTGGTGCGGGCCTTCCTGGACGCGGTCGCCGACACCCTGCCCCGCACCCCGGCCGCCGCCCACGCGGCGGGCGCGCCCTTCGCCGCGGCCGCCGCCCAGCACCTGCCCGCCGCCCGCGCCTGGGCCGCCGAGGCGGCCGCCGGTATGGACGCGGGCGTACGGGTCTCGCTGCGCCTGGACCTGTCCGGGTACGAGCTGTTCGACACGGCGGCCGAAGAAGAAGGCGAGGCCCGGCGCGCGGGCTCTGCGATCGTCCAGGTGCACAGCCTCGCCGACCCCACCCTGGTCGTCGACGCCGCCCACCTCTGGTCGGACGACGACACCGAGAGCCGGACCACAACCTCAACAGGCAGCGCGCGAAGCGGAGTTGACGCCTTCGGCCCGCGAGCCAGGATCGACGCGCTGCTCGCACTGCGCCGCGCCGCCCGCGTCTGGGCGCCGCTCGGGCTGCTCCTGGAACGCAGCGTCCCGGATGTCCTGCCGCTCACCGAGACCGAGCTGTACGAGCTGCTCGGCGAGGCCTCGGCGCGCCTCGCCGCGGCGGGCATCGCCGTCCACTGGCCGCGCGAACTGGCCCGTACGCTCAGCGCCACCGCCGTCGTGCGGCCGGCCCCCGGCTCGGCGACCGACGGCACGTCCTTCTTCGACACCGAGGAACTCCTCGCCTTCAACTGGCAGTTGGCGCTCGGCGGCGAACCACTCAGCAACGCCGAGATGGACGTGCTCGCCGAGTCCCACCGCCCGATCGTGCGGCTGCGCGACCAGTGGGTGGTCGCCGACCCCGAACTCGTCCGCAAGGCCAGAAAGCGCGACCTGGGGCTGCTCGACCCGGTGGACGCGCTGTCCGTCGCTCTCACCGGCACCGCCGAGGTCGACGGCGAGACGGTCGAGGCGGTCCCGGCCGGCGCCCTCGCCGTGCTCCGCGACCGGCTCCTGGAAGGTCCCGCCACGGCCGAACAGCCACCGGGCCTGGACGCGACGCTGCGCGACTACCAGCTGCGGGGCCTGGCCTGGCTGGAGATGATGACCTCGATGGGCCTCGGCGGCTGCCTCGCCGACGACATGGGCCTCGGCAAGACCATCACCGTGATCGCCCTGCATCTGCGCCGGGCCCGCACCGAGCCCACCCTTGTCGTCTGTCCGGCCTCGCTGCTCGGCAACTGGCAGCGGGAGATCGCCCGGTTCGCGCCGGGCGTCCCGGTGCGCCGCTTCCACGGCAGCAGCCGCAGCCTCCAGGGCAGCGAGGGCGGCTTCGTCCTCACCACGTACGGCACCATGCGCGGCAGCGCACCCCAACTGGCCGCACACGCCTGGAACATGGTGGTCGCCGACGAGGCGCAGCACGTCAAGAACCCTTTCTCGGCGACCGCCAAGGCGCTGCGCACCATCCCGGCCCCGGCCAGGATCGCGCTCACCGGTACCCCGGTGGAGAACAACCTCTCCGAGCTGTGGGCGCTGCTCGACTGGACGACCCCCGGGCTGCTCGGCCCCCTCAAGGCGTTCCGGTCCCGGCATGCCCGGCTGGTGGAGAACGGCGAGGACGACGATGCGGCGGCTCGCCTCTCCCGCCTGGTCCGCCCCTTCCTCCTACGGAGGAAGAAGTCCGACCCGGGCATCGTGCCCGAACTGCCTCCCAAGACCGAGACCGACCACCCGGTGCCGCTCACCCGCGAACAGGCCGCCCTCTACGAGGCGGTGGTCCGCGAGGTGATGGCGGCCGTCGAGGCCTCCGAAGGCATCGCCCGGCGCGCCCAGATCATGAAGCTGCTCACCGCCCTCAAGCAGATCTGCAACCACCCCGCCCAGTACCTGAAAGAGGAGGCCCCGCGCCTGCCGTCCCGCTCGGGGAAGCTGGCGCTGCTCGACGAGCTGGTGGACACCATCCTCAGCGAGGACGGCTCGGTCCTCGTCTTCACCCAGTACGTCGCGATGGCCCGCCTGCTCTCCAGCCACCTCACCGCACGCGGCGTGCCCTCCCAACTGCTGCACGGGGGAACACCGGTGGCCGAGCGGGACCGACTGGTCGACGCCTTCCAGAGCGGCGAGGTCCCCGTGTTCATCCTCTCCCTCAAGGCCGCCGGCACCGGCCTCAATCTCACCCGCGCCGGTCATGTCATCCACTACGACCGCTGGTGGAACCCGGCGGTGGAGGAACAGGCCACCGACCGTGCCTACCGCATTGGCCAGACCCAGCCCGTCCAGGTCCACCGCCTGATCGCGGAGGGCACCGTGGAGGACCGCATCGCCGACATGCTGGAACAGAAACGCCGGCTGGCCGAGGCGGTCCTCGGCTCCGGCGAGAGCGCCCTGACCGAACTCACCGACCGTGAACTGGCCGATCTCATCTCCCTGCGGAGGGCCCCATGAGCCCCCGCCCGTCCATCGGCACCCCACGCCACGACGACCGCCGCCGCAGCTACCCGGCGCTCGGCGCCCGCTCGGAGCGGACCGGCACCTGGTGGGGCGACGCCTGGGTGGAGGCCCTTGAGGAACTCGCCCTGGACTCCGCCCGGTTGGCGCGCGGCCGCGCCTACGCGGAAGCCGGCCAGGTCGACGCGATCACCGTCACGCCCGGCCGCATCAGCGCATACGTCCACGGCTCCCGGCCCCGCCCCTACCGTACGGAGCTGAGGCTGCGCACCCTGCCCGACCAGGTGTGGGAGGACTTCCTCGACACCGCGGCCCAGGAGCCCGCCCACATCGCCGCGTTGCTCGACAAGGACCTGCCGCACGCGCTGGCCGACGAGGCGGCCCTGCTGCCCGCGTCGGGCGACCTCATCCCCGACTGCTCCTGCCCCGACGACGGCTACCCCTGCAAGCACGCGGCGGCGCTCTGCTACCAGACCGCCCGCCTCCTGGACGAGGATCCGTTCGTGCTGCTGCTGATGCGGGGGCGCGGCGAACAGGAGGTGCTCGCCGCGCTCACCCGGCGCAACGCCGCCCGCATGGCCGTGGAGCGGGCAGCTCCGCTCCCTCAACTCCCCACCGTCCAGGCCCGCGTGGCGGTCCAGCCGCGTACGCTCCCGCCTCTGCCCCGGCCGTTCCCCACGCCGCCACGGCCCGGCCACCCGCCCGCCTTCCCCGAGGTGCACGGCGGCCCAGACCCCCTGTCCCTGGATCTCCTCGCCACCGAGGCGGCCATCCGAGCCCACACGCTCCTGGCCACCGGAGAGGACCCGATCGCGCCCCTGACCGCTTGGCAGGACGCGGTCCGCCTCGCCGCGGCGCACCCCGGATCCGGCCTCACCTCGGCCACCCGCGCCCTCTACACCTCCCTGACCCGGGCCACCGACCGCACCCCCACCGACCTGGCGCGCGCGGTGGCCGCCTGGCGGCAGGGCGGCATCGAGGCGCTCGACGTCCTCGAATCCCCCTGGGACCCACCGGCCGGCCCCTTCGACCGAGCCCGCCCGGCGCTCAGCGCCGCCGGATTCCCAGGCTTCCGCCCCAGCCGCAACCGCCTCTCCACCCCCACCACCCAGCTCCGCTACGGGCGCGACGGGCTCTGGTACGGATACGAATCCGACCCGGGAAGGGAGGACTGGTGGCCGCGCGGCACCCCGGACGCGGATCCGGTGGGAGCACTCACGGCCCGGCTCGGCGACTGACACCAGGAGGGGAGCGGCCGCGAGGGCCGGCGGACGCCACTGGGCCGACCAGGTGCGCGGCCCCGAGGGCCGGCGGACGCCCCTGGGCCGACCAAGGTCGCGACCCGAGGGCCAGTCAGCTGACGGACCGAGCCGACCAGGAGGTCAGGGGGAAGTGGGAAAGGGCGTAGGGGAAACGGACGCTCCCGGTCAGTGTGGGGCTCATGTGTTCGCAGCCGCCCACTGGGTCAGTTTCCTGAAGTCCGAATCCCGCAGCCCCCGTCG
Source organism: Streptomyces sp. NPDC001415 (assembly GCF_053597395.1). Lineage (NCBI taxonomy): Bacteria > Bacillati > Actinomycetota > Actinomycetes > Kitasatosporales > Streptomycetaceae > Streptomyces > Streptomyces sp. NPDC001415. Next base: position 223,428 of record NZ_JBSFIE010000003.1, read on the forward strand.
CGGATGCACGCGCACCATCAGCGCGGGCGAATCATGGTTGTCGCGCACATAGGTCTCATCCAGATCGGTGATCATGTCGTCGACCCAGGCGAACGGGCGACCCGCGGCCCACTTCAGCAGGGGTCTGGTCTTCCAGTACAGGCCGTCCGGATCGGTGGCGAAGAGCTCGGGCCAGGCGATGAAGGGGAGGTCGGGCGGGAGGCCGATGGCGGGGGCGATCATTTCGTTCGCCTCGTTCATCCACGTGGTGGCCCAGGCCAGTTCGTACGGCAGGGAACGCAGCCGGGGGCCGTGGGCCGGGTTCAGGTAGACGCGCAGGCCGCGCCGGTGTGGGCGGGAACCCGGGGTCTGACGCGAGAGCCAGCACGACGGGTGGAGCCGGTGGGTGCGGTAGCCGCGCAGCCGGGGGAGGTGGGCCGCGTACGGGTTGAGGGGGCCGTCCACGTCGAGGAGCAGCAGGGGGCGGTCCGGCGCAGTCGTCATGGAGGAGGGATACCCATGCCGACAGACCAAGTGGCGTGCTGTGCGGGTGAGTTGTCGAGGTGAGGCGTCCGCTCGCGATGCCGTCCTGCCCTGTCGGAGCGCCCTGGGGGAATCGCTCTATGCGAAGGAAGTGCGAGTGGATGGAATGCTTACGAAAGAGGAGGCCGGCCTTCCGTGATCGTGGGGGCTGTCTCGTCCGCCCCGGCCGCTGCCCAGGAGGCCAGTACGGCGTCGATCGCGGCGGCCACCCGGGCCCGCGCCCGGTTGTGTGGCACCCGCGCCATGAGCAGCGCGTCGTACTCGGTGTCCAGATGGCGGACGGAGGCGCGCACGGCAGCCGTCACCGCGAACTCGTCCAGCGCCCGGCCCGCCGCCGACCGGCCCACCCGGCCGCTGCCGCGCACCGAGGTGTGCTCGGCGATGTCGCGGGCCCGCTCGGCCGGGCAGCACGGAAACAGGCGCAGGATCTCGGCGGTCAGCGCCGCGGTGAACCGCACATCCTGGGCGGCCCGGCGCTCGGCGTCCCGGGCCCGCCGCCGGGCGCGGGCCTCCGCATCGGCCAGGCACGCCGCCTCCGCGGCGGCGAGGGCGGGCTCCTCGACGAAGACGCCCTGGCGCTCGTAGCGCCGGCGGCGCCGGTTGTAGCGGACCACGACGGCGGAGAGCGAACTGCCCGCGCGGGCGCGGCGGGTGAGCGCGGTGTCGCCGCGCGGCAGGAAGACCAGATGGCCCAGATCCGCGCAGTCCAGGCAGAGCGGGGCGCCGGCCTCCAGGACGAGATGTCTGAGCGGGGCGCGATCGCAGTCGGCGCAGCGATGGTGGCGCCGGGGTTGTATGACGAGGATGTCGCGGCCCTCCTTGTGCGCGCCCCCTGCCGCCGCGCCGTCCTTGAAGCGGACCTTGCCGACGGGCGGGTGAGAGGAAGCCGGTGGGCGAGGGGAAGCCGGTGGAGGACGGTGAAGTCGTGGGCGAAGGTGGGGTCGGTGGGCGAAGGTGGATGGACGGAATCTGTCAGACGCTTTCCCTTCTCTGATTCCCCGCTCAACTACTGGTGGAACAGGGGGGATTGGCGTTGCTCCTCCTCGGAAAGCAGCCGACGGGCATCGACGTCTTCGTGCGCGCGGGGCCGGTTCACGCCTCCGGGCCCACTCCCGTTTGCGGCACCGCGCATGATGGGGGCGTGCGATTCGAAGCGATCACCTGGGAACGGCTGACCGACGCCCTCGCTGAACGGGCCATGGACCTGAAGGCGGCCGACGGCAGCCCCTGGCTGCGCATCGGCGTCGACGGCGCCCCGGCGTCCCGCCCCGGAGAGCTGTCCGGACGCATCGCGGAAACGCTCCGCCTGCGCGGCAGGTCCGTCTTCGCCGTCTCCGTCGAGGGCTTCCTGCGGCCCGCGTCGCTGCGCTACGAATTCGGCCGCGAGGACCCGGACACGTACTACGACGGCTGGTTCGACACGGGCGCCCTGTGGCGGGAGGTGTTCGGGCCGCTGGAGCCGGGCGGCACCGGCCGTGTGCTGCCCGACCTGTGGGACCCGGCGACCGACCGGGCCACCCGGAGCCCCTACCAGCTCCTCCCCGAGGGAGGGGTGCTGATCCTGTACGGCCCCATGCTCCTGGGCCGCTGGTTCCCCTTCGACCTCACCGTGCACCTGCGTCTCTCGGCGCCCGCCCTGCGCCGCCGAACCGAGGAGAGCGCCCGCTGGACGCTCCCCGCGTTCGAGCGGTACGAGGCGGAGGTGGGGCCGGGTGAGGCGGCTGACGTTGTGGTGCGGGTTGACGACTTTCGGCATCCGGCCTGGGGGGTTGACGGACTCTGACATCTGTCCGTCAATCATCACCACCTCTACTTTCCACCGGCCTGTTCCACCAGCGGCCGCCCTCCCAGCACCGCCGGCGCCTCGCCCTGCACCTACTCCGCCGGCGGCCGCCCTCCCACCACCCCCACGGCCAGCGCCCCCGCCCGGCATCCCGCCGCCGCGGCGTCCGCGGGGGACGCGCCCCGCAGGCGGGCGGCGAGGAAGGCGCCGGTGAAGGCGTCGCCCGCGCCTGTGGAGTCCACGGCCTCCACCTCCGGCGCCGCCACCCTCGCGATGACCTCGCCCTCCGCGGCCACCAGCGCCCCGGCCGCGCCCAGCGTCACCGCGACCAGCGGGAACTGCCGGCTCAACTTGGCCGCCGCGTCGGCCGGTTCGGGCAGGTCGGTGAGGAAAGCCGCCTCGTCCGCGTTGGGGAGCAGCACGTCCACGCCCTCGGTCGACGTCAGGAACCGTTCGACGCCCAGGTCCGCGACGAAGCCGGTCGATGCCGGGTCCAGGCTCACGGTGACACCGGCCCGCCGGGCCGACTCCCATGCGGCAAGGGCCAGTTGACGGCTCCGGTCGGCGAACAGCAAGTAGCCCGAGAGGTGGAGGTGGGCGATGCCGTCGAGGAGGGCGGGGGACCAGTCGGCGGGGCTCATGCTGTGGACAGCACCGCTGTCGGTCAGGAAGGTGCGCTCCGCCGTCGCCGAATCGACCAGGGCGATCACGGTCGCGGTGGGCGCGTCGGCATCCGGGATGAGCAGGGGGCGTACGCCGGAGCGGCGCAGCCAGAGGTCGTGCCAGCCGGCCGAGTCCCGGCCGACCCGGGCGAGCAGCCGCACGTCCGGACAGCCCGAACGGGCCGCCCAGCAAGCCGCGTTGGCGCCAGCCCCGCCCGGCACCGTACGGATGTCGGCCGCGGTGTCCGTGGCGGGTGCGAGCGGGCCGCGGTGGCGGGCGACCACGTCGGTGACCACGTCCCCGACGACAAGGAGCCCGCCGCCCGCACGGCCGCCCCCGGCACCGCTCACAGCGCCGCCGCGATGTCCGCCGCGAGCAGGACGTTCCCGCGGACCGCCGCCACGTTCGCCTCCAGGGACGCGCCGTCCGTGTGCTGGACCAGGTGGTCGAGGAGGAAGGGCGTGACCGCCTGGCCCGTGATGCCCGCGGCGCGGCAGGCGGCGAGGCCCGAGGCGAGGATCTCGTCGTGCAGCCGGGGATCGAGCTGCTCGGCCTCGGGCACCGGATTGGCCACGATCACCGCCGAGTCGAGCGCGAGCGAACGATGGGCCCGCAGGACGTCCGCGGCCTGCTTCGGCGTCCGCACCGTCCAGTCGACCGGCTCACCGGAACTGGACAGGTAGAACCCGGGGAAGTGGTCCGTGCCGTAGCCGACCACCGGGATTCCCAGCGTCTCCAGGCGCTGGAGTGTGGCCGGTACGTCGAGGATCGACTTCACCCCCGCGCACACCACCGCGATCGGTGTCGTGGCGAGGAGCCTCAGGTCGGCCGACTCGTCCTGTGTCTCGGTCCACTCGCGGTGCACGCCGCCGAGCCCGCCGGTCGCGAAGACGCGCAGGCCCGCCCGCGCGGCCAGGAACGCGGTGCCCGACACGGTCGTCGCGCCGCTCGCCCCGGTCGCCATCGCCATCGGCAGGTCGCGGTGCCCGAGCTTGCGCAGCTCCTCGTTGGCCACCCGCTCCAACTGCGCCTTGTCGAGGCCCACCAGGGGCTGCCCGTCGAGCACGGCGATCGTCGCGGGAACGGCGCCCCGGGCCCGCACCAGCTGCTCCAGTTCGGTGGCGACGTGCAGGTTGCGCGGCCGGGGGAGGCCGTGCGAGATGATCGTCGACTCCAGAGCGACGACCGGCCGCCCCTCGTCAAGAGCCGTCCGTACTTCTTCAGACACCTTGGTCTCATCAGGTACGTCGTCAAAGGGCATGTCCCATCCCTGGCACGCCCGGAAGCCGGGTAAACGTATCGCCTTACGGACCGGGCGAGACGGAGGGCGCCGTGGCCCGAAGTGGTGGGCGGGGCCGGAACGCGTGCCTCGACGGCTCAACTCCGCTTCGGCATGGCCGGTTTGACCGAACGAGCACGAGGTAGGGGGACGCGTTGGACAGACTGTCGCGGAGGCACGCTCAGAGCCGGCCGGACTGTCGGTCGGAGCCCGCGCCCGACGAGGCTAGATTGACCGGCCATGAGCACTATGGATCAAGCCCCTGCCGCACTTTCCGGCCCCGCCCCGCTCGACCCGAACCCGCCGGGGCCCGGTTCCTTCGCCGTCCGCGTCCGTGATGCCGAGCTGGAGCCGGAGCCGCTCGATCCGGAACAGATCGTCTCCGGCGCCCCGGAGGTGACCGGGAAGGTGCTGTGGGAGTCGGTGGACGGGAAGCAGATCCGGGGCATCTGGCAGATCACGCCGGGTGTGGTGACGGACACCGAGGCCGACGAGCTCTTCGTGGTGGTCAGCGGGCGCGCCACCGTTGAGGTGGCGGGCGGTGACACGCTGGAGATCGGACCCGGCGACGCCTGCGTGCTGCGCGCGGGCGACCGCACCACGTGGACTGTCCACGAGACGCTGCGCAAGGCCTATCAGATCAGCTTGTAGGCGTGGCCGGGCCCGGTTCCTTCGCCCCGTGCCGACGGGATGTGAACAGGGTGAGCCCTGCCATCGGCAGCAGCAGGGCGGCGCCCGCCGCGTTCAGCCAGCCGTACCCCGCGCGGGCCACGATCAGGCCGGCCGTGAGGCCGCCCAGGCCCGCCGCCACGTTCATGGTGAGGTCGCACAGGCCCTGCACGGCGGCGCGGGCCGGGCCCGGCACCGAGTCGGTCAGCAGGGCCGAACCGGAGACGAGCCCCGCCGACCAGCCGAGGCCCAGCAGGAAGAGCCCGGCCATGGTCCGCACGTGGCTTCCGCCCGCCGTGCCCGCCAACAGGGCGGCGCAGCACAGCAGTCCGGCCGCCAGGCCGATCACGGCGAGCCTCCCGAGCCGGTCGGCGAGCCAGCCCACGACCGGCGAGAACGCGTACATCCCCGCGATGTGGATGCTGATGACCAGGCCGATCAGCTCGATGTCCGCGCCGTGACGGGTGAGGGCGACCGGCGTCATCGACATGATCGACACCATGGCGGTGTGCGACACGGCGACCGTGACGAGTGCGAGGCGGGCCCGCGGGGACTCCTTGACCGCCGTGACCCCGGCCCGCAGCGAACGGGCCGCCGGGGAGTGCGCCCCGCCGCCGTCCAGCGCACGGGCGGTCAGCAGCGGGTCCGGCCGAAGGAGTACGCCGACGAGCACGGCGGACAGCAGGAACACCCCGGCCGCCCACACGAAGGGGCCCGCGGCCGCCGGTATGCCGAAGCCGGTGACGCTGCGGCCGGCGGGTGCGGCTATGTTCGGGCCGAGCACGGCACCGATCGTGGTCGCCCAGACCACGGTGGAGATGGCCCGGGCCCGTCGCTGCGGCTCGGCGAGATCGGCGGCGGCGTACCGGGCCTGGAGATTGCCCAGGGAGCCGGCACCGAAGACGGCCATGCCGAACAGCAGTAGCGGGAAGCTGGCGAGCACGGCGCCGGTGACTACGACCATGGCGCCCAGCACCCCGAGGAGATAGGCGAGCACCAGACCGGGGCGGCGGCCGCGCCTGGTCATCAGCGCGGCCAGCGGCATCGCGAGGAGCGCGGGCCCGACCACCATGGACGCGGAGGCGAGCCCCGAAAGGGCCTGGCTGCCGCTGACCTCGGCGGCCAGCACCGCGGCCAGCGCGATCCCGGTGGCGTTCGCGAGCCCGCCGAGTATCTGGCTCGCGATCAGCACGGCGGTGATGCGGCGCCGCAGCGCGGGCAGAACCGCCGGATCGGGCACCGCGCTGCCGGTGTCGGAGGTATCGGGGAGCGTAGTCACCGGCGCAGTGTGCCAGCCCGAATCCGCGTACGAAACAGCCGGGCCCGGGGAACGGCGCTGCTCAGAACAGCGGCTGGGGCAGCACGCCTTCGAGCGCGAGTAGTTGCCGCTTGGTCTCCAGGCCGCCGCCGAACCCGCCGAGGCCGCCGTCGCTCTCCACCACGCGATGGCAGGGCACCACCACCGGCAGCGGGTTCGACCCCATGGCCGCGCCCACCGCCTGGGCCGCGCCGGGCTGGCCGACGCGGCCGGCCAGATCGCCGTAGCCCACCACCGTCCCGTACGGCACTCCTGCCGCCAGCTCGCGCAGCACCTGCCGGTTGAACCCGGACGACAGCGACCAGTCGAGCGGCAGCGTGAACTCCCGCAGCCCGCCCGCGAAGTAGGCCTCGATCTGGCGTATGGGCTCCTCCAAGGAGCCCGCCCGGCCGGGCACCGCCGGGGTCGGCTCGGTAGCGAACCGGGTGGCGAGCGCCCGCACCGCCCGGTCACGCACCGCTTCATCGGCGTGGAACACCACGTTCACCAGACCCTGGCCGGTCGCGGCCAGGAGCAGCGGGCCGATGTCGCTCTCGACGACGGCCCACTCGACGAACTGCGCACTGCTGTCCATGCCGACCACCGTACGACCGCCCACTGACAACGCGGCCCGCCCGCCGGACGCGCGGGTCCGGGAAACCGGCTCCGCCGGGGGTGAAACAGGGGTATGAAAGGGCATGGATCGGCCCACAACGGAACGCCCCGGCTGCCCGGAGTCGATAAATTGCCCGGAAAATGTTTGCCTGTCGCGCAGCGAGCCCTAATGTCGCCCCGAACCAGGGCCGCAATCAGGAGTAGGGCCTCTTCAGTCGGTACGGGGTGAAGGGCACACGGGTATGCACGGGACGGTCGACGGATTCAGCTATGGCCTTGTGACGCCGGTGGCGGCGTTCATCATGGCCTGCCTCGGTGGAGCGCTGGGCCTGCGCTGTACCGCCCGGTCCCTGCGGACCGAGCGCTCCTTCAAGGCCGCCTGGCTGGCCCTCGGCGCCACCTCCATAGGCTCGGGCATATGGACCATGCACTTCATCGCGATGATGGGCTTCACGGTCCACGAGGCGCCGCTGGGCTACGACCGGGGCATCACCTTCGCCAGCCTGGCCGTCGCGATCGTGATGGTGGGCATCGGCATCTTCATCGTCGGCTACCGGGGCGCCACCCCCATGGCACTGGTCACTGGAGGCACCATCACGGGTCTCGGCGTCGCCACCATGCACTACCTGGGCATGGCCGGGATCACGATGAACGGGGAGTTCGAGTACAACACCGTCGTCGTCAGCATCTCCGTGGTGATCGCCGTGGTGGCCGCCACCGCCGCGCTGTGGGCCGCCGTCTCCGTGCACGGCTTCCTGGCCAGCCTGGGCGCCAGCCTCGTCATGGGAGTCGCGGTCAGCGGCATGCACTACACGGGGATGGCCGCGCTCAGCGTCCAGCTGCACGGCCACGCCGCCACCACCGCGGCCGGCGGGGAGTCGCCCGCCTCCCTGCTCGCGCCCATGCTGATCGGGCCCGTCGCCTTCCTGGTCCTGGCCGGAGTGGTCGTGATGTTCGACCCGCTCGTGGTGATGGGCACGCCGGACTGGGAGAAGCGTCCGCCGCGCGCGATCCCCGTGCCCCGGCACCGCCCGTCCTTCCCGGAACGCACCAGCTGGGCCGCCTCCGAGCCGCCGCGCGAAGGCTCCGCATCGCCGCACGACTGGTGACCGGAGCACGATCGGACCCCGGTTGTCAGTGGCGAGTCGTACGGTGGTTGCATGCGGCCCGTTTCCAAGATCGAACGTACGGTGGCGCCCTTCGAGGTCGTCAGTCCCTACCAGCCCAGCGGTGACCAGCCGGCGGCCATCGCCGAGCTGGAGAAGCGCATCCGCGCAGGTGAGAAGGATGTCGTCCTTCTCGGCGCCACCGGCACCGGAAAGTCGGCGACGACTGCCTGGATGATCGAGAAGCTCCAGCGCCCCACGCTCGTCATGGCGCCGAACAAGACCCTGGCCGCCCAGCTGGCCAACGAGTTCCGCGAGCTGCTGCCCAACAACGCCGTCGAGTACTTCGTGTCGTACTACGACTACTACCAGCCCGAGGCGTACGTCCCGCAGTCGGACACCTACATCGAGAAGGACTCCTCGATCAACGAGGAGGTCGAGCGGCTGCGCCACTCGGCGACCAACTCGCTGCTCACCCGCCGTGACGTGATCGTGGTCGCGTCCGTCTCCTGCATCTACGGTCTGGGCACCCCGCAGGAGTACGTCGACCGGATGGTGCCGCTCAAGGTCGGCGACGAGATCGACCGCGACCAGCTGCTGCGCCGCTTCGTCGACATCCAGTACACCCGCAACGACGTGGCGTTCGCGCGCGGCACCTTCCGGGTGCGCGGGGACACCATCGAGATCTTCCCGGTCTACGAGGAACTGGCCGTCCGCATCGAGATGTTCGGGGACGAGATCGAGGCGCTCTCGACCCTGCACCCGATCACCGGCGAGATCATCAGCGAGGACCAGTCGCTCTACGTCTTCCCCGCCAGCCACTACGTGGCGGGCCCGGAGCGCATGGAGAAGGCCGTCAACGGCATCGAGAAGGAGCTGGAGCAGCGCCTGGCGGAGCTGGAGAAGCAGGGCAAGCTCCTGGAGGCCCAGCGGCTGCGCATGCGCACCACGTACGACCTGGAGATGCTCCGCCAGATCGGCAGCTGCTCGGGCGTGGAGAACTACTCGATGCACTTCGACGGCCGTGAGCCCGGCACCGCGCCCAACACCCTGATCGACTACTTCCCCGAGGACTTCCTGCTGGTCCTCGACGAGTCGCATGTGACCGTGCCGCAGATCGGCGCGATGTACGAGGGCGACGCCTCCCGCAAGAGGACGCTCGTCGACCACGGCTTCCGGCTGCCCTCCGCGCTGGACAACCGGCCGCTGAAGTGGGAGGAGTTCCTCGGCCGCATCGGCCAGACCGTCTACCTGTCGGCCACCCCCGGCAAGTACGAACTCTCCCGCGGCGACGGCTTCGTGGAGCAGATCATCCGCCCCACCGGCCTGGTCGACCCCGAGGTCGTGGTCAAGCCCACCGAGGGCCAGATCGACGACCTGGTCCACGAGATCCGCAAGCGCACCGACAAGGACGAGCGCGTCCTGGTCACCACGCTGACCAAGAAGATGGCCGAGGACCTCACCGACTACTTCCTCGAACTGGGCATCCAGGTGCGGTACTTGCACAGCGACGTCGACACGCTGCGCCGTATCGAGCTCCTGCGGGAACTGCGGGCCGGTGAGTACGACGTGCTGGTCGGCATCAACCTGCTGCGCGAGGGCCTCGACCTGCCCGAGGTCTCCCTGGTGGCGATCCTCGACGCCGACAAGGAGGGCTTCCTGCGCTCGGGCACCTCCCTGATCCAGACCATCGGCCGTGCGGCACGCAACGTCTCCGGCCAGGTCCACATGTACGCCGACCGCGTCACCCCGGCGATGGAGAAGGCCATCGAGGAGACCAACCGGCGCCGCGAGAAGCAGATCGCGTACAACAAGGAGAAGGGGATCGACCCCCAGCCGCTGCGGAAGAAGATCAACGACATCGTCGCGACCATCGCGCGCGAGGAGATCGACACCGAGGAACTGCTCGGCAGCGGATACCGCAAGGGCAAGGACGGCAAGGCGGCCAAGGCGCCGGTGCCCTCGCTCGGCGGCAAGGCGGGGAAGGCCGGCAAGGGCGCGAAGAAGGAGCTCACCGACCGTCCCGCGGCCGAACTGGCGGGAATCATCGAGGAGATGACCGACCGGATGCGGGCGGCGGCCGCGGACCTGCAGTTCGAGGTGGCGGCCCGGCTGCGCGACGAGGTCGGCGAGCTGAAGAAGGAACTCCGCCAGATGAAGGAGGCGGGCCTCGCCTGACCGGCCGGCCGCGGGGGCGGACGCCGTGCGTACGCGGTGTGTTGCAACACCGCCACAAAAAGCCCCCGCGTGCTCGCGCGGCCCGGGCCACTGCGTAGGGTCGGGCCCGAGAACGTACAACAACGCAAAGCATGTCAAGAACGACACATGGGGAGAGGGGACAGCGCGTGACGGTCAATCTGTCCAAGGGTCAGGCCATCAGCCTGGAGAAGCAGGGTGGCGGCACCCTGACCGCGGTGCGGATGGGGCTCGGCTGGCAGGCGGCACCGCGCCGGGGCCTGTTCGGCAAGCGGACGCAGGAGATCGACCTGGACGCGTCGGCGGTGCTCTTCGCCGACAAGCAGCCCGTCGACGTGGTCTTCTTCCGCCACCTCGTCAGCGACGACGGCTCGGTCCGGCACACCGGTGACAACCTCGTGGGCGGCGCGGGCCAGGGCGGTGACGACGAGTCGATCCTGGTCGACCTCTCGCGCGTGCCGGTCCACATCGACCAGATCGTCTTCACGGTGAACTCGTTCACCGGCCAGACGTTCCAGGAGGTGCAGAACGCGTTCTGCCGCCTGGTCGACGAGACCAACGGCCAGGAGCTGGCCCGCTACACGCTGGACGGCGGCGGCCAGTACACCGCGCAGATCATGGCGAAGGTGCACCGCGCGGGCGCCGGCTGGCAGATGACCGCCATCGGCAACCCGGCCAACGGCCGCACCTTCCAGGACCTGATGCCGGCGATCCTGCCGCAGCTCTGACCGCACCGCGGTACCGGACATCGCAGGACCGAACACCGCAGCTCCCGGAGGCACGAGGCCGCCGGGAGCTGCATCGCAACCGCATGCGCGGCACACGCACCACCATCAACTCGACGAGGGGACAGAGGCGATGACGGCCGAGCTGGTACGGGGACAGAACCATCCCCTGCCCCAGACCCGACTGGAGATCCGGGTGTCGGCCGGCACCCCGATCGTGGCCGGCGCCACGCTCGGCGACGAGCAGGGCCTGGTGCGCGGGGCGGAGCGGGTCGCCCACCCCGGCGCGCCGAGCCTGCCCGGCCTGGAGGTCTCCCGGCAGGCCGCCGCCGATCACCGCCTGGCCGTGGACCTGGAGGCCCTGGGCGAGGGCGTGCACCGCGTCAACGTGCTCCTCGCGCTGCCGCTCGGGACGCCGGGGCCCAGCCGGTTCGCCGCGGTCGCGGCCCCCTTCGTCGCCGTCACCGGCCTCGACGGCACCGAGATCGCCAGCTACACCATCACGGGGCTCGGCGCCGAGTCCGCCGTCGTGGCCCTGGAGCTCTACCGCCGCCAGGGCGCCTGGAAGATCCGCGCCATCGGCCAGGGGTACGCGGGCGGCCTCGCCGACCTGCTGGCCGACCAGGGGCTGTCCGAGGCGGGGCAGCTGGCCGCCGCCATCCAGGACGCGATCGCGCTCGGCGTCTCCCGTTCGGTGGCCGCGCCCCCGCCCCGTACCAGCGACGATGCCCGGGTGCGCGCCGCCGGGCCCGGAGTCTCCGGCGGGCCCGCACCGGCCGACGCCCAGCCGCCCGTCACCCCGCCCCAGCAGGCCGTCGGTGACGGCGGGCCCATCAACTACGCGCACCCCCGGCGACAGACCAGCACGCCCCCGCCACCGGCGCCGGTCGCGCCGCCCGCGGCCCCCGGCGAGCCCGCGCAGCCCGTCGCGGGCGACGCCAGCGGCTGGTCCATGGACGAGCGGCTCTACAACCAGGTCTGGGGCATGTTCGAGGACCTGGCCCGCGCCGTCGCCGCCTACCGCAGCGCCGTCGACTTCGCGGACTCGCGGATGGAGCAGGAACTCGACCGCGCCCTGTCCGACCCGCGCGACCGCATGGGCTCCGCCGGGGACCGGGCGCGCGAGCAGGCCCGCGCCAAGCGGGAGGAGCTCGTCGACAGGGCAAGGGAGGCCCTCGACCGCGACCTCGCCCAGCTGACCGCCGAGTCCGAGGTCGTCGAGCCCGCCCTGCCGCCCGCGTACGCCCGCTGGGACAACCCGGTGTGGCACGCCTACCGAGTGCCGATGGAACTCCCCATGGCCCTGCGGATCGGCGATCTGCGGCTGCCCGAGCAGCCGGAGCTGCGCATTCCGATGCTGGTCCGGCTGCCCCTTGAGCGCGGCCTGTGGATCGACTCGGGCCGCGGCGGCTCGGAGGAGGCCGCGTTCATGGACTCCGACCAGGTCAAGGGCCTGGCCGTGGACACCGCGGTGGCGGTCGCGGCCCGGCTGCTCGCTGTCTACCCGGCCCATGAGTTCGCCGTCCACGTCATCGACCCGGCGGGTTCGGCCGCCGCCCGGCTCGCCCCGCTCACACGGGCCGGGGTGCTCGCCGCGCCCCCGGCGGCGGGCGCGGCCGGGGTGTCCGAGGTACTGGCCCGGCTCACCGAGCGCGTGGACCTCGTACAGATGGCGGTACGGGCGGGGGCGGGCGCGGACGCGCTGCCGCCCGGCATGGACACCGCCGAACAGCTCCTGATCGTCAACGACTTCCCGCACGGCTTCGACGACCGAGCCCTGAACCAGCTGCGCTACCTCGCCGACGAGGGGCCCTCGGTCGGCGTGCACCTCCTGATGGTCGCCGACCGCGAGGAGGCCAGCGAGTACGGGCCGGTCCTGCAGCCGCTGTGGCGCTCGCTGCTGCGGCTGACCCCGGTGCCCGACGACCACCTCGCCGATCCCTGGGTGGGCCACGCCTGGACCTACGAGCCGCCGCTCGCGCCACCCGACAGCCGCGTCCTGGAGCAGGTCCTGGGTCAGGTCGGCGAGGCCCGCGCCGCCTGGCCCCGCTAGCGCTCCTGCCCGTTCCGGAACGGCGCGGGCGACTCCACCGTAAGAGCTAGACCAAACGCCTCCGACCTGGCAATTTGGCCGATCTTTACCAATCTCTTTACCTTCTCTTGGTCATTCGGGTAGGCTGCTTGCAGCGGAGGGGAGTACTCCCGACTGCGGCGTTCCCGTCAATACGGACCCACGGGACGGGTCCCGGGGTGCCGGCCCGTGGCGCGAGGGAAGGCGCCCGGGTGGAAGAGACCTCCGGCAGCGACGACGCTGATCAGTAGCCGTACGACGCCGGAGGCGCAGTGGACGTTTCAATGACCCTGTGGGTACTGACCATTCTTGGTCTGTGTGCCCTGATCGCGGCCGACTTCTTCATCGGGCGCAAGCCCCATGACGTGTCGGTCAAGGAAGCCGGCATCTGGACCGTGGTCTGGATCGTGCTGGCCGCGCTCTTCGGCCTCGGCCTGCTGTTCTTCGGCAACAGCCAGGCGTCCGGCGAGTTCTTCGCGGGCTTCATCACCGAGAAGTCGCTCTCCGTCGACAACCTCTTCGTCTTCATCCTGATCATGGCGAAGTTCTCGGTGCCCTCGCACCTCCAGCAACGGGTGCTGCTGTTCGGCGTGTTGATCGCCCTCGTGCTGCGCGCGATCTTCATCGCGGCCGGCGCCGCGGTGATCGCCAACTTCTCCTGGGTCTTCTACATCTTCGGCGCGTTCCTGATCTACACCGCCTGGAAGCTCATCCAGGAGGCGCGCTCCGGTGACGAGGAGGAGGAGTTCGAGGAGAACCGCCTCCTGAAGTCCGTCGAGAAGAAGTTCGGCGTCGCCGACAAGTACCACGGCACCAAGCTGTTCGTGGAGAAGAACGGCAAGAAGATCCTGACGCCGCTCATGGTCGTCATGCTCGCCATCGGCACCACCGACGTCCTCTTCGCGATGGACTCGATCCCCGCGATCTTCGGTCTCACGCAGGACCCGTACATCGTCTTCACCGCCAACGCCTTCGCGCTGATGGGCCTGCGCCAGCTGTACTTCCTGATCGGCGGGCTGCTCAAGAAGCTGGTCCACCTCAGCTACGGCCTGTCGGTGATCCTCGGCTTCATCGGCGTGAAGCTGGTGCTGCACGCCCTGCACGAGAACGGGATGAACGTCCCCGAGATCTCCATCCCGGTCTCGCTCGGCGTGATCTGCGGCGTCCTGGTCATCACCACGATCACCAGCCTCATCGCCGCCAAGAAGCAGACGGCGGCCGAGGAGCCCCAGAAGGACAGCATCGGCGCCTGACCGGCTCCGAGGCGGTCTCCCTATGCGGGGGCCGCCTCCGGCTCCGCCCCGGGCCCCGGCTGCGCCACCGGCGCGGGCCGGGTCTCGGGGAGCAGCGCGAAACAGCCCAGGCTCAGCAGCCCGATGCCGGTCAGATACGCGGCGACACCCCACGGCGGGCCTTCCCCGCGGGCCAGCGCCGTAGCCACGATCGGGGTCAGCGCGCCGCCGAGCACCCCGCCCAGGTTGTAGCCGACGGCCGCGCCCGTGCAGCGCACCCGCGGCTCGTACAGCTCCGGCAGATACGCCGCGATCACCGCGAACATCGAGATGAACGCCAGCATCGCGCCGAGGAACCCGGCGAACATCCACAGCGGCTCGCCGGTCGAAAGCAGCGCCACCATCGGGAACATCCACACCACCGTCGCCGCACACCCCACCAGGCACAGCGGCCGACGCCCGTAGCGATCGCCGAGCAGAGCCGCGAGCGGCGTCAGCGCACCCATGATCGCGACAGCCGCCATGACGCAGACGAGCATCACCGTGCGGTCGACCCCGAGCCGTTCCGTCGCGTACGCCAGCGACCAGGTCGACACCGTGTAGAAGACGGCATACCCGATCGAGAGGGCGCCCGCGGTCAGGAGCACCAACCGCCAATGGCCGCGCGCCACTTCGAGCAGCGGCAGCCTGGCCGGCTCGCCCATCTCGCGGAACTGCGGCGTCTCTGCCAACGAGGTCCGAAGCAGCAGCCCGCCCAGCGCGAGCAGCCCGGCACCCCAGAACGGCACCCGCCAGCCCCAGTCGCGGAACTGGGCGTCGCTCAGCCCGGCGGACAGAGCGAGGACCACGCCGTTGGCCAGCAGGAAGCCGGTGGAGGGACCGATCTGAGGAAAGCTCGTCCACAGGCCGCGCCGGTGGGCGGGCGCGTGCTCGGCCGTGAGCAGCACCGCGCCGCCCCATTCGCCGCCGAGCCCGAGCCCCTGGAGGAAACGCAGCACCAGGAGCAGCGAGGGCGCCGCGATACCGATCGAGGCGTACGAGGGCACACAGCCGACCGCCACCGTCGCGAGCCCAGTCAGCGTGAGCGAGGCGAACATGACGGGACGGCGCCCGTAGCGGTCGCCGATGTGCCCGAAGAGGACCGAGCCCAGGGGGCGGGCCAGGAAGCCGACACCAAAGGTGCCGAAGGCGGCCAGAGTTCCCGCGAGCGCGGAGAACGTCGGAAAGAACAGCGGGCCGAGGACCAGGGCGGCCGCCGTCCCGTACACGAAGAAGTCGTAGAACTCGATGGCGGTGCCCGCGAGCGAGGCCGCCGCGAGACGGAGCATCGACGGGGGAGCGGGAGAGGTGGGGGGAGTTGGGGTGCGCATGTCGCGCCAACTACCCCGGGTGATCATCCGTTACGGGGGCGCGCGGAAGCTCGCCGGACGGCGGGCGGGGGCACGGCTGCACCGCCGATTGTCAGTGGCGGGTGCCACGATCGAGGCATGGACTTCTACGGCGCACCGAACGGATCGGTTCCCTCGGCGGAACCGGCGGCGGAACGCGCCGCCGCGGGGCGGCTACCAGCCCCGTGCGTGCCACTCCGGCAGGTGCGGGCGCTCGTCGCCGAGGGTGGTGTCGTTGCCGTGGCCGGGGTAGACCCAGGTCTCGTCCGGCAGGGCGTCGAAGAGCTTGGTCTCGACGTCGCGGATGAGGCTGGCGAAGGCCTCCGGGTCCTTCCAGGTGTTGCCCACGCCGCCCGGGAACAGGCAGTCGCCGGTGAACACATGGGGGTGGCCGTGCGGGTCGTCGTAGACCAGGGCGATCGAGCCCGGCGTGTGGCCGACGAGGTGGCGCGCGGTGAGCTCGACGCGGCCGACCCTGATCGTGTCACCGTCCTCGACGGGGACATCGGTCGGTACCGGGATGCCCTCGGCGTCGTAGCGGCCCGCGTAGGTGCGCGCGCCCGTCGCGGCGACGACCTCGGCGAGCGCCTGCCAGTGGTCGCCGTGCCGGTGGGTGGTGACGACGGACGCGATGCCGTCGTCACCGATCAGCGTGAGCAGCGTCGCGGGGTCGGCCGCCGCGTCGATGAGCAGCTGCTCGCCGGTGGTCCGGCAGCGCAGCAGATACGCGTTGTTGCTCATCGACCCGACCTCGACCTTGGAGATCATCAGGTCCGTCAGCTCGTGCACATCGGCCGGTCCGCCGGCCTTCACCGCTCCGCTGTACGTCATGGGCTCAGCCTATCGCCGAGGTCACAGCGGGGGCAGGGTGGGCAGCGCGCCGCCGGTCACCCTGAGGGCGGCGCCGTCACGCCGTCCCGCGAGCCAGCCGACGAGGTCCGCGGCGGTTCCGCCCACCTGGACCGGGCCGCCGTCGGCGCCGCCGCCGGTGGTCCAGGACCGGCCGGTGTCGTCGGTCAGAGTGGTCGACGGAAGGTCTTTGTGCCCGGCGAACCGCTCGGCGAGGAAGTCGATCTCGCGCCGGACGAAGTCCGCGGGGAGGTCTTCGAGCTCGTATCCGATCCCGAGGTCCACGTGGTGCAGCTCGACCTCGACGAGGCGGCGGAAGGGCACGCGGGCGGCGGCGTCGGTGACGCCGTTGCGCAGCTCGACCGTGCGCGACCAGTCGGCGGGCCGCTCGCCCTCCGCCTGGAAGCCGGCCGCGCTCTCGCGTACGTCCGCGAGCTGGGCGTCCAGCGGGCGGGGCGCGTCGCGGTCGATGTCCGCGTCCCGGGTCTCGGGGCTCGCATACATGGGCCGCCCGGCCAGCACATTGACGAGCGCATCCGCGTTCCGTGCGATATGGGCCAGCACATGGCCGCGGCTCCAGCCGGGCAGCCGTGACGGCTCGGTGACGGAGGCGTTGTCCAGTGCGGCGGCTGCGGTGAGCAGTCGTTCGGTGGCTTCGCGTACAGAGGCCAGGTCGCGTGCGTGATCAATCATGGCGCCGACGATAGCCCCGCCACTCGTCCGGGTGAAGGTGGCCGGACGAGTCCGTAAATCGAATGCGCGTGCTATACGCTCGTAGTCGGTTCCCTTCTCCGGATCCCGTTCGGAACGTGTCCGGATTCATCCAAGAATCAACAACATCACCGTGGCGCCCCCCATACCCTGGGACGGGGGCTCCTGGAGCTCCCTCGCTCTCTCTAGAAAGGTGCGGACCGGCGTGGCCGACCGTCTCATCGTCCGTGGCGCGCGCGAGCACAACCTGAAGAACGTCTCGCTCGACCTGCCGCGCGACTCCCTCATCGTCTTCACGGGTCTGTCCGGGTCGGGCAAGTCCTCGCTCGCCTTCGACACGATCTTCGCGGAGGGGCAGCGGCGGTACGTCGAGTCGCTGTCGTCCTACGCCCGCCAGTTCCTCGGCCAGATGGACAAGCCGGACGTCGACTTCATCGAAGGTCTGTCGCCCGCCGTCTCCATCGACCAGAAGTCGACCTCGCGCAACCCGCGCTCGACGGTCGGCACCATCACCGAGGTCTACGACTACCTGCGTCTGCTCTTCGCGCGCATCGGCAAGCCGCACTGCCCCGAGTGCCGGCGGCCCATCTCGCGCCAGTCGCCGCAGGCCATCGTCGACAAGGTGCTCGAACTGCCCGAGGGCAGCCGCTTCCAGGTGCTCTCGCCGCTGGTGCGTGAGCGCAAGGGCGAGTTCGTCGACCTCTTCGCCGACCTCCAGACCAAGGGCTACAGCCGGGCCCGGGTCGACGGCGAGACCATCCAGCTCGCCGAGCCGCCCAAGCTGAAGAAGCAGGAGAAGCACACCATCGAGGTGGTCATCGACCGCCTCACGGTGAAGGACTCCGCCAAGCGCCGCCTCACCGACTCCGTGGAGACCGCGCTGGGCCTGTCCGGCGGCATGGTCGTGCTCGACTTCGTCGACCTCGCCGCCGACGACCCCGAGCGCGAGCGGATGTACTCGGAGCACCTCTACTGCCCGTACGACGACCTGTCCTTCGAGGAGCTGGAGCCGCGCTCCTTCTCCTTCAACTCACCGTTCGGCGCCTGCCCCGACTGCACGGGCATCGGTACGCGCATGGAGGTCGACCCCGAGCTGATCATCCCGGACGAGGACAAGTCCCTCGACGAGGGAGCGGTCTCGCCGTGGTCGCTCGGCCACACCAAGGACTACTTCGCCCGTCTGGTGGGCGCGCTCGCCGACGAGCTGGGCTTCCGCACCGACATCCCCTGGGCCGGGCTCCCGCAGCGCGCCAAGAAGGCGCTGCTTTACGGCCACAAGACCCAGATCGAGGTCCGCTACCGCAACCGGTACGGCCGCGAGCGGGCCTACACGACCTCCTTCGAGGGCGCGGTGCCGTTCGTCAAGCGGCGCCACTCCGAGGCGGAGAGCGACGGCGCCCGCGAGCGCTTCGAGGGCTACATGCGCGAGGTGCCCTGCCCCACTTGTGAGGGCACGCGCCTGAAGCCCCTCGTCCTCGCGGTCACCGTGATGGAGCGGTCCATCGCCGAGGTCTCCGCGATGTCGATCAGCGACTGTGCGGACTTCCTGGCCGAGCTGAAGCTCAACAACCGGGACAAGAAGATCGCCGAGCGAGTCCTGAAGGAGGTCAACGAGCGGCTGAAGTTCCTGGTCGACGTCGGCCTCGACTACCTCTCGCTCAACCGCGCGGCCGGCACGCTCTCCGGCGGCGAGGCCCAGCGCATCCGGCTCGCCACCCAGATCGGTTCCGGCCTGGTCGGCGTGCTCTACGTCCTGGACGAGCCGTCGATCGGGCTGCACCAGCGCGACAACCACCGTCTGATCGAGACGCTCGTACGCCTTCGGGACATGGGCAACACCCTGATCGTCGTCGAGCACGACGAGGACACCATCAAGGTGGCCGACTGGGTCGTCGACATCGGTCCGGGCGCCGGTGAGCACGGCGGAAAGGTCGTCCACAGCGGCCCGTTGAAGCAGCTGCTCAGCAACAAGGAGTCGATGACCGGCCAGTACCTGGCGGGCAAGAAGTCGATCCCGCTGCCCGACGTCCGGCGGCCCATGGATCCCACGCGCCGGCTCACCGTGCACGGCGCAAAGGAGAACAACCTCCGCGACATCGACGTCTCGTTCCCCCTCGGCGTGCTGACCGCCGTCACCGGCGTCTCCGGCTCGGGCAAGTCGACGCTGGTCAACGACATTCTCTATACGCACCTGGCCCGGGAGCTGAACGGGGCGCGCGGCGTGCCCGGGCGGCACACCCGGGTCGACGGCGACGACCTGGTCGACAAGGTCGTGCACGTCGACCAGTCGCCCATCGGCCGCACCCCGCGGTCCAACCCGGCGACGTACACGGGCGTCTTCGACCATGTGCGGAAGCTCTTCGCGGAGACCATGGAGGCCAAGGTCCGCGGGTACCTCCCCGGGCGCTTCTCCTTCAACGTCAAGGGCGGCCGCTGCGAGAACTGCTCGGGCGACGGCACCATCAAGATCGAGATGAACTTCCTGCCGGACGTGTACGTCCCGTGCGAGGTCTGCCACGGGGCGCGCTACAACCGGGAGACGCTGGAGGTCCACTACAAGGGCAAGTCCATCGCCGAGGTCCTCGACATGCCGATCGAGGAGGGCCTGGAGTTCTTCGAGGCCGTTCCGACGATCGCCCGTCACCTTCGGACGCTGAACGAGGTCGGGCTCGGGTATGTCCGGCTCGGGCAGTCCGCGCCGACGCTGTCGGGTGGTGAGGCGCAGCGCGTGAAGCTCGCCTCCGAGCTCCAGAAGCGGTCCACGGGGCGGACGGTGTACGTGCTCGACGAGCCCACCACCGGGCTGCACTTCGAGGACATCTCGAAGCTGATCAAGGTGCTTTCGGGGCTGGTCGACAAGGGGAACTCGGTGATCGTCATCGAGCACAACCTGGACGTCATCAAGACGGCGGACTGGGTTGTCGACATGGGTCCCGAGGGTGGCAACGGGGGTGGCCTGGTCATCGCCGAGGGCACCCCCGAGCAGGTCGCCTCCGAGCCGGCCAGCCACACGGGGAAGTTCCTGCGGGACATTCTGGGGGCGGACCGGATCAGTGACGCGTCCGTTCCGGTGCGGAAGCCGGTGAAGAAGGCGGCGGGCAAGAAGGCGGTTTCCGCGGCGAAGGCTGCGCCGGCGAAGAAGACGGCGTCTGCGTCTGCTCGGACGGCTTCCGCTGCCAAGAAGGCGGCTCCGGCGAAGAAGGCGGCTCGGGCTCGTAAGGCCTGAGTTCCCACCCCGCCCCTTCCCGAGACCCTCCGGGGGTGGGTGGGGTGGGGAGGGTTTGTTTCCCGGGGCTCCGCCCCAGACCCCCGGGGGCTCCGCCCCTCGACCCCGGCGGGGGCTCCGCCCCCTGCGCCCCTGGTTCGGAGCCCGCGCCCTGAGCCCCGGCGGCGGGGGCTCGGGCCTCTGCATCCCGGTTCCGGGCCCGCGCCCTGCGCCCCGGGTCGGAGGCCGCCCCCCCACCGCTGCCGGAGGAGGGGGCGCCGTGGCCGCAAGCGGTCGGGGTTGCTCCCTGGGGCTGGTCAGGGCCGGCCGGGCGTCACGTGGTGGGTAGTTCCTCCGCGGTTGGCGGCTGGGCGCCCTCTCTCGTGCAGGTCAGGGCCGCTGCTCTCGCCGCGTGGCGGAGTACTTCCGGCCAGTCGGCCGCGGCCAGGGCGGTGCGGGTCGGGAGGCGGTGCAGGAGCGCCGCGTTCACCGTGTCGCCCGCGCCGATCGTGTCCACCACCTCCACCCGCTCGGCGGGCACGGAGTGCTCCGCGCCTTCGGCGGTGTGGACCGTCAGGCCTGCCGAGCCCCTGGTCAGCACCACCGCCCGCGGGCCCGCCGCCAGCCACTCCTCCACCTCGCCGCCCAGCCACGCCGCGTCCTCCTCCGAGAGCTTCAGGAGGGATACGTACGGCAGCCAGCTTCTGAAGCGGGACCGGTAGGCGTCCGGGTCCGGGATCAGGCCGGGGCGGATGTTCGGGTCGAGCAGGGTGAGGACGCCCCGGGCGGATTCTCTGCGCAGCAGCGCCTCGTACGCGGTAGCGCCCGGTTCGAGTACCAGTGAGCACGTGCCCAGCGCCAACGCGCTTACCGTGGGCGGTAGTTGAGGGGGGACTTCGAAGAGGCGGTCGGCGGTGCCGTCGGCGTAGAAGCCGTACCTCGCGGAGCCGTCCGGCGCGAGGCTCGCCACCGCGAGCGTCGTCGGCTCCGGGCCGCGCTGCACCAGGGACGTGTCCACCCCGGCCGAGCGCAGCCCGCCGAGGAGGGCCTCGCCGAAGCCGTCCGTGGAGACCCGGGAGCAGAAGGCGGCCCCCGCGCCTAGCCGGCCCAGTGCGACCGCTGTGTTGTACGGGCCGCCACCGAGCCGCGGTGCCAGCGGCCCCAGCGGATCCTCGGGGTGCTGCGGCACCAGGTCGATGAGGGACTCTCCGGCGACGACGATCACGGCCCAGAACGTAACCCATCCCACGGCCGCTGCGGCAGCCCCGGCGAAGGGCGGGCGATCTGCGCCGGTATCGTCGATCGCGCAACCCGGGTCGGTTGCGCGCGACGACCGCGTCGGCCGCGCAGGCGACCGACCGAGACCAGTGATCAGTGGAGTACCCATGACCGGCCAGCCCGCCGCCCGTCGCACCGTGCTGAAAGGCGCCGCCCTCGCCGGGGCCGCGGGGGTCGGCGTAGCGGCCTGCTCCACCGAGTCCAAGCTCGGCCACGCTGAGACCCCGACCCCGACCTCGCCGGAACCGCTCGGCTCGCCCGACGCGGTCCCGGTCGGCGGTGCCAAGCTCTACCGCGAGCAGCGGGTCATGGTGTCCTGCCCGGCGAAGGGCGAGTACCAGGCGTTCAGCGCCCAGTGCACGCACGCGGGCTGCCTCCTGGAGAAGATCGAGGACGGCCACGCGAACTGCCCCTGCCACGGCAGCCGCTTCAATGTGATGACCGGCAAGCCCGTCCAGGGCCCGGCCACCGTGCCGCTGCCCAAGGTGCCGGTGAAGCTCAAGGACGGCCAGCTGGTGGCGGGCCCCGACGCCTGACCCGAGGCCCTTGAAGCCGACGCCCACGACATTGGCGCACCCGGCGCACCCCGCCCCGGCCAGGCCCCGGGCGCTCACTCCCAGTCCCAGTCGATCCCCAGGATCCCCGGCCGCACCCCCTGCTCCACCAGGTGCACCGAGCGGTGCCGGCCGCTGAGGGTGAGGTCGCTGCGGCCGGAGCGGGTGGCGCCCGTGGAGGTCTGGGCGAAGCGGCGGCAGCGGGCCGGCAGGGCCCGCTCGTCGAACCGCACCTGCAACACGTACTGGCCGCCCGCGAAGCTGAAGCCGCGCACGTACTCCCGGCTCGGACCGCCCGTACCGTCCTCGAAGCCGTATCCGAACAGGTACGTCTCGCCGGCCCGCAGCCGGGTGTCGAAGAGCAGCTCGGCGACCAGGACCCCGCTGGCCGCGTCCCAGCGGACGCGGCCGGTGCGGCAGTTCTCGCCCGCGCGCACCTCGACCCGGGCCGGATCGCAGTCGGCGTCCCCGCGGTGGATGGCCAGATAGCGGTCGATGCCGTCGCGGTGGGCCCGTACGACGTGCTGCGAGTCTCGGCCGCGCAGTTCCCGGGCCGCGCCGATACGGACCCGCTCGTGATGGCCGACGGTGTGCAGCCCGCCGTCCACCGGGGACTCCAGCTCGCCGATGAGCTGCTCCACCACCCCGGACGCCTCGACCAGCGAACGGTAGGAGCGCCCGGCGGGACGCTCGACCTCGGCCGCGGAGGTGTCGTCGAGGAGGCGCAGCAGGGAGTTCGCGGGCAGGCCGAGCACCTCTTCCAGGCCGCGCACGGCGCGCAGCGACTCGGGGCGCTGCGGCCGGCGCGCCCCCTGCTGCCAGTAACTCAGGCTGGTCACACCGACTTTGATGCCGCGCCCGGCGAGATGGTGCTGGACCCGCTGGAGCGGCAGACCCCGAACGGACAGCGCGGCGCGCAGTGCCAGGTGGAACGGGCCGGTGTGCAGCACCTGCGCCAGATCGGCCTCGGTGTGGAGCATGGGGGACTCCTCAGTGAACGTTCACGGTGGGGGGTGGGCGCGAGGCTGCGGCAGGTCGGGGAAAACCTGGTGGCGGACCGGGAGTTGTTCACACTCCGGCCACTTCGTTCACACCCGCGTCCCACCCCGCATTGAAGCGCGTTGACCAGTTCTCGACAACGCCCGATGCTCAACCGCAAGCGTCCGGACGCGATCCTCCACCATCCCCAACCCCCCACCCCGCCATGGGAGGAACGCGATGCGCAGCAAGAAGAGACGGCTGTCCGCCCTCACCCTCGTGGTGGCGGCCCTGTTTGCCGCCCCCACGGCAACGGCCACCGCCGCCCCGCACAGCGACCAGCCGGTGCCCGCCGCAGCCGCCGCGGCGAGTGCCAAGAAGCTCAACATCACGATGCAGTCCCAGCAGAAGAACAACTGGTGCTGGGCCGGCAGCGGCAACACCATCGCCACCTGGTTCGGCCGCAACTACACGCAGAACCAGTTCTGCAACGCGGCCTTCGGCCGGGCGCAGGGCTACGACTGCCCCAACTGGCAGGCCGACCTGGGCAATGTGCAGAACGCCCTGGACTGGGCCGGCATCAACTCGGGCTCGTACGTGAGCGGTTGGCTGCGCTATTCGACCGTACAGACCGAGATCAACAACAACCGTCCGATCGAGACCCGCATCCAGTGGTCCAGCGGCGGCGGTCACATGCACGTCCTGTACGGCTACGACACCGCGAGCAGCTGGGTGTACTGGGGCGATCCATGGCCCTCCAGCACCCGCTACAACTGGGCGTCGCACGACTGGTACGTGGACAACAACTCCTTCTCCTGGACCCACTCGCTGTACCGGATCGGGGCGTGACGACGATGAAGCTGACCCGCCTCGCACCCGCGGTCGCGGTCGCCGCGGCCCTCATCGGTCTCGCTGCCCCGCACGCCTTCGCCGACCAGGTGCCGCTCGCCTCCGCCGAGTCCAAGGCCGCGGCCCGCCAGGCCGCGAGCGCCCCGGCCACCCTCGACACGCTCTCCCGCTTCTTCGCGCGGGACGGCAAGGTGGCGCTGAAGGCCGCCGCCCCGCACATCGAGGGTGACGCGGTGCCCGTCTACGCGCTCTCCCCGCGGTTCGTGGCGGGGCAGGCGGGAGCCCCCGTCGCACAGCTGGAGTACCTGGCCTCGACGGCCGTCTCGTCGGACGGCCAGAAGGCCTCGCTGTGGACGGTTCGGCAGGGCGCCTCCTGGAAGGTGGTCAACATAGCCACCGGCGACGACGAGACCCGCTATGCGGCGGCCGGGGCCGCGAAACTCCCCGGCGGCACCGTCTTCCAGGAGCCGCAGATCAACGCCTGGTACGTCGAGAAGGACAGCAAGGTGCTGCCGCTCGACGAGGACGCCGTCAAGGCGGTCGGCGCGAACGGCACCACGCTCGCCGCCTACCAGAAGCGCGTCGCCAAGGCGTACGGCGACAAGCTGCCGGGCTCGGCGTACGCCAGGTCGGGCAAGGCCGGCGGCTACGGCGAGTCGGCCGAGGAGACCCGGGCCCAGGCCGCCCAGGCCGCGGCCGTCGCGGCCGGGCAGGACGACGGCTCCCTGACGGCGGTCTCCACCGTGGCCGGCGCGGGCGCGCTCCTCGCGCTCGGCCTCACCGGCACGGCCGCGCTGCGCAGGCGCCGCCGCCCGGCCGGGCAGGCGTAGCACCCGGGCCGGTGCGGGGGCTGCGACGGCGCACCCCCGCACCGGCCCGTTCACCGCCCGACCCCATGGGAGAGGCCGCGTTGTCAGCCCCCGCCAGTAGGGTGGTGGCCATGGCAGACCCCTCCAGCTACCGCCCCAAGCCGGGACAGATCCCCGACTCGCCGGGGGTCTACAAATTCCGCGACGAACACCGCCGGGTGATCTACGTCGGGAAGGCGAAGTCCCTGCGCCAGCGCCTCGCCAACTACTTCCAGCCGTTGACGAGTCTGCACCCGCGCACGGCCACGATGGTCACCACGGCCGCCTCCGTGGAGTGGACCGTCGTCGCCACCGAAGTGGAGGCGCTCCAGCTCGAATACTCCTGGATCAAGGAGTTCGACCCCCGCTTCAACGTCAAGTACCGCGACGACAAGAGCTATCCGTACCTCGCGGTGACGATGAACGAACAGTTCCCGCGCGTCCAGGTCATGCGCGGCGCCAAGAAGAAGGGCGTGCGCTACTTCGGCCCGTACGGGCACGCCTGGGCGATCCGCGAGACCGTCGACCTGATGCTCCGCGTCTTCCCCGTACGCACCTGCTCGGCGGGCGTGTTCAAGCGCTCGGCCCAGATCGGCCGGCCCTGTCTGCTCGGCTACATCGGCAAGTGCGCGGCCCCCTGCGTCGGCCGCGTCACCCCCGAGGAACACCGCGAACTGGCCGAGGACTTCTGCGACTTCATGGCCGGCCGCACCGGCGCGTACCTGCGCCGCATCGAGCAGCAGATGATGGCCGCGGCCGAGGACATGGAGTACGAGCGGGCCGCCCGCCTTCGCGACGACATAGAGGCGCTCAAGAAGGCCCTGGAGAAGAACGCGATCGTCTTCAACGACGCCACCGACGCCGACCTCATCGCGGTCGCCGAGGACGAGCTGGAGGCGGCCGTCCAGATCTTCCACGTGCGCGGCGGCCGGGTTCGCGGCCAGCGCGGCTGGGTCACCGACAAGGTCGAGGCCGTCGACACGGCGGGCCTGGTGGAGCACGCGCTCCAGCAGCTGTACGGCGAGGAGACCGGCGACTCCGTACCGAAGGAGGTCCTGGTCCCGGCGCTCCCCGAGGACGCGGAGGCGGTGAGCGGCTGGCTCGCGAGCCGGCGCGGCTCGGGCGTCTCGCTGCGCATCCCGCAGCGCGGCGACAAGAAGGACCTCATGGTCACGGTCGCGCGCAACGCCCAGCAGGCCCTCGCGCTGCACAAGACCAAGCGCGCCTCCGACCTGACGACCCGCTCGCGGGCCCTGGAGGAGATCGCCGCCGCCCTGGACCTCGACAGCGCGCCGCTGCGCATCGAGTGCTTCGACATCTCGCACCTCCAGGGCGACGACGTGGTGGCGTCCATGGTGGTCTTCGAGGACGGCCTGGCCCGCAAGAGCGAGTACCGGCGCTTCCAGATCAAGAGCTTCGCGGGCCAGGACGACGTCCGGTCCATGCACGAGGTGATCAGCCGCCGCTTCAAGCGCTACCTGGCCGAGAAGGCGCGCACGGGGGAGTGGGTCGAGGAGGAGAGCCAGGAGGGCGGCGAGGCGCCCGGTCAGGGAGCTGGCGGGTTGTCCGGCGAGGTGTCCGCGCTCCAGGAGGAGGACGGCCGCCCCAAGCGGTTCGCCTACCCGCCGCAGCTTCTGGTCGTCGACGGCGGGCAGCCGCAGGTCGCCGCCGCCAAGCGGGCCCTGGACGAGCTGGGCATCGACGACATCGCGGTGTGCGGGCTCGCCAAGCGGCTCGAAGAGGTCTGGGTGCCCGAGGACGACGACCCGGTGGTGCTGCCGCGTTCCAGCGAGGGGCTCTACCTCCTCCAGCGGGTGCGTGACGAGGCTCACCGGTTCGCCATCACCTATCAGAGGGCCAAACGGACGAAGCGCTTCAAGGCGGGGCCGCTGGATGCCGTGCCGGGCCTCGGCGACACCCGCAAGCAGGCTCTGATCAAGCATTTCGGCTCGGTGAAGAAGCTCCGGTCGGCGACAATCGACGAGATCTGCGAGGTCCCCGGCATAGGCCGCAAGACGGCCGAGACCGTTGCCGCGGCCCTCGCCGAAGCGGTCCCGGCCGCGCCCGCCGTGAACACGGCGACAGGAGAGATCATTGAAGAGGACGACGGGGGCAGCACGACATGACTGAGCACGAAGAAGACCGAGAAGCGGGAGTACACGTGAGTACGGGCACGACGATCGAGGCCGGCGGGGCCGATGCGCCCATCCCCGAGCTGGTGATCATCTCCGGTATGTCCGGCGCCGGGCGCAGCACCGCCGCCAAGTGCCTGGAGGACCTCGGCTGGTTCGTCGTCGACAACCTGCCGCCCGCGCTGATCCCCACCATGGTGGAGCTCGGCGCCCGCTCCCAGGGCAACGTGGCGCGCATCGCCGTCGTCGTCGACGTGCGCGGCCGGAGGTTCTTCGACAACCTCCGCGAGTCGCTCGCCGACCTCGACGCCAAGGAGGTCACCCGGCGCATCGTCTTCCTGGAGTCCTCCGACGACGCCCTGGTACGCCGCTTCGAGTCGGTGCGCCGCCCGCACCCGCTGCAGGGCGACGGCCGGATCGTCGACGGCATCGCCGCCGAGCGAGACCTGCTGCGCGAGCTGCGCGGCGACGCCGACCTGGTGATCGACACCTCCAGCCTCAACGTCCACGAGCTGCGCGCCAAGATGGACGCCCAGTTCGCGGGCGACGAGGAGCCGGAGCTGCGCGCCACCGTCATGTCGTTCGGCTACAAGTACGGCCTGCCGGTCGACGCCGACCTGGTCGTCGACTGCCGCTTCCTGCCCAACCCGCACTGGGTGCCGGAGCTGCGTCCGTTCACCGGCCTCAACGAGGAGGTGTCGGGCTACGTCTTCAACCAGCCCGGCGCCAAGGAGTTCCTCGACCAGTACAGCGAGCTGCTCCAGCTGATCGCGACGGGCTACCGCCGCGAGGGCAAGCGGTACGTGACGATCGCGGTGGGCTGCACCGGCGGCAAGCACCGCTCGGTCGCCATGTCCGAGAAGCTCGCCGCCCGTCTGGCCTCCGAGGGGATCGAGACCGTCGTCGTCCACCGGGACATGGGGCGCGAGTGAAGGTGTACCGCCGGCGCACCGCCGGACCGGTGCTGCGCACCGGCCGCAAGCGGGGCGCCCAGCCCAAGGTCGTCGCGCTCGGCGGCGGCATGGGCCTCTCGGCCTCGCTCGCCGCGCTGCGCAGGATCACCGGTGACCTGACCGCCGTCGTCACCGTGGCCGACGACGGCGGCTCCAGCGGCCGCCTCCGCGACGAGCTGGGCGTGCTGCCCCCGGGCGACCTGCGCAAGGCCCTCGCGGCGCTGTGCGGCGACGACGACTGGGGCCAGACCTGGTCCCGGGTCATCCAGCACCGCTTCCAGTCCAAGGGCGACCTGCACGAGCACGCGGTGGGCAACCTCCTGATCGTCGCCCTGTGGGAGCAGCTGGG
Source organism: Streptomyces sp. NPDC001415 (assembly GCF_053597395.1). Classification (NCBI taxonomy): domain Bacteria; kingdom Bacillati; phylum Actinomycetota; class Actinomycetes; order Kitasatosporales; family Streptomycetaceae; genus Streptomyces; species Streptomyces sp. NPDC001415. The sequence continues at coordinate 251,680 of NZ_JBSFIE010000003.1, forward strand.
CGACCATGTGCAGGCGCTCGACCTGGTCGGCAAGCTGCTCGGCGCCCAGGGCCGGGTCCTGCCGATGTCGGCCGTCCCGCTGGAGCTGGAGGCCCTCGTACGGGGGCACGATCCGGAGCGTCCCGACGACGTGGACACCGTGCGCGGCCAGGCCACGGTGGCGCTCACGCCCGGCGAGGTGCTCTCCGTGCAGCTGGTCCCGCACGACCCGCCGGCCGTCCCCGAAGCGGTCGCCGCGGTGCTCGACGCGGACTGGGTGGTGCTCGGTCCGGGCTCCTGGTTCTCCTCCGTCATCCCGCATCTGATGGTGCCCGAACTGCTCGACGCGCTCACCGAGACCAAGGCCCGCAAGGTCCTCTCGCTGAACCTCGCGCCACAACCGGGTGAAACCGATGGCTTCTCTCCGCAGCGTCATTTGGAGGTTTTGGGACGACACGCCCCTAAACTCGCCTTCGACGTGGTGCTGGCCGACGAGGCCGCCGTGCCCGACCGGGGGAGCCTGACCGATGCCGCCAAAAGGCTCGGAGCCGAGGTCGAGCTGGCGCCGGTGGCCAGGCCCGATGGTTCTCCGAAGCACGATCCGGAGCTGTTGGCCGCCGCGTACGACCGTATTTTTCGGATGCATGGAAGGATCGGCCCATGGCGATGACGCCGGCGGTGAAGGACGAAATTTCCCGGCTGCCCGTCACCCGGACCTGCTGCAGGAAGGCGGAGGTCTCGGCGATTCTTCGGTTCGCGGGCGGGCTGCACCTGGTGAGCGGCCGCATTGTGATCGAGGCGGAGCTGGACACCGCGATGGCGGCACGCCGGCTGAAGCGGGACATTCTGGAGATCTTCGGGCACAGCTCCGAGCTGATCGTGATGGCTCCTGGCGGCCTGCGCAGGGGCTCGCGCTTCGTCGTACGGGTCGTCGCGGGCGGCGACCAGCTGGCCCGCCAGACCGGGCTCGTGGACGGCCGCGGCCGTCCCATCCGCGGCCTGCCGCCCCAGGTGGTCTCGGGGGCCACCTGTGACGCCGAGGCCGCCTGGCGCGGCGCGTTCCTGGCGCACGGCTCGCTGACCGAGCCGGGCCGCTCCTCGTCCCTTGAGGTGACCTGCCCGGGCCCGGAGGCGGCCCTCGCCCTGGTCGGAGCCGCGCGGCGGCTCCAGATCGCGGCCAAGGCCCGCGAGGTCCGCGGTGTGGACCGGGTGGTCGTCCGTGACGGCGACGCGATCGGTGCGCTGCTCACCCGCCTCGGCGCGCACGAGTCGGTGCTCGCCTGGGAGGAGCGGCGGATGCGCCGCGAGGTCCGCGCCACCGCCAACCGCCTCGCCAACTTCGACGACGCCAACCTGCGCCGCTCGGCCCGCGCGGCGGTCGCCGCCGGGGCCCGCGTGCAGCGTGCCCTGGAGATCCTCGGCGAGGAGGTCCCCGAGCACCTCGCGGCGGCCGGCCGGCTGCGCATGGAGCACAAGCAGGCCTCCCTGGAGGAGCTGGGCGCGCTCGCCGACCCGCCGCTGACCAAGGACGCGGTCGCGGGCCGGATCCGCCGCCTCCTCGCGATGGCCGACAAGCGGGCCCAGGACCTGGGGATCCCCGGGACGGAGTCCAACCTGACCGAGGAGATGGCGGACGGCCTGGTCGGCTGATCCCGCCCGCTCCTCAACCCGCTTGATCCGGCGCCCACTTGGTGGGCGCCGGTTCCGTCTCCAGCCCGTACCGCCGGGGAGCCACGCGGTATTGACATGATCATGAAGTGTCATGAGCCTGGCGTCTGTCCACTTTCGTGGCAGACAACTGCAAGGGGGGCTCATGAGACGCAGAGCGAGAGCGATCCTCGCCGCCGCATCACTGCTGACGGCCGGACTGGTGGCGGCACCCGTCGCCCAGGCCAGTCAGGGCGGAGCGGACGGCGAGGGCATCGTCGTCTGGAACGCCAAGGTCAGCCGCGCACAGCTGCCGCTGCTCCTGGAGGCCGGCGCCGACGCCCAGGAGCTGGGCGCCCAGCTGCCCGCCAAGGGCTCGGCCGGAGTCGAGCTGTACCTCACCAAGACCCAGGCCGCGGCCCTGCACGGCAAGGGCGTCGAGCTCACCGAGCACAAGGTCTCCGCCCAGGCCCAGAGCCGCCTCAAGGCCGCGGGCGACGGAGTGTTCCGCCCGTACAGCGGCAAGAACGGGCTGAAGCAGGAGATCCTCGACACAGGCAAGGCCAACCCGTCCCTCACCAAGGTCGAGTCGATCGGCAAGACCGTCAACGGCCAGGACATCCTCGCCGTGAAGCTCACCAAGGGCGCCAACAAGTCGAGGGACGGCTCCAAGCCGGCCACGCTGTACCTGTCCAACCAGCACGCCCGCGAGTGGATCACCCCCGAGATGACGCGGCGGCTGATGCACTACTACCTCGACAACTACGGCAAGGATCCGCGGATCACCAAGATCGTGGACTCCACCGAGCTGTGGTTCGTGATCTCCGCCAACCCGGACGGCTACGACTTCACGTTCACGCCCGGCCACCGGCTGTGGCGCAAGAATCTCCGCGACAACAACGGCGACGGCAAGATCACGCCCGGCGACGGCGTCGACCCCAACCGCAACTTCCCCTACAAGTGGGGCTACGACAACGAGGGTTCGTCCCCCGACCCGGCGAACGAGACCTACCGCGGCCCGAGCGCGGGCAGCGAGCCCGAGACCAAGGCGCTCGACTCCTTCGAGAAGCGGATCCACTTCAACTACGCCATCAACTACCACTCCGCGGCCGAACTGCTGCTTTACGGAGTGGGCTGGCAGGTCGCCACGCCGACCCCCGACGACGTCCTCTACAAGTCGCTCGCGGGCACCCCCGACAAGCCGGCCATCCCCGGCTACCTCTCCGAGGTCTCCTCCGCGCTGTACACCACCAACGGCGAGGCGGACGGCCACGCGGCGAACGTCAACGGCACGATGATGTTCACCCCCGAGATGGCCACCTGCACCACCGCCTCGAACGTGGACCCGGGCGACGAGTGGAACGCGGCGGACTGCCCCTCGGACTTCAACTTCCCCGACAGCGAGAAGCTGATCCAGGGCGAGTTCCAGAAGAACATCCCCTTCGCGCTGTCGGTCGCCGAGACCGCCGCCCACCCCGACCAGCCCTCCTCCTCGGTCGGCATCGACGCCCCCGACTTCACGCCGGACACCTTCGCCACCTCGTACACCCGCGACGACGACCAGGAAGTCGCCGTCACCGTACGCAAGTCGGTGCGCGACAAGACCCTCAACTACCGCATCAACGGCGGCCGTACGCAGACCGAGGACCTGGAGCCCTGGAAGGGCGGCGAGGTCTACGGCGGGCGCGACAACCTCCGCTTCGACCAGTACCGCGCGAAGGTCGAGGACGCCGACGCGGGCGACAAGGTCGAGGTGTGGTTCACCGGGCGGACCGCCGCGGGCAAGAAGACCGCCAGCACGCCGTTCACGTACACCGTGGCCGACCGGCCCAAGGCGGACACCCTGGTGCTCGCCGACGAGGGCGGCACCGCCCCGGCCAAGAACGCCGCGCTCTACACCAAGGCGCTCGCCGACAACGGCAGGAAGGCCGCGGTCTGGGACGTCGCCACCCAGGGCACCCCGAGCGCGCTCGGCGTGCTCAGCCACTTCAAGAACGTCATCTGGTACACCGGCAGCGCCCAGCCGACGGCCGCCACCACGTTCGCCGTACGCGACTTCGTCAACGAGGGCGGCAAGCTGGTCAACGCGGGTGAACAGGCCGGCGGCAGCATCGACCTCGGCGGCGGCGCCCTGTCCGACGACTTCTCGCAGTACTACCTCGGCGCCTACAACAAGGCCGGGCTCAAGTCCCCGCCCGCCTTCGCCGGGACCGGACGGCTCGCCGGCGCCAAGGCCTCCCTCGCCGCCGCCCCCGGCAGCCCGCTGACCGCGGCCGGCGCGTACACGGTCACCTCCGACACCCTCAAGCCGCAGCAGTTTCCGCAGTTCACGAGCGCGTCGGCCGGTGACTACCCCGGGATCCGCAGCCCCTTCGAGCCCGCTGAGGGCTCCTGGTTCGCCGCCGCCAAGCACCGGGACGGCGCCTATATGCGGCTCGCCCGCACCGTCGACCTGACCGGCACGGCCGCCACCGCCAAGCCGAGCCTGGACTTCCAGCTCAGCTACGACACCGAGCCCGGCTACGACCAGGTGATCGTCGAGGCGCACACCGTGGGCCAGGACGACTGGACCACCCTGCCGGACGCCAACGGGGGCAGCACCACCAGCGTGCCCAGCCAGTGCGAGCAGGGCTTCCTGCTCCAGGAGCACCCCTTCCTGACGCACTACCTCACGCTCGGCTCGCCCGCCTGCAAGGCGACCGGCAGCAGCGGCAGTTGGAACCGCTTCACCGGCTCCTCCAACGGCTGGCAGCAGGTCGCCATCGACCTCAGCAAGTACGCGGGCAAGCAGGTCGAGGTCGCCGTCTCCTATGTCACCGACCCGGGCACCGGAGGCCTCGGCGCCTTCGTCGACGACACCAGGCTGGTCATCGGCGGCACCCCGCAGGGAGCCGAGGGCTTCGAGACGGCGCTCGGTCCCTGGAGCGTCCCGGGACCGCCGGCCGGCAGCCCCGGGAACAGCGGCGACTGGGCCCGCTCCCAGGCGCTCTTCCACTCCTCGGCCGCCGTCACCACCCGTAACACCGTCCTCCTCGGCTTCGGCCTGGAGAACGTGCCCGCGGCCGCCGACCGCAAGCAGGTCGTCGGCAAGGCGCTCAGCGCACTCCACCGCTGACCCCGCGTAGTGGGGCCGAAGGTCCCGGAGGTCCGTACCCGCAGGTAGGTACGGGCCTCCGGGCTCGCCCGGGCCGCATTTCGGAACCATCCGGACGCGCTGATGTCACCCGGACGCCCCCGGGGAGGTAGGGTCGTAACCGGTCGGGGACATCCCATACAACTCGCCGGCGTCGAGAAACCCGGCGTACCTAACGAGGAGATCGGTTCGTGACGATCCGCGTAGGCATCAACGGCTTTGGCCGCATCGGGCGCAACTACTTCCGCGCGCTCCTTGAGCAGGGTGCTGACATCGAGATCGTGGCTGTCAACGACCTCGGTGACACCGCGACCACTGCCCACCTGCTGAAGTACGACACCATTCTGGGTCGTCTCAAGGCCGAGGTCACCCACACCGCCGACACCATCACGGTCGACGGCCACACCATCAAGGTCCTCTCCGAGCGCAACCCGGCCGACATCCCCTGGGGTCAGCTGGGCGTCGACATCGTCATCGAGTCGACCGGCATCTTCACCAAGAAGGCCGATGCCGAGAAGCACATCGCCGGCGGCGCCAAGAAGGTCCTCATCTCGGCTCCGGCCAAGGACGAGGACATCACCATCGTGATGGGCGTCAACCAGGACAAGTACGAGCCGGCGAACCACCACGTCATCTCCAACGCCTCCTGCACCACCAACTGTGTGGCGCCGATGGCCAAGGTGCTCGACGAGAACTTCGGCATCGTCAAGGGCCTGATGACGACGGTCCACGCGTACACCAACGACCAGCGCATCCTGGACTTCCCGCACTCGGACCTGCGTCGCGCCCGCGCCGCCGCCGAGAACATCATCCCGACCACGACCGGTGCCGCGAAGGCCACCGCTCTGGTGCTCCCGCAGCTCAAGGGCAAGCTCGACGGCATCGCGATGCGCGTCCCGGTCCCGACCGGTTCGGCCACCGACCTCGTCGTGGAGCTGCAGCGCGAGGTCACCAAGGACGAGGTCAACGCCGCGTTCAAGAAGGCCGCCGACGACGGCGACCTCAAGGGCATCCTTTACTACACCGAGGACCCGATCGTGTCCTCGGACATCGTGAGCGACCCGGCCTCCTGCACCTTCGACTCCTCCCTGACCATGGTCCAGGAGGGCAAGTCGGTGAAGATCCTGGGCTGGTACGACAACGAGTGGGGCTACTCCAACCGCCTCGTCGACCTGACCGTCTTCGTCGGCGGCCAGCTCTGACCTCGGTCCGGTAGGCACCTGATGTGAGCTACAGGGCTCGGGCAGCGCAATGACGCGCTGTACGGGCCCTGTCGCCTGTCCAGACCGCCCGTCACGTACCTCCCAAGGAGTCACTCTCATATGAAGACGATCGACGAACTTCTCGCCGAAGGGGTCGCGGGCAAGCGGGTATTCGTCCGCGCCGACCTCAACGTGCCGCTGGCTGAAGGCCTCATCACGGACGACGGCCGCATCCGCGCCGTGCTGCCCACCATCAAGGCGCTCGTCGCCGCCGATGCCAAGGTCGTCGTGGCCTCGCACCTGGGCCGCCCCAAGGGCGCCCCGGACCCGCAGTTCTCGCTCCTTCCCGCCGCCGAGCGGCTCGCCGAACTGCTCGGCGCCCCGGTCGCGTTCGCCCAGGACACCGTGGGCCCCGCCGCCCACGACGCGGTCAACGGCCTTGAGCCCGGCCAGGTCGCGGTCATCGAGAACCTGCGTTTCAACGCCGGCGAGACGGCCAAGGACGACACCGAGCGCGGCGAGTTCGCCGACCGGCTCGCCGCCCTCGCGGACGTGTACGTCGGCGACGGCTTCGGAGCCGTGCACCGCAAGCACGCCTCCGTCTTCGACCTCCCGGCGCGCCTGCCGCACTACGCCGGCTACCTCATCGCCACCGAGGTCGGCGTCCTCAAGAAGCTCACCGAGGACGTCAAGCGCCCCTACACCGTCGTCCTCGGCGGCGCCAAGGTCTCGGACAAGCTCGCCGTCATCGACGAGCTGCTCGGCAAGGCCGACCGCCTGCTCATCGGCGGCGGCATGGCGTACACCTTCCTGAAGGCCAAGGGGTACGAGGTCGGCATCTCCCTCCTTCAGGAGGACCAGATCCCGGTCGTCCAGGAGTACATGAAGCGCGCCGAGGAGACCGGCGTCGAGCTGGTGCTCCCGGTCGACGTGCTCGTCTCCAAGGACTTCCCCGACCTGAAGACCAAGGCCCCGGCGACCTTCCAGACCGTCGACGCGGACAGGATCCCCGCGGACGAGGAGGGCCTGGACATCGGCCCCAAGTCCCGCGAGCTGTTCGCCTCGAAGATCACCGACGCCGAGACCGTCTTCTGGAACGGCCCGGTCGGCGTCGCCGAGCACCCCGACTACGCGGGCGGTACCACCGCCATCGCGCAGGCCCTGCTCGACAGCAAGGGCTTCACCGTGGTCGGCGGCGGCGACTCCGCCGCGGCCGTCCGCAACCTGGGCTTCGACGAGTCGAAGTTCGGCCACATCTCGACCGGTGGCGGCGCGAGCCTCGAATACCTCGAAGGCAAGACGCTTCCCGGCCTCGCCGCACTGGAGGACTGAACAACCGTGAGCACCCGTACCCCGCTGATGGCGGGCAACTGGAAGATGAACCTCAACCACCTTGAGGCCATCGCGCACGTCCAGAAGCTCGCCTTCGCGCTCGCCGACAAGGACTACGAGGCCGTGGAGGTCGCGGTCCTGCCGCCCTTCGTCGACCTGCGCTCCGTGCAGACCCTCGTCGACGGCGACAAGCTCAAGATCAAGTACGGCGCCCAGGACATCTCGGCGCACGACTCCGGTGCCTACACCGGCGAGATCTCGGGCCCGATGCTGTCCAAGCTGAAGTGCACCTACGTCGCCGTGGGCCACTCCGAGCGCCGCCAGTACCACGCCGAGAGCGACGAGATCTGCAACGCCAAGGTGAAGGCCGCCTACAAGCACGGCCTGACCCCGATCCTCTGCATCGGCGAGGGTCTGGACATCCGCAAGGCCGGCCAGCAGGTCCAGTACACGCTGGCCCAGCTCGACGGCGGCCTCAAGGACATCCCGGCCGAGCAGGCCGAGTCCATCGTGATCGCGTACGAGCCGGTGTGGGCGATCGGCACCGGCGAGGTCGCCACCCCCGAGGACGCGCAGGAAGTGTGCGGAGCGATCCGCGGGCGCCTGGCCGAGCTGTACTCGCAGGAGCTCGCCGACAAGGTGCGCATCCAGTACGGCGGCTCGGTGAAGTCCGGGAACGTCGCCGCGATCATGGCCCAGCCCGACGTGGACGGCGCCCTGGTCGGCGGTGCCGCACTGGACGCCGACGAGTTCGTCAAGATCGTCCGCTTCCGCGACCAGTAAGTATGCGGTAGCGCGGATCCGTCGTACCCTTGCGGGGGCCGGACAGGGATTGTGGAATGTCCCCCGGCCCCCGTCGCCATATCAGTCCTAGGAAGTTGGTCCAGCCGTGATTGTCGGGTTCTCGATTGCCCTGATCGTCTTCAGCCTGCTGCTGATGCTGCTGGTGCTGATGCACAAGGGAAAGGGTGGCGGCCTCTCCGACATGTTCGGCGGTGGCATGCAGTCCTCCGTCGGTGGCTCCTCGGTCGCCGAGCGCAACCTCGACCGCATCACCATCGTGGTCGGTCTGTGCTGGTTCGCGTGCATTGTCGTACTTGGTCTGCTGATGAAGCTCAAGTAAGCCGTCGTCGTTCGGCGTTTCGGGGGTGGGGTGTAACTCCAATCACTGGACGCGCGTTGGGCCTTACGTAGACTGGGGCATCTTCGAGCACCATCACGCAGGGAGTTACGACCGTGGCAAGTGGCAACGCGATCCGGGGAAGCCGGGTCGGAGCGGGGCCGATGGGGGAGGCAGAGCGGGGCGAGTCCGCGCCGCGCCTCCGCATCTCCTTCTGGTGCTCGAACGGGCACGAGACGCAGCCGAGCTTCGCCAGTGACGCACAGGTTCCGGAGACGTGGGACTGCCCGCGCTGCGGATTCCCCGCAGGACAGGACCGGGACAACCCGCCGGACCCGCCGCGCACCGAGCCGTACAAGACGCACCTCGCGTACGTACGCGAACGACGCAGCGACGCGGACGGCGAAGCGATCCTCGCGGAGGCACTCGCCAAGCTCCGGGGCGAGATCTGACAGTTGAAGGGCCCACAGGGTGAACTCGCTTCATCCGGAGGGCCCTTCGGTGTATCCGGGCCCGTACCGCATCCGCCCCAACGGGTGAAAGCGCAGGTCACCGGCGATTGTCAGTGGTGCCCTCTACCTTGTGAAGCAGCCGATCACGAGGGGGAGTTGTGGCAGCAGTGCATGCCGTGGAGGGCGCGGCGGGCGCCTCACCGACGAAACCGGCCTGGCGCGGGGGATTCGGCAGGCTGTGGACGGCCGCCGTCGTCAGCCGTTTCGGTGATTCCCTGCGCACCGCCGCGCTGCCGCTGCTCGCCACCACACTCACCTCCGACCCGTTCCTGATCGCGCTCGTCACGGCCTGCGGCTATCTGCCGTGGCTGCTGTTCGGACTGCTCGGCGGGGCGATCGCCGACCGGGTGGACCAGCGCCGCGCCATGTGGGCCGTCGACCTGGTCCGGGGCGCCCTGGTCGCCGCCTTCGCGGTGGCCGTCGGCGCGGGCCACGCCTCCATGGGCCTGCTCATAGCGCTCGCCTTCGCGCTCACCACCCTCCAGACCCTCTTCGACAACGCGGCCACCGCCCTGCTGCCCTCGCTGGTGCCCAGCGGAGCCCTGGGCAGCGCGAACGCCCGGGTGATGACCGGGCAGCAGATAGCGGGCGGCTTCCTGGCGGCCCCGCTGGTGCCGGTGCTGCTCGCGGTCTCGGTCGCGGCGCCGTACGGGGTGGACGCGGCCAGCTACGTACTCGCAGCGGCCCTCGTCGCCTCCCTGCGGACCGGGGCCCCGCGGCGGGCGGCCAAGAAGGCCGGGTCCACGCTGCGGGCGGAGATAGCGGAGGGGCTGCGGACGCTCTGGGCCGACCGGGCGCTGCGCGGCCTGTGCGCGGCCACCACCGTGTGCAACATCGGCATGGGCGCCCTCATCGCCACCCTGGTCCTGCACATCACCGGATGGCTGGGTGCCGGGCACGGCGGCTATGCCGCGACGATCACGGCGTACGGGGGCGGAAGCGTGGCCGGCGGGCTGCTCGCCCAGCCGCTCGCACGAAGGCTCGGGCGGATACGCGGCGTGCTCGTCGCAGGCGTCGTCCAGACCGGCTGCCTGGCCGCCATGGGCACGGTCCGCGCCCTGGGGGTGACGGTCGCCGCGATGGCGCTGTTCGGGGTCATGGGCATGGTGTGGAACGTGAACATGGCGACGCTGATGCAGGAGCGCGCGCCGGAGGCGATGCTGGGACGGGTCAGCGCCGCGTTCCGCACGCTGGCCGTGGCGGGGGCCCCGCTGGGTGCGCTCGCGGGCGGCGCCGCGGCGGCGTCCTGGGGCCTCAACACCCCGGCCCTGCTGGCGTCCGGCTTGTTCGTGGCCGCAGTCGCCGCGCTGATTCCTGCCCGCACCGCCTGATCAATTAGGTTGGAGGGGCAGCGGGGCAGGTACGCAGGTACGAGAAGAAGTGGGCTGATGTCGGAGATGAACGCAGGAAGCCGTACCAGGCTCAACCAGATGCCCGAGTGGATCGCACTGGGCAAGCACCGGGAGCAGTTGGGCGACACCCATCTGCGTGAGCTTTTCGCCGCCGAGCCCGGCCGCGGCACCGATTACACCCTGCAGGTCGGCGATCTCCATCTCGACTACTCCAAGCACCTGGTGACCGACGAGACCCTCGCGCTGCTTCGCGAGTTGGCCGCGGCCACCGATGTCGCCGGGCTGCGGGACGCCATGTTCCGCGGCGAGAAGATCAACACCACCGAGGACCGCGCCGTCCTGCACACCGCGCTGCGCGCCCCGCGCGACACGGTGATCGAGGTCGACGGCGAGAACGTGGTGCCGGACGTGCACGCCGTGCTGGACAAGATGGCCGCGTTCTCCGGGAAGATCCGCTCGGGCGAGTGGACCGGTCACACCGGCAAGCGCATCAAGAACGTCGTCAACATCGGCATCGGCGGCTCCGACCTCGGCCCGGCGATGGCGTACGAGGTCCTGCGGTCGTTCACCGACCGGGAGTTGACGGTCCGTTTCGTGTCCAACGTCGACGGCGCCGACCTCCACGAGGCCGTCCGCGACCTGGACGCCGCCGAGACGCTGTTCATCATCGCGTCCAAGACGTTCACCACCATCGAGACCATCACCAACGCCACCTCGGCGCGCGACTGGCTGCTCACCGAGCTGAAGGCCGGTCAGGACGCCGTGGCCAAGCACTTCGTGGCGCTGTCCACCAACGCCGACAAGGTCGCCGACTTCGGCATCGACACGGCCAACATGTTCGGGTTCTGGGACTGGGTGGGCGGACGCTACTCCTTCGACTCGGCCATCGGCCTCTCCCTGATGATCGCCGTCGGAGCGGACCGGTTCCGCGAGATGCTGGACGGCTTCCACCTGGTCGACGAGCACTTCCGCACGGCTCCCGCCGAGTCCAACGTGCCGTTGCTGCTCGGTCTGTTGGGCGTGTGGTACGGGGCGTTCTTCGACGCCCAGTCGCACGCGGTGCTGCCGTACTCGCACTACCTGTCCAAGTTCACCGCCTACCTCCAGCAGCTCGACATGGAGTCCAACGGCAAGTCCGTGGACCGCGACGGCAACCCCGTCGACTGGCAGACCGGGCCGGTCGTGTGGGGCACCCCCGGCACCAACGGGCAGCACGCGTACTACCAGTTGATCCACCAGGGTACGAAGGTGATCCCGGCCGACTTCATCGGGTTCGCCGAGCCGGTCGCCGACCTGCTGCCGGGCCTGGTCGCCCAGCACGACCTCCTGATGGCCAACTTCTTCGCCCAGACGCAGGCGCTGGCCTTCGGCAAGACGCCGGACGAGGTGCGCGCCGAGGGCGTGCCCGAGGAGCTCGTGCCGCACAAGACGTTTCTGGGCAACCACCCCACCACCACGATCCTCGCCAAGGAGCTGACCCCCTCGGTCCTCGGCCAGCTGATCGCCCTCTACGAGCACAAGGTGTTCGTCCAGGGCGCCATCTGGAACATCGACTCCTTCGACCAGTGGGGCGTCGAGCTCGGCAAGGTCCTCGCCAAGCGCGTCGAGCCCGCGCTGACCGAGGGCGCGGACGTGCCGGGCCTGGACGGGTCCAGCAAGGCGCTGGTGGCCAAGTACCGTACGCTGCGCGGCCGTTGAGCACCTGAAGGGCCCGCACGACGAACGGCCCGGTCCGCTCCCCGAAGGGGCGGGCCGGGCCGTTCGCATGAGGCGTCAGGCGGACGCCGGGGGGTACAGCGACCGCGGCAGGCGGGACGCGGCCGCCGCGTCCAGGAGCCACAGGGTGCGGGCCCGGCCGTAGGCGCCGGCCGCCGGGGCCTGCACCTCGCCCGCCCCCGACAGGGCCATCGCCGCGGCCTGCGCCTTGTCCTCGCCCGCCGCGAGCAGCCAGACCTCCCGCGCCGCCCGGATGGCCGGGAGGGTGAGCGAGATCCGGGTGGGCGGTGGCTTCGGAGCGCCGTGCACCCCGACGACCGTCCGCTCGGTCTCCCGCACCGCGGGCAACTCCGGGAAGAGGGACGCCACATGGGTGTCCGGGCCGACGCCCAGCATCAGCACGTCGAACGTCGGAACCGGGCCGTGGTCCTCGGGGCCCGCCGCTTCCGCGAGCTCCGCGGCGTAGGCGGCGGCCGCGGCGTCCGCGTCCCTGCCGTACGCCCCGCCCGAGGCGGGCATCGCGTGCACCCGCTTCGGGTCGAGCGGCACCGCGTCGAGCAGCGCGGCACGCGCCTGCGTGTAGTTCCGCTCCGGGTCACCCTCGGGCACGAAGCGCTCGTCGCCCCACCACAGGTCCAGGCGCGACCAGTCGATCGCGTCCCGGGCCGGTGAGGAGGCGAGCGCCGCGAGCAGCCCGTTGCCGTTGCGGCCGCCCGTGAGGACCACGGACGCCGAGCCGCGGGCGGCCTGGGCGTCCACGACCTTCGTGATCAGCCGGGCCGCGGCGGCCTGCGCCATCAGCTCCTTGTCGCGGTGGACGACGAGCTGAGGCGTGCTCACTTGGCCGCTGCCTTCTTGGCCGCGGCCGCCTTCTTCGCGGGAGCCGGCTTGGCAGCCGAGCCCTCCGCGCCCTCCTTGGCCTCCGCGTTCTGCGTGGCGGCCGGTGCGGACTTGGCCTCGACGCCCTCGCCGAGCCGGTCGACGCCGTACCTCAGCGCGGACGCGTAGGTGTCGTCCGGGTCCAGGCGGCGCAGTTCCTCCGCGATGAGCTCGGAGGTCTCGCGGCGCTTCAGCGCCACCGCGCGGTCCGGCTGGCCCTGCACGGACAGCGTGGCGAGCGAGCCGTCCGCGCGGTCCAGGACGATCGGGCCGCCGTCCGTCTCCAGGCGTACGGCGGTCAGGCCGGGGCCTGCCGACAGGGAGCGCTTGACCGGCACGTTCAGCCGGTCGGCGAGCCACATGCCGAGCAGTTCGCAGCTCGGGTTGAACTCCTCGCCCTCCACCTCGACGCTGGTCACCCTGCAGGCGATCTGGTCGAGGGCCGCGGCCAGCATCGAGCGCCACGGCGTGATGCGGGTCCACGACAGGTCGGTGTCGCCGGGCGTGTACGCCTCGGCGCGGGCGGTCAGCTCCTGTATGGGCTGCTCGGCCGCGTAGGTGTCGGTCACCCGGCGCTGGGCGAGCGCGCCCAGCGGGTCCTGCGCCGGGTCGACCGGCGCGTTCACCGGCCACCAGACGACGACCGGCGCGTCCGGCAGGAGCAGCGGAAGGACCACCGACTGGGCGTGGTTGAGCACCTCGCCGTACAGCCGGAGGACCACCGTCTCGCCGGTGCCCGCGTCCGCGCCGACCCGTACCTCGGCGTCCAGGCGCGAGCTCGTGCGGTCGCGGGGCGAGCGCGAGACCCGCTTGATGACGACGAGGGTGCGCGAGGGGTGCTCGCGCGAGGCGTCGCTGGCGGCGCGCAGGGCGTCGTAGGCGTTCTCCTCGTCGGTGACGATGACGAGGGTGAGCACCATGCCGACGGCGGGCGTGCCGATGGCCCGGCGGCCCTGGACCAGCGCCTTGTTGATCTTGCTGGCCGTGGTGTCCGTAAGGTCGATCTTCATGGCCGCCGCCAGCTCCGTCCGTCTCGTGCGAGCATTTCGTCCGCCTCGTCCGGACCCCAGGTCCCCGAGGGGTACTGGGCGGGCTTGCCGTGGCTGTCCCAGTACTGCTCGATCGGGTCGAGGATCTTCCAGGACAGCTCGACCTCCTCCACGCGCGGGAAGAGGTTGGAGTCGCCCAACAGGACGTCCAGGATGAGGCGTTCGTAGGCCTCGGGGCTCGACTCCGTGAAGGACTCGCCGTACGCGAAGTCCATGGAGACGTCCCGGACCTCCATCGAGGTGCCCGGCACCTTGGAGCCGAAGCGCACGGTCACGCCCTCGTCCGGCTGCACCCGGATGACCAGGGCGTTCTGGCCCAGCTCCTCCGTGGCGGTGTGGTCGAACGGGGAGTGCGGGGCGCGCTGGAAGACCACCGCGATCTCCGTGACGCGCCGGCCGAGCCGCTTGCCGGTGCGCAGGTAGAACGGGACGCCCGCCCAGCGGCGGTTGTCGATCCCCAGCTTGATCGCGGCGTAGGTGTCGGTCTTCGACTTGGGGTCGATGCCGTCTTCCTGGAGGTAGCCGACGGCCTTCTCGCCGCCCTGCCACCCGGCCGCGTACTGCGCGCGCACCGTGTCCTTGCCGAGGTCCTTGGGCAGCCGCACGGCGCCGAGCACCTTGGTCTTCTCGGCCGCGAGCGCGTCCGCGTCGAAGGAGGCGGGCTCCTCCATCGCGGTCAGCGCGAGCAGCTGGAGCAGGTGGTTCTGGATGACGTCGCGGGCCGCGCCGATGCCGTCGTAGTAGCCGGCCCGGCCGCCGATGCCGATGTCCTCGGCCATCGTGATCTGCACGTGGTCGACGTAGGAGCGGTTCCACAGCGGCTCGAACATGGTGTTCGCGAACCGCAGGGCCAGGATGTTCTGAACGGTCTCCTTGCCCAGGTAGTGGTCGATCCGGAAGACCTCGTTGGGCGGGAAGACCTCGTGCACGACCTGGTTGAGCTCCTTGGCGGAGATCAGGTCGTGGCCGAACGGCTTCTCGATGACCGCGCGGCGCCAGGAGCCGTTCTTCTGGTCGGCGAGCCCGTGCTTCTTGAGCTGCTGGACGACCTTGGGGAAGAACTTCGGCGGCACCGACAGGTAGAAGGCGAAGTTGCCGCCCGTGCCCTGAGCCTTGTCGAGCTCCTGGATCGTCGACTTCAGCATCTCGAACGCGTCGTCGTCGTCGAAGTCGCCCTGGACGAAGCGCATCCCCTGGATGAGCTGCTGCCAGACCTCCTCGCGGAACGGCGTACGGGCGTGCGCCTTGACGGCGTCGTGGACCTCCTGCGCGAAGTCCTCGTCCTGCCACTCGCGGCGGGCGAAGCCGATCAGGGAAAAGCCCGGCGGAAGCAGACCCCGGTTGGCGAGGTCATAGACGGCGGGCATCAACTTTTTACGGGACAAATCGCCCGTGACGCCAAAGATCACCAGGCCCGACGGCCCCGCGATACGCGGGAGCCGTCGGTCTGCGGCGTCACGAAGCGGATTCGCTTGGCGAATCGCAGTCAAGATATTTACGCCTCCGAGGGTGCGAGGCGCTTGAGCTCCGCCTCGGTGGACTTGAGCAGGTCGTTCCAGGCGGCCTCGAACTTCTCGACGCCCTCGTCCTCAAGGAGCTGCACGACCTCGTCGTAGGAGATCCCCAGCTTCTCGACGGCGTCGAGCTCGGCGCGGGACTGCTCGTACGTGCCGGTCACCGTGTCGCCGGTGATCTGCCCGTGGTCGGCGGTCGCGTCGAGCGTGGCCTCCGGCATGGTGTTCACCGTGTTGGGCGCGACCAGGTCGTCCACGTACAGGGTGTCCTTGTACGCCTTGTCCTTGACGCCCGTCGAGGCCCACAGCGGACGCTGCTTGTTGCCGTGTGCCTTGTCGAGCGCGGCCCAGCGGTCGGAGGAGAAGACCTCCTCGTACGCCTCGTAGGCGAGCCGCGCGTTGGCCAGACCGGCCTTGCCGCGGGCGGCCTTGGCCTCGTCGGTGCCGAGCGCGTCGATCCGCTTGTCGATCTCGGTGTCCACGCGGGACACGAAGAAGGACGCCACGGAGTGGATCTTCGAGAGGTCCAGGCCGCGCTCCTTGGCCTTCTCCAGGCCGGTCAGGTAGGCGTCCATGACCTCGCGGTAGCGCTCAAGGGAGAAGATCAGCGTGACGTTGACGCTGATGCCGAGGCCGATGGTCTCGGCGATCGCCGGCAGACCCGCCTTGGTGGCCGGGATCTTGATGAGCGTGTTCGGCCGGTCCACCAGCCAGGCCAGCTGCTTGGCCTCGGCCACGGTCGCCCTGGTGTTGTGCGCCAGGCGCGGGTCGACCTCGATGGAGACCCGGCCGTCCTGGCCCTCGGTCGCGTCGAAGACCGGGCGCAGGATGTCGGCGGCGTCCCTCACGTCAGCCGTCGTGATCATGCGGATGGCTTCTTCGACGGTGACCTTGCGGGCGGCGAGGTCGGTGAGCTGCTGCTCGTAACCGTCACCGCTGCTGATCGCCTTCTGGAAGATCGACGGGTTGGTCGTGACGCCCACCACGTGCGACTGGTCGATCAGCTCGGCCAGGTTGCCGGACGTGATCCGCTTGCGCGACAGGTCGTCGAGCCAGATCGCGACGCCTTCGTCGGAGAGGCGCTTGAGTGCGTCTGTCATGAGAATTGCATCTCCTACTTGTTCGTATACCGGCGTCAGCGCGCTGCGGCTTCGAGAGATTCCCGGGCCGCGGCGGCCACGTGCTCGGCGGTGAAGCCGAACTCCTGGAAGAGGACCTTGCCGTCGGCCGAAGCGCCGAAGTGCTCCAGCGAAACGATGCGGCCCGCGTCACCGACGTAGCGGTGCCAGGTCAGACCGATACCGGCCTCGACCGCGACCCGCGCCTTGACCGAGGGCAGAAGGACGCTGTCCTTGTACGCCTGGTCCTGCTCCTCGAACCACTCGACACACGGCATCGAGACCACGCGGGTCGGGATGCCGGCCGCCTGCAGCTGCTCGCGCGCGCCGACGGCGAGCTGGACCTCGGAACCGGTGCCGATGAGCACGACCTGGGCGTCTGTGTTCTGCCCGGAGGGCCCTTCAGCGTCGAAGAGCACGTAACCGCCCTTGGCGGCATCCTCGTTGACGTCGTACGTCGGCACACCCTGGCGGGTCAGCACGAGGCCGTGCGGGGCCCCCTTGCCGAACACCTTGGTGTAGCGCTTGAGGATCTCGCGCCAGGCGATGGCCGTCTCGTTGGCGTCCGCGGGACGGACCACGTTGAGGCCCGGGATCGCGCGCAGCGAGGCCAGGTGCTCGACCGGCTGGTGGGTCGGGCCGTCCTCGCCGAGGCCGATCGAGTCGTGCGTCCACACGTACGTCACCGGCAGGTGCATCAGCGCGGAAAGACGCACGGCGTTGCGCATGTAGTCGGAGAACACCAGGAAGGTGCCGCCGTAGATGCGGGTGTGGCCGTGCAGCGCGATGCCGTTCATCTCCGCGGCCATGGAGTGCTCGCGGATGCCGAAGTGCACGGTGCGGCCGTACGGGTCGGCCTCCGCCAGCGGGTTGCCGGCCGGCAGGAACGACGACGTCTTGTCGATGGTCGTGTTGTTCGATCCCGCGAGGTCGGCGGAGCCGCCCCACAGCTCGGGCATGACCGCGCCGAGCGCCTGAAGGATCTTGCCGGAGGCGGCGCGGGTGGCGACGCCCTTGCCCGTCTCGAAGACCGGGAGGTGCGACTCCCAGCCCTCGGGCAGCTCGCCCGCGTTGATGCGGTCGAACTCGGCGGCGCGCTCCGGGTTGGCGGTGCGCCAGGCGGCGAACGACTTCTCCCACTCGGCCTTGGCCTCACGGCCGCGGTCAAGGGCCTCACGGGTGTGCGCCAGGACCTCGTCGGCGACCTCGAAGGTCTTCTCCGGGTCGAAGCCGAGGACGCGCTTGGTGGCGGCCACCTCGTCGTCGCCGAGCGCCGAGCCGTGCGCGGCCTCGGTGTTCTGGGCGTGCGGCGCGGGCCAGGCGATGATCGAGCGCATCGCGATGAACGACGGCTTGTCGGTCACCGCCTTCGCGGCCTCGATCGCGTTGTACAGCGCCTCGGGGTCCAGGTCGCCGTCCGGCTTGGGCGCCACGCGCTGGACGTGCCAGCCGTACGCCTCGTACCGCTTGAGGGTGTCCTCGGAGACGGCGGTCTCGGTGTCGCCCTCGATCGAGATGTGGTTGTCGTCCCACAAAAGGACCAGGTTGCCGAGCTTCTGGTGGCCGGCCAGCGAGGACGCCTCGGAGGAGATGCCCTCCTGGAGGCAGCCGTCACCGGCGATGGCGAACACGAAGTGGTCGAACGGGGAGGTGCCGGGGGCCGCCTCCGGGTCGAACAGGCCGCGCTCGTAGCGGGCGGCCATCGCCATGCCCACCGCGTTGGCGACGCCCTGGCCCAGCGGGCCGGTCGTCGTCTCGACGCCGGTGGTGTGGCCGTACTCCGGGTGGCCGGGCGTCTTCGAACCCCAGGTGCGGAACGCCTTGAGGTCATCCAGCTCCAGGCCGAAACCGGCCAGGTACAGCTGGACGTAGAGAGTCAAGGACGAGTGGCCCGCGGACAGGACGAACCGGTCGCGGCCGACCCAGTCGGCGTCCGCCGGGTCGTGCCGCATCACCTTCTGGAAGAGGGTGTAGGCGGCGGGGGACAGGCTCATCGCCGTACCTGGATGGCCGTTGCCGACCTTCTGTACAGCATCCGCGGCCAGTACGCGGCCGGTGTCTACGGCCCGCTGGTCCAGCTCGGTCCAGTCAAGGTCTGTGGTGGTCGGCTTGGTGCTCACCCTGAGTCAGGGCTCCTCTCCACATGTCGAATCCCGGTGACTGAGGGCGCACCGGGCGCTGTCGAGCCTACCCCTGCCGGAACGCTCACTTTTTCGACTGACTGCACGTTGAGACAGACACCTCCAGGGTGGCGGGGAGCGGCGAAATCCGCCTCCCGGCGAACCACCCCCAACACGACCCCACCCCCGGGGATGGCGGCGTATGGGCAACGTCTAGAGTGGCGTGGTACGCGCAAGTCTTTACCGGGCCTTCACGTCCGGGAACGTCCGGAATCACCGGGGACTTGCTGGGAATTCTCTGTCAGGGGTGTGCGTGACAGCCGTCGAGTCCCGACCCGCAGGGGTCATCTTGACTCCCAGCCCGGGGGGCCATCGGCCATTCGGGGCCCGCGTCAAGGCCTTCGTGATGCTGACCAAGCCGCGGATCATCGAACTGCTCCTCATCACCACCATTCCGGTGATGTTCCTGGCCGAGCAGGGCGTTCCTCCGCTGTGGCTGGTGTTCGCCACCACTCTGGGCGGCTACCTCTCCGCGGGCGGCGCGAACGCGCTGAACATGTACATCGACCGCGACATCGACGCCTTGATGGACCGCACCGCGCAGCGCCCGCTCGTGACCGGCATGGTCTCGCCGCGCGAATGCCTGGTCTTCGGCCTCTCGCTCGGCGTCGTCTCGACGCTGTGGTTCGGCCTCCTGGTCAACTGGCTCTCGGCGGCCCTGTCGCTCGGCGCGCTGCTCTTCTACGTCGTCGTGTACACGATGATCCTCAAGCGCCGGACCTCGCAGAACATCGTGTGGGGCGGCATCGCGGGCTGCCTGCCGGTGCTCATCGGCTGGTCCTCGGTCACGAACTCCATGTCGTGGGCGCCGATCATCCTCTTCCTCGTCATGTTCTTCTGGACGCCGCCGCACTACTACCCGCTGTCCATGAAGGTCAAGGAGGACTACGCGCGGGTCGGCGTGCCGATGCTGCCGGTCGTCGCCTCCAACAAGGTCGTGGCCCGCCATGTCGTCCTCTACAGCTGGGTGATGGTCGCCGTCTCGCTGCTGCTCACCCCGCTCGGCTACACCGGCTGGTTCTACACGGCCGTCGCGCTGCTCGCGGGCGGCTGGTGGCTGTGGGAGGCGCACGCGCTGCAGTCGCGCGCCAAGTCCGAGGCGACCGGCACCAAGCTGAAGGAAATGCGGCTCTTCCACTGGTCGATCACGTACGTGTCGCTGCTGTTCGTGGCCGTCGCGGTGGACCCGTTCCTGCGCTGACCGCATCGTTCGACTTCCTTGAGGGGCCAGTGGCGCAAGCCACTGGCCCCTCTTGTCGCTCCCGGGGCTACCCGCTAGTAGCATCGCGGCATGGCAGACACCCAGGTTGACGAGAAGCAGGCCGCCAAGGCCGAACGGCGGGCGGCCAAGCTCGCCCGGCAGATCGGCTCCTTCGCCAAGGAGCACGGCGGCGCCGAGGGCCAGATCGCGTACATCGGCCAGCGGGGCGCCCGCATCGTGCTCGTCGGCGAGGACGGCGGCTGGGGCGACCTCGTGGCCCCGAGCCACGCCGTCGCCCGGAGCGCGGTCGAGAAGTCCGGGATCACCGTCCACGAGGACTTCGACGGAGAGTTCGCGGCCAAGGTGAAGACGGGCCCGTACGAGTGGACCCGCATGGCCGGCATCCAGCTCGGCGGCCCGAAGAACGGCTGAGCGACCCGCCGAGCAACACCGATCCGGGGCTCACCCGTTAGGAGGGGTGGAAGCGCGTCCACCGCTGGGAGCCCCGGATGATCGACACCCCGACCCTGGTGGACCAGTACTGCCACGGGGTCCTGCGGACCGAGCTGGGCCTGGGCACCTTCGAGACGGCGCTCGGCCGCACCGGAACCCTGCCGGCGCCCGGCACCACGTTCTTCGACACCCAGACCGGCTTCGCCGTACGCCGCTGGTGCCCCCCGCTCCTCGGCCTCGAACCGCACTGCCCCCCAGCCCGCTATCTGGCCCGCCGCCGTGAACTCGGCGTACTCGAATCGGGCAGGCGCCTGCTGCGCGGCTCCGGCATCTCCACCTATCTGGTGGACACCGGGCTGCCCGGGGACCTCACCGCCCCGCAGGAGATCGCCGCCGTCGGGGCGGCCGACGCCCACGAGATCGTCCGCCTCGAACTCCTCGCCGAGCAGGTCGCCGACACCTCGGGCACCGTCGAGTCCTTCCTCGCCAACCTCGCCGAGGCCGTGCACACCGCGGCCGCCTCCGCCGTCGCCTTCGCCTCGGTGGCGGGCGTACGCGAAGGACTCGACCCCGAACCGCCCGGGCCGGGGGAGGTGCGCGGGGCGGCCGGGCGGTGGCTGGCGGGGAGGCGCAAGCACGGGCGCCTCGAAGACCCGGTGCTGCTGCGCCATCTGCTGTGGAGCGCGGTCGCGGCCGGGCGCCCGCTCCAGCTCCAGGTGGGCATGGCCGACCCGATGCTGCTCGCCGGATTCGCGTCCGCGACGGCGGGGCTCGGCACGGATCTGGTGCTCCTGCACGGCTATCCGCACCACCGCCAGACCGCCCATCTGGCCAGCGTCCACCCGCATGTCTACGCGGATGTCGGGCCCGCCCTGGTGCGGACGGGGGCGCGGGCGGCCGCCGTGCTCGCGGAGATCCTGGAGCTGGCCCCCTTCGGGAAGCTGCTCTACTCCAGCGGGGCGCGCGGGCTGCCCGAGCTGCACGTGGTGGGCGCGCGGCTGTTCTCGGAGGCGCTGAGCAAGGTGCTGGGCGGCTGGGTGGGCGACGGCGCCTGGTCGCGTACGGACGCGCAGCGGGTCGCCGGGATGATCGCGGCGGGCAATGCCCGCCGCGTCTACGGTCTTTCAGGCGTGGCTGAGCGCTGAGTCGGCCGGCGCCGGGACCTCGGCAGAGACCTCGGGGCGCTCGCGCAGCGAGAGCAGGACGCGCAGCGCGGCGATCCACACCAGGCACGAGCCCAGCATGTGCAGGCCGACCAGGATCTCGGGCGTCTTCAAGAAGTACTGCACATACCCCACCGCACCCTGACTCAGCAGCACCAGGAACAGGTCGCGGGCCCGGGCGCGCGGTCCGGCCGGGGCGTCGACGGCCTTCAGGACGAACCACAGCGCGACGGCCAGCGCCACGACGACCCAGGCGAGGTCCGCGTGCAGCTGCGTGATCATCGTCCAGTCGAGCGGGATGCGCGGCACGTCCTTGGAGTCGCCGGGGTGGCGACCGGTGCCGGTCACGATGGTGCCCACCGCGATCAGCGCGGCCGAGGCACCCACCAGGAGCCAGGTCAGCTGCACAACTGCCTTGCCCACCAGGGGCCTTGGCGCTCCGTCGCCCTCCTGGGCGCGCTGCCAGGTGACCACCGCGACCGCGATGAGCGCGCTGGAGAGCAGGAAGTGGGCGGCCACCGTGTACGGGTTCAGGCCGACCAGGACGACGATGCCGCCCAGGACCGCGTTGCCCATGACCACCCAGAACTGCACCCAGCCGAGCCGGGTCAGCGGGCGTCGCCAGGGCTTCGCCGAGCGGGCGGCGATGATCGCCCAGCCGACCGCGGCGCACAGCACGTACGTCAGCATCCGGTTGGTGAACTCGATGACGCCGCGGAAGCCCATCTCGCTGGTGACGGTCAGGCTCTCGCTGGTGCACTTGGGCCAGGTGGGGCAGCCGAGTCCGGAGCCGGTGAGCCGGACCGCGCCGCCGGTCACCACGATGGCGACGGACATGACGAGGGCGGCAAGGGCCGCGCGCCGCACGATCGTCGGGGAGGCGGTCCACCGCTGCGCGATGTAGAGGAGCGGATTGCGGGCCGCCGCGGTCACATCGGCTCGGGTCACTTTCGGCATGCGCCCTATCGTAGGCGCCCGTTTGTGCATGATTTCACGAGGGGGGTCCGCCCGGCCGTACCGGGAGGAAAGTCACCCCGGTACGGCTCCCGGCTCACTCCCAGCGGAAGAACTTCGCGGCCGCGCCCAGGCCGAGCACGGCCCACACCGCGAGGATCCCGAGGTCCCCCCACGGCATCGACGCGCCGTCCCTGAGAACGTCCCGCAGCCCGTCGGAGAGAGCCGAGATGGGCAGCAGATCCAGCACCGACCGCACCCCGCCGGGGAACTTGTCCATCGGCACGATCACCCCGCCGGCCACGAGCAGCAGCAGGAACACCAGGTTGGCGGCGGCCAGCGTCGCCTCGGCCTTCAGGGTGCCGGCCATGAGCAGCCCGAGCCCCGAGAACGCGGCGGTGCCCAGCACGAGCAGGAGCAGCACCGCGAGCGGGTTGCCGTGCGGCGACCAGCCGAGCGCGAAGGCGATCACGGTGAGCAGGACGACCTGGAGCGCCTCGGTGACGAGGACGGCCAGCGTCTTCGAGGTCATCAGCGCCCAGCGCGGCAGCGGCGAGGCGCCGAGCCGCTTGAGCACCCCGTACCGCCGCTCGAAGCCGGTCGCGATGGCCTGGCCCGTGAACGCGGTCGACATCACGGCGAGCGCGAGAACGCCCGGCGCGAGGAAGTCGACAGACTTGCCCTTCCCGGTGTCGATGATGTCGACGGTCGAGAACAGCACGAGCAGCAGACTCGGGATGATCACGGTGAGCAGCAACTGCTCGCCGTTGCGCAGCAGCATCCGCGTCTCCAGGGCGGTCTGCGCCCCGATCATCCGCCCGAGCGGGGCCGCGCCCGGCTTCGGTGCGTACGTACCGGCGCTCATGCGCGCAGCTCCTTACCGGTGAGCTCCAAGAAGGCGTCCTCAAGGGTGTGGCGCTCGACCGAGATGCCGTCGGGCATCACGCCGTGCTGGGCGCACCAGGAGGTGACGGTGGCGAGCAGCTGGGGGTCGATGGTGCCGGTGATGCGGTACGCGCCCTGGGTCAGCTCGGCTGCGGCCGAGCCGTCCGGCAGGGCCTTGAGGAGCGAGCCGAGGTCCAGGCCGGGGCGTCCGGTGAAGCGGAGCGTGTTCTCGGCGCCGCCCTTGCAGAGCTGCTCGGGGGAGCCCTGGGCGACGACCTTGCCCGCGTCGATGATGGCCACGTCGTCCGCGAGGACCTCGGCCTCGTCCATGAAGTGCGTGGTCAGGACCACCGAGACGCCGTCGGCGCGCAGTTCGCGCACGAGGTCCCAGGTGGCGCGGCGGGCCTGCGGGTCGAGGCCCGCGGTCGGCTCGTCGAGGAAGACCAGTTCGGGGCGGCCGACGACGGCCATCGCGAGCGCGAGGCGCTGCTGCTGGCCGCCGGAGAGCCTGCGATACGTCGTACGGCCGCAACTGCCCAGGCCCAGGCGCTCGATGAGGGCGTCCACGTCCAGCGGGTGTGCGTGCAGCCTGGCCATGTGGCGGAGCATCTCGTCGGCGCGGGCGCCGGAGTAGACGCCGCCGGACTGGAGCATCACGCCGATGCGCGGCTTGAGTCGCTCGGCGTCGGCGACCGGGTCGAGACCGAGGACGCGGACGGTGCCCGCGTCCGGTCGGCGGTAGCCCTCGCAGGTCTCGATGGTGGTGGTCTTGCCGGCGCCGTTGGGGCCGAGGACGGCGGTCACGGTGCCCGCGTCGACCGTGAGGTCGAGGCCGTCCACGGCGGTTTTGGGTCCGTACCGCTTGACCAGGCCGGTGACCTGGACGACGGGCTCGCTCTTCATGACCGGCAAGTCTAGGCGGGGCGCAAGGTCCCTCCGGCGCGGGGGCCCGGGTCCCCGACAGAGGGCCGGGCCGGGCGTGAGCCGGGTCTACTCCTCGCGCGGTCGGTGTATCGGCAGCCACCGCTCAGGCCCGGGTCCCCGACAGAGGGCCGGGCCGGGCGTGAGCCGGGTCTACTCCTCGCGCGGTCGGTGTATCGGCAGCCACCGCTCGGCGTAGGCGACCGCCTCCCGGACCGGGAACAGGCGGCAGGCGGCGGCGCCCACCGTGCCCCGCACCACCTCTTCCGGCTTGTCCCGCTCGAAGTCCGCGCCCAGCTCGTCGAAGCGCTCGCTGGTGATCGAGGTGTCCCGGATCGTCATCCACCGCCGGCCCTCGGGGGTCGTCGCCGCGAAGGAGGCCTCCGCCCGCGGCCCCGGTACCCGGTATTCCGCGAGGTGGAAGGACGTACAGGAGTCGTATCCCGCGCCGAGCAGCAGGACCCGGGCGTCGGCGTCCTCCAGGCGGGCCAGGGGGCTGCGCTCGCCGAGGAGGCAGTCGAGGGCGTGGCCCCGTGTGATGCGCGCCGCGCCCGGGCCGATCGCGGCGAAGGAGGTCTGCGGGTGGGCGCTGCGCAGGGCGCCGGGCCAGGTGCGAACGGCCTCCGGGATCACCCCGACGCCCCGGCTCGGCGTGGTCAGCGGGTCGTAGGCCGGCATCGCGGCCCGGATCTCCTTCCACCACTCCTCGGGCACCGGAGGGCGCCGCCAGTGCGCGGGGTCGGAGTTGTCCCCGGAGTGCGCGGGGACCACGAGCGTGCCCGTTTCGCCCAGCGTGTCGAGAAATGCCTGAACCACCGCGACCGGGCCTCCGCAGACCCAGCCGAGGGACTTCAGGGAGGAGTGCACGAGGAGCGTCTCGCCGGGCCGTACGCCCAGCTCGCGCAGGTCCTCGGCGAGCGAGCCGCGCGTACACAAAGGGCCGGTCACAGGGGGTGTGGGCATAGCACGACAGTCTGCCGGAAGCCCATTTCGGGGACCACCGAATTGGCGGTGAAACGATCGATCAAAGATCGTTTCCGCAGGTCGCCTTAGGTATGCCTAAGTGATGCACCGCACCGGCCGGTGATCGGGACGCGGGTTGTCAGGCTCTGAGGAATTACGCAACAATGGCGTTGTGAAAAACATCGGCGAGGCTCCCCAGGAGGAACTCGCGACCGGTGAGCGGTCCACCCGCAACCGGGTCGCGCGATCCATCCTGGACCACGGGCCCTCGACCGCACAGGACCTCGCGAACCGCCTCGGCCTCACCCAGGCCGCCGTCCGCCGCCACCTCGACGCACTCGTCGCCGACGAGGTCGTCGCACCGCGTGAACAGCGCGTGTACGGGGCGCGGACCCGTGGCCGGCCGGCCAAGGTCTTCGCGCTCACCGACTGCGGCCGGGACGCCTTCGAGCAGTCCTACGACAAGCTCGCCGTGGACGCCCTGCACTGGATCGAGCAGTCGGCGGGCGGCGGTGCGGCCGGCGAGAAAGCCGTCGCGGCGTTCGCCCGGGCCCGCATCGAGGCTCAAGCGGGGGCGTACAAAAACGCGATCGAGGCCGTGCAGCCTGAAGAGCGCACCCAAGCCCTGGCCAGGGCCTTGAGCGCCGACGGGTACGCTGCTACGGCGCGCAGCGCGCCCCTCCCGCAGCGGGGTGAGCAGCTGTGCCAGCACCACTGCCCGGTCGCCCACGCCGCCGAGCGGTACCCGCAGCTGTGCGAGGCGGAGACGGAATTCTTCTCCCGCCTCCTGGGAACGCACGTGCAGCGCCTGGCGACCATCGCCCACGGCGACGGCGTCTGCACCACGTTCATCCCGCACGGCGCGCCACCACAGACCACACACCAGCAAGCATCTGCAAGCACGGCCGGGAGGAACCCCGCATGACTCTCCCCACGGAGACTGCCCACCCTGAGCTCGAAGGCCTGGGCACGTACGAATACGGCTGGGCCGACTCCGACGCGGCGGGCGCCGCTGCCAAGCGCGGTCTGAACGAGGACGTCGTACGTGACATCTCCTCGAAGAAGAACGAGCCCGAGTGGATGCTGAAGCTGCGCCTCAAGGGGCTGCGGCTCTTCGACAAGAAGCCCATGCCGAACTGGGGCTCCGACCTCTCCGGCATCGACTTCGACAACATCAAGTACTTCGTCCGGTCGACGGAGAAGCAGGCGGCGTCCTGGGAGGACCTGCCCGCGGACATCAAGAACACGTACGACAAGCTCGGCATCCCCGAGGCGGAGAAGCAGCGCCTCGTCGCGGGTGTCGCGGCCCAGTACGAGTCCGAGGTCGTCTACCACCAGATCCGTGAGGACCTGGAGGAGCAGGGCGTCATCTTCCTCGACACCGACACCGCGCTGAAGGAGCACCCGGAGCTCTTCCAGGAGTACTTCGGCACGGTCATCCCGGTCGGCGACAACAAGTTCGCGTCGCTGAACACCGCGGTGTGGTCGGGCGGCTCGTTCATCTACGTGCCCAAGGGTGTCCACGTCGACATCCCGCTGCAGGCCTACTTCCGTATCAACACGGAGAACATGGGCCAGTTCGAGCGGACGCTGATCATCGTCGACGAGGACGCCTACGTCCACTACGTCGAGGGCTGCACCGCCCCGATCTACTCGTCGGACTCGCTGCACAGCGCCGTCGTCGAGATCATCGTCAAGAAGGGCGGCCGCTGCCGCTACACGACGATCCAGAACTGGTCGAACAACGTCTACAACCTGGTCACCAAGCGCGCCGTGGCGTACGAGGGCGCGACCATGGAGTGGATCGACGGCAACATCGGCTCCAAGGTCACCATGAAGTACCCGGCCGTCTACCTGATGGGCGAGCACGCCAAGGGCGAGACGCTCTCCATCGCCTTCGCGGGCGAGGGCCAGCACCAGGACGCCGGCTCCAAGATGGTCCACATGGCGCCGAACACCTCCTCCAACATCGTCTCCAAGTCGGTGGCGCGAGGCGGCGGCCGCACCTCCTACCGAGGCCTCGTCGAGATCGGCGAGGGCGCCCACGGCTCCAAGTCGAACGTGCTCTGCGACGCGCTCCTGGTCGACACGATCTCCCGCTCGGACACGTACCCCTACGTGGACGTCCGCGAGGACGACGTCTCCATGGGCCACGAGGCGACCGTCTCCAAGGTCTCCGAGGACCAGCTCTTCTACCTGATGAGCCGCGGTCTGACCGAGTTCGAGGCGATGGCGATGATCGTGCGCGGCTTCGTCGAGCCGATCGCCAAGGAGCTCCCGATGGAGTACGCCCTGGAGCTCAACCGGCTGATCGAGCTGCAGATGGAGGGCTCGGTCGGATAACGACCGCCCCCCCGTCCGGCAGTTGAGCAGATTCTGATCTAGGAAGAGAGCACTACGACAGCCATGGCTGAGGCTCAGAACCCCCCCAAGTCCTCGAACAAGCTCGGACAGGGGGCACCCCCACCGCTGGGCTCCACCACCGCAGGCTCCATCGCGGTGGCCGCCGAGTCGACCGTCGCCACCCGCATGAGCGCCCCCCCGTCCTTCGACGTCGCGGACTTCCCGGTCCCGCACGGCCGCGAGGAGGAGTGGCGGTTCACGCCGCTTGAGCGGCTGCGCGGGCTGCACGACGGCACCGCCGTCGCCACCGGTGACGGCGTGAAGATCGCCGTCGAGGCCCCCGAGGGCGTCGTCGTCGAGACCGTCGGGCGCGACGACGCCCGGCTCGGCAGGGCCGGCACGCCGGTGGACCGCATCGCGGCCCAGGCGTACTCGTCCTTCGCCAAGGCCTCCGTCGTGACCGTCCCCAAGGAGACGGTGCTCACCGAGCCGATCCGGATCGCCGTGCACGGCGAGGGCGGCGTGGCCTACGGCCACCAGGTCATCGAGCTCGGCGCGTTCGCCGAGGCCGTCGTGGTCATCGACCACACCGGCGACGCGGTGCTCGCCGCCAACGTCGACTACCTCCTCGGCGACGGCGCCAAGCTGACCGTGGTCTCCGTTCAGGACTGGGACGACAAGGCCGTCCACGTCGCCCAGCACAACGCGCTGATCGGCCGCGACGCCACCTTCAAGTCGTTCGTGGTCACCTTCGGCGGCGACCTCGTACGGCTGCACCCGCGGGTCTCCTACGCGGGCACCGGCGGCGAGGCCGAGCTCTTCGGCCTGTACTTCACCGACCAGGGCCAGCACCAGGAGCACCGCCTCCTGGTCGACCACAACACCCCGCACTGCAAGTCCAACGCCGTGTACAAGGGCGCCCTCCAGGGCGACGACGCGCACGCCGTGTGGATCGGTGACGTCCTCATCCAGGCCGCCGCCGAGGGCACGGACACGTACGAGATGAACCGCAACCTGGTTCTGACCGACGGCGCCCGTGTCGACTCGGTGCCGAACCTGGAGATCGAGACCGGCGAGATCGCCGGCGCCGGTCACGCGTCCGCCACCGGCCGCTTCGACGACGAGCAGCTCTTCTACCTGATGTCCCGCGGCATCCCGCCGACCGAGGCCCGCCGCCTGGTCGTGCGCGGCTTCTTCGCGGAGCTCGTCCAGCAGATCGGTCTGCCGGACGTCGAGGAGCGCCTGCTCGCCAAGATCGAGACGGAGCTGGAGGCTTCCGTCTGATGGCCTTCGTCAAAGCCTGTGCGCTGAGCGAGCTGGAGACCGACACCCCCAAGCGGGTGGAGATCGACGGCACGCCGGTCTCCCTCGTCAAGACCGAGGGCGAGGTGTTCGCGATCAACGACATCTGCTCGCACGCGAACGTCTCCCTCTCGGAGGGCGAGGTGGAGGACTGCATGATCGAGTGCTGGCTGCACGGATCGAGCTTCGACCTCCGCACCGGCAAGCCGTCCGGCCTTCCCGCGACGCGCCCCGTCCCCGTATACCCCGTACAGATCCAAGGGGACGATGTGCTCGTCTCCGTCACCCAGGAGTCCTGAGTTCCCCATGGCAACGCTTGAAATCCGCGACCTGCACGTCTCCGTCGACACCGAGAACGGTACGAAGGAGATCCTCAAGGGCGTCGACCTGACCGTGAAGCAGGGCGAGACCCACGCCATCATGGGCCCCAACGGCTCCGGCAAGTCCACCCTGGCGTACTCGCTGGCCGGGCACCCCAAGTACACGATCACCAGCGGCACCGTCACCCTCGACGGCGAGGATGTCCTGGAGATGACCGTCGACGAGCGCGCCCGCGCCGGCGTGTTCCTCGCCATGCAGTACCCGGTCGAGGTCCCCGGCGTCTCGGTCTCCAACTTCCTGCGCACGTCGGCCACGGCGATCCGCGGCGAGGCCCCCAAGCTGCGCACCTGGGTGAAGGAGGTCAAGTCCGCGATGGAGCAGCTCCAGATGGACCCGGCCTTCGCCGAGCGCAACGTGAACGAGGGCTTCTCCGGCGGTGAGAAGAAGCGCCACGAGATCCTCCAGCTGGAGCTCCTCAAGCCGAAGATCGCGATCCTCGACGAGACCGACTCCGGCCTCGACGTCGACGCGCTGCGCCAGGTCTCCGAGGGCATCAACCGCGTCCGTGAGAACGGCGAGGTCGGCACCCTCCTGGTGACCCACTACACGCGCATCCTGCGCTACATCAAGCCCGACTACGTCCACGTCTTCGCGGCAGGCCGCATCGTCGAGTCCGGCGGCGCCGAGCTCGCCGACAAGCTTGAGGCCGAGGGCTACGAGTCGTACACGAAGGGCGGCGCTTCCGAGTGACACAGCTGCCGGGCCTCCTCCCCGCGACCTCTCAACTGCTCGACGAGGCGATCCGCAAGGACTTCCCCTTGCTGGACCGTGTGGTCCACGACGGGAAGAAGATCGTCTACCTCGACTCCGCGGCGACTTCGCAGAAGCCGCGCCAGGTGCTCGACGCGCTCAACGAGTACTACGAGCAGCACAACGCCAACGTGCACCGCGGCGTGTACCTGGTGGCCGAGGAGGCCACGGCGCTGTACGAGGGCGCCCGAGACAAGGTCGCCACGTTCATCAACGCGCCGAGCCGCGACGAGGTCATCTTCACCAAGAACGCCTCGGAGTCGCTCAACCTCGTTGCCAACATGCTGGGTTGGGCCGATGAGCCCTACCGCGTGGACAGCGACACCGAGATCGTCATCACGGAGATGGAGCACCACTCCAACATCGTGCCGTGGCAGCTGCTCGCGCAGCGCACGGGCGCGAAGCTGAAGTGGTTCGGCCTCACCGACGACGGTCGGCTCGACCTGTCGAACATAGACGAGATCATCAACGAGAAGACGAAGATCGTCTCGTTCACGCTCGTCTCGAACCTGCTCGGCACCCAGAACCCGGTCGAGGCGATCGTCCGGCGCGCCCAGCAGGTCGGCGCGCTGGTCTGCATCGACGCCTCGCAGGCCGCCCCGCACATGCCGCTGGACGTGCAGGCGCTGCAGGCCGACTTCGTGGCCTTCACCGGCCACAAGATGTGCGGCCCGACCGGCATCGGCGTCCTGTGGGGCCGCCAGGAGCTCCTGGAGGACCTGCCGCCGTTCCTCGGGGGCGGCGAGATGATCGAGACGGTCTCGATGCACTCCTCCACCTATGCTCCGGCGCCGCACAAGTTCGAGGCGGGCACGCCCCCGATCGCGCAGGCCGTGGGCCTCGGCGCGGCGGTGGACTACCTGTCGGCCATCGGCATGGACAAGATCGCCGCACACGAGCACGCGATCACCGAGTACGCGGTCAAGCGCCTCCTCCAGGTGCCCGACCTGCGGATCATCGGCCCCACCACGGCCGAGGACCGCGGCGCCGCGATCTCCTTCGTGCTCGGCGACATCCACCCGCACGACGTGGGCCAGGTCCTCGACGAGGAGGGCATCGCCGTCCGCGTCGGCCACCACTGCGCGCGCCCGGTCTGCCTCCGCTACGGAATTCCTGCGACCACGCGAGCGTCTTTCTATCTGTACTCCACGCCCGCCGAGGTCGACGCCCTGGTGGACGGCCTGGAGCACGTACGAAACTTCTTCGGCTAGGGGTGCTGTGCTCTCCCGGGGGGCAACCCCCGGACCCCCGGCCCATAAGGCACGTCACGCAAGGGACGCGAGGACGCGAGGTAATTCGCTGTGAAGCTTGATTCGATGTACCAGGACGTCATCCTGGACCACTACAAGCACCCGCACGGCCGGGGCTTGCGGGACGGTGACGCCGAGGTGCACCACGTGAACCCGACGTGCGGCGACGAGATCACTCTCCGGGTGAAGTACGACGGTTCACGCATCGAGGACGTCTCGTACGAGGGCCAGGGCTGCTCCATCAGCCAGGCCAGCGCCTCGGTCCTGAACGACCTGCTGGTCGGCAAGGAGCTGGAGGAGGCGCGTCAGATCCAGGAGACGTTCCTGACTCTGATGCAGTCCAAGGGCCAGCTGGAGCCCGACGACGCGATGGAGGAGATCCTGGAGGACGCGGTGGCTTTCGCCGGCGTCTCCAAGTACCCCGCCCGCGTGAAGTGTGCTCTGCTGAGCTGGATGGCCTGGAAGGACGCGACGGCCCAGGCTCTGGGCGAGATCGCCGAAAGGAAGACGGCATGACCGAGAACGCGGAGGCGGCGATCAAGCCGGCGACCGAAGAAGAGATCCGTGAGGCGCTGTACGACGTCGTCGACCCCGAGCTGGGTATCGACGTCGTCAACCTCGGCCTGATCTACGGCATCCACATCGACGACTCCAACG
Organism: Streptomyces sp. NPDC001415; assembly: GCF_053597395.1. Lineage (NCBI taxonomy): Bacteria > Bacillati > Actinomycetota > Actinomycetes > Kitasatosporales > Streptomycetaceae > Streptomyces > Streptomyces sp. NPDC001415. The sequence continues at coordinate 283,636 of NZ_JBSFIE010000003.1, forward strand.
TCGTCACGCTGGACATGACCCTGACGTCGGCGGCCTGCCCGCTGACCGACGTGATCGAGGACCAGGCGAAGGCCGCGACCGACGGCATCGCCAACGAGCTGAAGATCAACTGGGTCTGGATGCCGCCGTGGGGCCCGGACAAGATCACCGACGACGGCCGCGAGCAGCTGCGCGCGCTGGGCTTCAACGTCTGAGTCCCGCCTGCGAGTTGAGGCCCCCGGCACCGATGGTGCCGGGGGCTCTTCGTGTTACGGGGCTTCTTCGTGGCGCGGGGTTCCGGCCAGGCGGCGCATCGTCGCGGCGGGGAGGGCCGGGTTGGCGGCAGCCGCGTGGGTGAGCTCCTCGTCGTCGAGCAGCTCCATGATGCGGGGGAGCGGCAGGCGGGGGTGCCGGGCGAAGGCGTCCCGGACGTCCGCGTCCGGGTCCCGGGTGAGCCGGTCGGCCGCCTCCGGGGCGAGCTCCGGATCGCGGGCGGCCAGCCTGCCGCGGCGGCCGATCGGGCGCGGAGCTGCCCGGGGTCCTCGGGCGGCGCCGGGGTCCACGGGGTCCGTCATGGGGGCGGGCGAGACGGCGTATCCGGGGATGTGTTTCCTGCCGGTGCCCGAGGACAAGAGCGTCAAGAACCGGCTGCGCATCGACCTCAACCCCGATGACCGGGACGCCGAAGTCGAGAGGATCGTCTCGCTCGGGGCGCGGCGGGTGGACGTGGGGCAGGGGGAGGACGCCACCTGGGTCACGCTCGCCGACCCCGAAGGGAACGAGTTCCGTGTGCTGCGGCCCAAGCGGAGCCTGATCGACTGACATTCGCCTGCCGTACGGATGGCGTACGCCTCTCGTTGGCGGGGTGGCCGGAACCTACTCGACGACACCCCGCCGACGAGAGGCCAGCCCCGTGCCGTATCGCCCATCGCTCCGACGTGCCAGGGCCCTTGCCGCCGCGTCCGGAGTGCTTACGCTGGCCGCCATGGGACCCAACTTCCCCGCGCACGCGGCGAGTTACGGCACGCCGACCATCGGGCTCTCGGCCTCCTACCTGTCGGGGGCCGTCGGAGCCACGGGTGATCCGGTGGTCACCGTCACGGTCGGGCAGAGCGGTGCCGACGCCTCGGCGCTGACCGTGGCCGCCTCCGCCAGCAGCAAGAGCTCGGTGGCCGGGACCGGGGACGTGAACGTCAGCGGCACGGGGGCCACCCGGCGGCTGTCCGTGGCCGCGCACGCTCGCGGCTACACCGACCTCACCATCAAGGTCACCGGGCTCGGCGGGAAGTCCGCCACCAAGACGCTGCACTACGCGGCCTCGGCCGCCGTGCAGGGCGCCGCCGACACGCGGTACTTCACCGGCTCCAGCGACGCCTCCGCCGCCGTGGACGTGGGCGGCGGGTACGTGATCGTCGCCGACGACGAGTCCAACACCCTGCGGATGTACGACCGTTCGGCCTCCGGTGCGCCCGTGAAGACCTGGGACTTCAGCTCGCAGCTCGGGGTGTCCAAGGAGATCGACATCGAGGGCGCGGCCCGCGTCGGCGACACGATCTACTGGACCGGCTCGCTGGGCAACAACAAGGACGGCGTGTACAAGGCCGACCGGAACACCGTGTTCACGACCACCGTGAGCGGGTCGGGGGCCGGTACGCAGCTCGCGCTCGGCGGCTCGTACAAGAAGCTGCGGGACGACCTCGTCGCCTGGGACCACGCGGGCGGCGACCGATACGGGTTCACGGCCGCGACCGCCGCGGGCCAGGCGCCCAAGCAGATCGACGGGTTCAACGTGGAGGGCCTGGAGTTCGCGCCCGGGTCGACGAGCACCGCGTACATCGGGTTCCGGGCGCCGCTCGTGCCGCCGAAGACCGGCGGCAAGGCGCTGATCGTGCCGGTCACCAACTTCGACAAGGTGCTCGCCAGTGGCGCGAAGGCCGTCATGGGCACGCCCATCGAGCTCGACCTCGGTGGGCTCAGCATCCGCGACATCCGCAAGAACGCCGCCGACCAGTACCTGATCGTCGCCGGGTCCTGGGCCGCGGACGACAACTCCGACCCGTACGCGGTGTACTCGTGGGACGGCGTCGCCGGGCACGCACCCGTCAGGCGGGCCGACCTGCCGACCACTGACCCGGGCGGCTGGGAGGCCGTGGTGGACGTGCCCGACCTCGACCAGGCGGGCGCGCGGGCCCAGTTCATCACCGACGACGGGTCCGCCGACCTCTACGGCGACGGCACCGCGGCCAAGGACCTCACCCACCCCGAGTGGAAGAAGTCCCGGGCCACGTGGTTCACCGTGACCAAGTGATCAGGCGCTACCAGGTGCCCATCGGCGGGGCCGCCACCGGCGGGACACCGGCCGCCTCGGCCAGCGCGGGCGCCAGGTTCTCGCGGCGGATGCGCTGGTCGATGTAGAGCAGGCCGGTGGCGAGCTGCGGCAGGGTGGTCGACAGGAACTGGCTGATCACCGTGCCGATCAGGTAGAGCACCGCGATGATGACGACGGCCATGACCTTGGGGCCGACCGCGTCCCCGCCGGACAGGGCCAGCGGCATGGCCGCGAAGATCCCGCCGTAGGTGAACGGCAGCTGGACGAAGTAGCCGAGCACCCCGCTGATCATGCCGACGAGCATCAGGATGCCGAAGGTCCGCCACCAGGCGTCCTTGACCAGGCGGGCCGAGCGGCGCAGCGCCTCGACGGGCCGCTGGTTCTCCAGGACCGCGGCCGCCGGAGCGAAACCGAAGCGCACCCACAGCCAGATGCCGAGCGGGACCAGCGCGAGGAAGACGAGCACGAAGAGGCCGATCAGCGCGGCCGGCGGCTCGTGGCGCGAGCTCGACAGGATCGTCACCAGCATCAGCGTCACGAACAGGACCAGCGCGCCGATCATGGCCGCCCACTGGAGCGCCAGCGCGCCGAGCACGGCAGGGAACCGGGACCAGGCCTTGCGCCACACCGGGCCGAACGTGGTGCGCCGGCCGAGCACCGCGTCCTGGAGCACGGCCGGGACGGCCGCGTACACCAGCGCCATCGCGACGAGCCACATCGCGGTCGCGACGAGGAACAGGACGACCCCGGCGATCACCACCGGCTGCACGTCGGCGCGGACCGGGTCCACGCCGACGGGCTGGTCGACGACCCGGTCGAGGTGCTCGCGCACGGCGGTCGCCGCGATCGCGAACGTCCCGCCGACGACCAGCGCGGCCATCCCGTACGCGACGAGGGCCACGCCGAAGAGCTGCTTCCAGTGGCGGCCGAGCGCCGAGAACGCCCCGCCGAGTATGTCGCCGAGCATCAGCGGCCTGAGCGGAATCACCCCCGGCTTCGGCGGCGGCGGCATCCAGCCACCGCCCCAGCCGGGGCCCCACCCCGGCGGCGGTCCTGGAGGTCCGCCCTGGGCGCCCGGGCCCCAGCCCATGTCCTGCGTCACTGCAACCTCGCACTTCCCGTACGTTTCCGCACGTCCCGTCCCCTGGTCGATCAGCTTTACCGTAGCCCGCACGGCCTCCGGGTACGGTCGGGGGCATGCTCTGTGACCAGGCCGGAACACCCCGGGGCCGCTGATGGGCCGCCGTTACGACCCCGACCGGCGCCGGCGCATCATCGACGCGGCGATCCGGGTCGTCGCCGAGCGCGGCATCGCGGGGCTCAGCCACCGCACCGTCGCCGCCGAGGCCGATGTGCCGCTGGGCTCGACCACGTACCACTTCAAGACCCTCGACGAACTGCTCGTCGCGGCGCTGCGCCAGGCCAACGAGGGGTTCGCCACGGCGGTGCGCGACTGTGTGCGCCTGGAGGATCCGGGCGCGGACCTGGCTGTCGAACTGGCCCGGCTGATGGGCGAGTGGCTGACCGGGGACCGGGCCCGCGCCGAGCTGGAGTACGAGCTCTACCTCGCCGCCCTTCGCCGCCCAGCCCTTCGCCCGGTCGCCGCCGAGTGGACCGACTCCGTCGCTGAACTGCTCGCCCGGCACACCGACCCGGTCACCGCGCGCGCACTCGTCGCCGCGATGGACGGCATCTGCCTCCAGTCCCTGCTCACCGGCGGTGTGTACGACGAGGGGTACGCGCGGGACCTGCTCGGCAGGCTGCTGCGGTAGAGGCCGGGCAAGTGGTGGGGGGGCATGGGCAGGTGGGCGTCGACAGGGCGGGCCGAGTCTTGGACGATCGATATGTACGGGCGTACGCATCGCCGGATATCCTTGCCCCCATGCCCTACGTCCTGCTCGCCTGCGCCATCGGCTCGGAGATCGCCGCGACTTCCGCGCTGAAGTACAGCGAGGGATTCACCCGGCTCTGGCCCTCGCTGATCACCGGCGCCGGCTATCTGCTCGCCTTCTTCCTGCTGTCGCTGACGCTGAGGTCCATGTCGGTGGGTACCGCGTACGCGATCTGGTCCGGTGTGGGCACGGCCGTCATCGCCGCCGTCGGCATGGTCTTCATGGGGGAGGCGATGACCGCCGCCAAGATCGCCGGGATCGCCCTCATCATCGGCGGAGTGGTCCTGCTGAATCTTGGGGGCGCGGCGCACTGAGCGCCGTGGTCGGGCGGGGGACCGTCGAGAGCGCGGGTTCAGGAATCTGCCCGGAGCACCGCCGCGAGCGCGGCGTCAGGAATCCGCCCGGAGCACCGCCGAGAGCGCGGCCCGCACGCTCGCCTCGATGTCGGTGATCGGATAGATCGCGTCGATGACCGTACGGTCCCGGTCGACCACAAGGGTCAGCCGCTTGAGCCGGCTCACGCCCGCCGTGCGGAAGGTCGGCAGGCGCAGGGCCGCGGTCAGATCGAGCCCGGCGTCCGAGAGCAGAGGGAAGCGCAGGGCCTCCTTGTCGGCGAACGCCCGCTGCTCGTCCGGGCGTTGGGTGGAAACGCCGTGCACGCTCGCGCCCGCCGCGGTGAACTCGGCCAGCTGGTCGCGGAAGGTGCAGGACTCCAGGGTGCAGCCGCGCGCGCCGGGAATCCCGGCCCAGCCGGGCGGGTACGACTCGGCGCGGGCGTAGGCGCCGGGGAAGCAGTACAGGACCGTGTACGGCGTGGAAGCCGAGACCGGATCCCTCAACTCCCCGTTGAAATCGGTCAGTTGGAGCTCGGGAACGCGGGTGCCGACCAGCTCCCGTACCCGCTCGGTCTCGCCCGATGTCTCCGTCGAAGTGGCCATCGTCTCTCCTTCTCCCAGCACCCAGGTGTCTCCCCAGTCCTGGAGTGCGATCAGTACGGGCAGCAGGGCGCGGCCGCGCGGGGTGAGCCGGTACTCGTGGCGCACCGGGCGCTCCTGGTACGGCTCGCGCACCAGGACCCCGCACTCCACGAGCAGCTTCAGACGTTCGGCGAGGACCTTGCGGGACATGCCGAGCTCCCGCTGGAGCGCGTCGAACCGGTGCACCCCGCGTGCCGTGTCGCGCACGATCAGGAGGGTCCACCAGTCGCCCACCACGTCCAGGGCCTGGGCGATGGCGCAGTGTTCGTCGTCGAGCCGGGTGCGTTGGGGCATGCGCCCATCCTTTCGCGATCCTGCGCCGGCCCGGACCGGGCTCCGCGACGGTTGACCTGCCGCGATCCATGCTGCCATAGTCCGTTCCCTTAGGGAACTCGCTCGGTTTACGGGCTCGGTGGGAGCGGGAGCTCCGTTCCGTGGTCCTGGCGCATGTGCCGCCTGATCTTCACTCGGGCGTCGACCTCGGCCGACTGGTTGCGGTCCTGCACCGCCTGGTGGAGCTGGGCGGTGAGGGCGGAGCAGGGGTCGCACCCTTCTGTGTACTGCGTCGGCTCCGTGGCGGGCGGCATGGAGTAGTGGCCGTTCCCCGGCGGTTGGCTCGCGAACATGGTGTTGCTCCCCTCGTCCCCCCGACTCGTCTGTGTACTAGTTCAGTCTTCGGAGTGTTAGAAGCACTCCACAAGGGTGGCCGGTGCACTAGTGTGCCGAGCGTCAGCGGTGCTCAACTCCCGTGAGGAGAACGGCAGATGCCCGGAGAGAAGACGTTCACGAAGATCGCCGACCACTTCCGCGAACGGATCATGTCCGGGGAGCTCGAACCCGGGGCCAGGCTTCCGACCAACCGTGAGATCGCCGGCAGCTGGCAGACCGCTGCGGCCACGGTGTCGCGTGCGCTGCAAGCGCTTCAGGTGGAGGGGTACATCAGGACCACCCCGCGCGGCACGTTCGTGGAGGACGACCCGGTGTGGACCCTGACGCCGAAGGACCGCCTGGAGCGCGTCCAGCGGGTCAAGAGCTTCCTCGCCGAGGGCGAGACGTCGCGCGTGACCGCCGCCGAACTGGTCAAACCGCCGCTGTACGTCGCGGACATCCTGGACCTCGAAGTCGGGGACCAGGCCGTACGGCGGGAGTGGCTCGCCGGACGCGGCAAGACCCGCACCGTGTTCGCCGTGGTCTGGTACCCGGCGCCGTTCGCCGCCCTGGTCCCGGATCTGCTCAACACGTCGCCGGGCCGGAACCACGGGCTCACCGCCAGGGTCCTGGAGGCCACGGGGCGCACGATCACGCACGCCCGGGACGACATGCACGCCCGTGAGGCCGACTCCCGCGAGGCAAGCGCCCTGGCCCTGCCGGTGGGCTCTCCGGTGCTGGCGGGCGCTCACCGCTGGTCCGACGCCGAGGGGATCATCGAGTACGGGGAGTGGTGCCTGCCGCCGCGGTTCACGATCGGGTACGAGTACACACCCTGACCGGGGCTGTCGCGGGGGCTGCGGGCCGCCCCGCCATCGCGACGACGAATACGGCACAGATCAGGCGGCCCGCCCGCACGCGGGGCAGTACCGGGTGCGGGCGGGTCCCGGTGCGCCGGCCGGGGTGGACACGGGACCGGCACATGAGACCGGTTCGCCCCGGCGGGCCGTGGCCGGTTAGGTTTTGGGGCATGACCGACACGACTACCGCTACGACCGGCGCCGCGGCCGCCGGACTCGCCACCATCGCCGCCGACGGCACCATCCTGGACACCTGGTTCCCCGCCCCCGAGCTCGTGACCGTCGCCGAGCCCGGCCCCGCCGGGACCGAGCGCCTCTCCGCCGAGCGCGCCGCCGAACTCCTCGGCGCGGGCGCGCTCAAGGCCGTCGGCGCCGACGAGCGCCGCGGGGTCGAGGTCGTCGCCGTCCGCACGGTCATCGCCTCCCTCGACGACAAGCCCCTGGACGCGCACGACGCCTACCTGCGCCTGCACCTCCTCTCGCACCGGCTCGTCAAGCCGCACGGCCAGAACCTGGACGGCATGTTCGGGCTGCTCGCGAACGTGGCCTGGACCTCGCTCGGCCCGGTCGCGGTGGACGACATCGAGACGGTGCGGCTGAACGCCCGAGCCGAGGGGCTGCACCTCCAGGTCACCTCCATCGACAAGTTCCCGCGCATGACGGACTACGTCGCGCCCAAGGGCGTACGCATCGCCGACGCCGACCGGGTGCGCCTCGGGGCCCACCTCGCCGAGGGCACGACCGTCATGCACGAGGGCTTCGTGAACTTCAACGCTGGCACCCTCGGCACGTCCATGGTCGAGGGCCGCATCTCCGCCGGCGTCGTCGTCGGCGACGGCTCCGACATCGGCGGCGGCGCGTCCACGATGGGCACGCTGTCCGGCGGCGGCAACGTCCGCATCGTCATCGGCGAGCGGTGCCTGGTCGGCGCGGAGGCGGGCGTGGGGATCGCGCTGGGCGACGAGTGCGTCGTCGAGGCCGGGCTTTACGTCACTGCCGGTACGCGGGTGACCATGCCGGACGGGCAGATCGTGAAGGCCCGGGAGCTGTCGGGGGCCTCCAACATCCTGTTCCGCCGCAACTCGGTGACGGGCACGGTTGAGGCTCGGCCGAACAATGCGGTGTGGGGTGGGCTGAACGAGGTTCTGCACGCCCACAACTAGCCCGGGGCCGCGGGCCAACCCCCTGGGGCTCCGCCCCAGACCCCGGGGGGTTTACGCCGGCGGGCCGGGGCGGGGGTCACCCCGCGCTCAAGTGGGCCAGCGTCGCGTGGAGCAGGGTCGCCTCAGCCGGGCTCGCCGCCTGCAGAGGCGCCCTCACCGGGTACCCCAGCAGCGCCTTCGCCGTCACCGTGCCCGGCAGGCCCGACGCCATCATCAACTCCGTCAGGGGGGCGGCTAGTTGGTTGAGGCGGGCCGCCTCGGCGACAGCCCCCGCGTCGTGCGCGTCCAGGACCGCCCGCAGCTCGCGCGGCGCCACGTTCGCCACCGTGCTCACATAGCCCGCCCCGCCCACCGCGTACAGCGGAAGGTTCAGTTCCTCCGAGCCCGAGTAGTACGCCAGCGACGTACCGCCGATGACCTTCGTCGAGCCGAGCAGGTCGTACGCGCAGTCCTTCACCGCCACGATCCGCTCGTGTTCCGCGAGCCGCAGCATCGTGGCGACCTCGATGCGCGTGCCCGTGCGGCCCGGGATGTCGTACAGCATCACCGGCAACGCGGTCGCGTCGGCCACCGTGCGGAAGTGGGCCTCGACCGCGGCCTGCGGAGGCCGGCTGTAGTACGGCGTCACCACCAACAGGCCGTCCGCGCCCGCCTGTTCGGCCTCACGGGCCAGCGCGACGGTGTGCGCGGTCGAGGCGCTGCCCACCCCCGCCACGACCGCCGCCCGGTCGCCGACCGCCTCCACCACGGCCCGTACCAGCGCCGTCTTCTCCTCGTCGGTGGTCGTCGGTGACTCCCCGGTCGTGCCGTTCAGGACCAGGCCGTCGCACCCGTTCTCGACCAGGTGCGCGGCCAGCTTCCGCGCGGCCGGGAGGTCGAGGTCGTACGAGTCCGTGAACGGCGTGACCATGGCGCACAGGGCGCGCCCGAAGGGGCGGGGCGGGTGAAGTGGGCTTGATGGGCTTGATGTCGTCATACGGCAGTTTCGCCCGCCCCAAGAGTTAACGTCTACTTAGAGTTTTTGGCGGGCTGCCGTAGCACTGCTTAAGTAGGGCGGTGATGCGGTACGCCGCCCCCCACCGGAGGCTTCGCTACCAGAGGTTTCGCTTCGACCACGTCGGATCCCCCGCGTACGGGTGGAACGTGTCCAGGTTGTCCTTCGCCGGGTGCGTGCGGCCTGCCGGGCCCGCCGCGAACGCCCGCAACAGGTTCTCCGTCACCCTCGACGTGAACCTCGCCGTCGTCGCATCGATGCCGTGGCCGCCCTCGCCCACCGTCGACTGGACCCACCGCATCGTTCCCGTGTTGAAGACGCCGGCCCCCGAACTCGCGGTGTAATAAGCCGAGTTGGCGTACGAATGGACCCCCCGGCAGGTCAGCGGTGAATGCGAGATCACCTCGATCGGGCGGGGCGTGGACTCCGTACCGTTCGCGCGGTCGTACTCCGTACCCACCAGGCCCGGGAACTTCGAGCCCTGCTTCACGCCGGTGCCCTCGAACAGCCAGTGGTCCGGCGAGGCGACCACATAGTCCGCGGTGGTCGGGTTCGACTCGTACAGCGTGCCCGTCAGGGAGTTCTCCGGCTGGGCGTGCGGAGGCTCGCGGAAGTTGGTCGTCGGCGGCTCGCCCTCGCGGCGGCCCGGGTCCTTGGGCCAGTCGTTCTTGTAGCACACGATCAGACGCTGCTCGCCCAGCGCGGTCTTCTCCAGGCGGATCCGGCGGAAGCACGCGTTCGCGCCGAGGAAGGCTATGTTCGTGCCCCGGTCGCGGGCCGCCGTGACGCGGTCGCGCATCGACTGCGTCCAGTACTCGTCATGTCCCAGGGACAGGACGGCAGTCGCTCCGTCGAGGATGTGGGGGTCCCGCTCCAGGTCCATGTTCGTCACATACGCCGGGGCCAGGCCCAGCTTCTCCGCGAGCGCCACCACCGGCTGCTCGTACGTGAGGAACAGGCCGTCGCCGTCCCGGTGGTAGGGGCGGTCGCAGCTCACCGCGCGCGAGCGGTCCGCGTCGTCGCCGGTCGGGCCGTTGTAGAGGCTGTGGCCGCCCCATTCGTTGTATGCCTGCCACGTCGCCACCGCGTTGACGATCACCACGCGGCCCCTGGTGCCGGCCGACCTGACGGTGACCGGGACGTACCGTTGGCCGCCGGTGTCGGCGGTGAGGCGGATCAGATAGGAGCCCTCGGGCCAGTCCTTGGTGGCCACTTCCGTGCTCGCCGTCCAGTCGGCCGTCACCGTGTACGTCGTCGGCTCGACCTTCGCGGCGGGCTGCCGGGTGCCCTTCAGCGAGCCCGACTCCCACACCTTGCGGGCCAGCGCGCCCCCGTACCAGCCCATCCGGAACGCCTCCGCGCGGAACGTCTTCGCGGTCGTGTGCACATGGAGGCGGAAGGGCTCGCCCGACGCGACGCTCGTACGGTCCGCGTAACCCTCGACCTCGTGCTCGGCGCCGCGCCCCTTGAGCCGCCAACTCGCGTCGCCCGCACGGTCGTTCTCCTTCGCGGGAGACTTGGCGTCGGAGTGAGCGGGAGAGCTGCTTCTGTCCCGGTCCTCGCCGGGCGCACAGCCCGCCGCCCCCGCCGCGGCGGCTGCCCCGGCCGCCGCGAGGAAGGTCCTGCGACTGAATGCCGCGCGGTCCATCGCACAACTCCGCTCTGCTGTCCGGTCCCTGAAGGGTCCAGTGTGCGGGAGCCGCGCCGAGGTCGGACACAGGGCGGGCGGGCCCGAGTGGGCCGAGGGCGACACCCCCCGGCCACCCCAGCGGCCACTACGGGTGGAAGCGGATGATCTGCGGGTCGTGGTCGCTGGTCTGGTTCGCGAACTCCGCGTTGATGTGCACGCTGTCGTAGTCGAAGCCCCGGATGGCGGGGCTGGTCAGGATCTGGTCGAGGACCTGGGTGTTGCCCTGGTAGACGTAGGAGTAACGCTCCTTCTTCGGCAGTGTGCGGTAGGCCGAGCGCAGCGCGCCGCCGTCCTCCAGAGCCTTGGTCGTGCCCGAGAAGTCGAAGTCGTTGATGTCGCCGACGGCCAGGACGTCCGCGTGCTTGTCGACCGCGAGCAACTGCTTCACGAAGGCGTTGACGGCGCGGGCCTGCTGGAGCCGCTTGGCCTCCGAGGAGCGCGGCACCGGCTGGTGCTGCGAGAGAAGGCTCTCGTCGCCGCCCTTCGACGCGAAGTGGTTCGCGATCACGAAGACCGTCCTGCCCTTGAAGACGAACTCGCCGGCCAGCGGCTTGCGGCTGTCCGTCCATGCCGGGTTGGCCGGGTCGATCCGGCCGGGGGAGAGGGTGAGCGCCGGGTGGCCCTTGGTGCCGGTGACGCCGACGGCGGTCTTGTAGTCGCCGCCGGGACGCTCGGTGAAGGAGACCCGGGCCGGGTTGAAGAGGAAGCCCTGGCGGATGTTTCCGCCGGGCTCGCCGCCGTCCTTGTCGTTCTCCGGGTCGATGGAGCGCCACTGGTAGGCCGGGCCGCCCGCCGCGAGGATCGCGTCCGTGAACTTCTTCACGGTCGCCGAGGCGTCCACCGTGCCGTCGTTCTTCGCACCGTTGTTGTCCTGGATCTCCTCCAGGGCCACGATGTCGGGCGAGGCCAGGTTGGTCACCACGCCCTGCGCCAGCGCGTCGAACTTCGACTGCGGGTCGCCCGGGTCCAGGTTCTCCACGTTGTACGTGGCCACCGCCAGCTCGCCCGTGCGCTGCTTGCGGGTGACCTCCCGCTTGAGGCCGTTGTCCTTGACCGTGCCGAGGGTGCGCGCGGTGATCGTGTAGCCGCCGAACTGGTTGAAGTCCAGGGGGCCTTCGGTGGTCCCGGTCAGCGTGTCGCCCACGTTCGCGGTGGGGAAGCGCTGCTGAGCGGCCGGGATCAGGCTCTGGATCTGGAGGCGGCCGGTGTTCTGGTCCTCGTACGAGGAGTAGAGCGAGCCGCCGCGCGCGGTCCGGTTCTCCTGCGGCTTCACCGTGACCCACAGCTCGGAGTACGGGTCCGTGGCGCCGACCACCCGCGAGGTGCCGATGCGGACGTTCATGCCCTCCAGGGACTCGTAGTAGTCCGTGGCGTACTTCTTCGGCTGGAGGGTCAGGCCGTTGACGCTGTTCCCGGCCGCCGGGTCGCCGTTCGGCGTGTAGCGGTCGGGCACGGTGCGGGCCGTGATGACGACCGGCGCGGGCACCGCGTTGCCCGAGGAGACCACCGTGACGGTCGGCTTGGAGAGCTGGGTCAGCGACTGGTTGCCCGAGGCCGGGCCGCCGGGCACGTACTCGGTCACGGTGGCGGAGACCTCCACCGCGTCGCCCACCGCGACGGTCGGGTTCGCGCCGGTGAAGACGAAGATGCCCTCGCTGGTCGCCGGGTTCTTGTCGGGCGCCGTGTCCTGGAACCAGAAGCCCTTGGAGGAGCCGTAGGCGCGCACACCGGTGACGACGCCGGTCACGCCCGTGACCTGCTGGCCCGCGAGCGGCGATATCCGGGTGGTGCCCTGGATGTCATGGATCTTCGCCGGCACGGGGGCGGCGGGGGCCGCCTGCGAGGAGGCGGCGCAGACCAGGCCGGCGGCGAGTGCGGCGGCGACCACGGCGGACACGGCGGCGGTTCTGGAAACGGGCATTCAGGTACTCCGGAAGTGATGAGGGGCGGAGATGAGGGAAACGTGCGTGCGGCGGTGCAGTTCTACGCGCGTCAATCTCTTGTCTGGGGTGGGGAGTTGTCAAGAGTTCTCGGGTGGAACAAAACCGACGGGTACATGAACCCCCGGGGACGGGGCGCCGCATCCACGGGGGCGCGCCGCGGCGGAGCGGGGAGAGGCGGGGGCGGGCGCCGGGTGCGCAGGACCGGCGCAGCGAAACCCGGTGAAATGCGTCTACGCTGGGTGCCGCTCAACCATCGCTGACCCAGCGCGACCCAGAGCGCCCAGACCGTACGGCCGAGGAGTACCCCCAGATGTCCGGAGACCGCCCCACCCTGCCGCCGGTACGGCTGAACTCCGAGGCGGAGCTGGCCCGGGACGCACTGTCCGCCCCGCTGCTCGCCCGCGCCGTGCGGCTCGCCCGCTGGGCCGGGCCCGACACCCGGGTCGGCGCGGGCGGTGAGCTCGTCGAGGAGCAGCTGCCCGCGGCCGCCGCCGAACTCGGCCTGGGCGACGACCAGGACGGCCCGGCCTACGCGAGCGAAGCCTGGCGGGTCGCGGTCGACACCGGCCTCGTCGACATCGAGGACGCCCCCGAGACACCGAACTCCGCGGGGCAGGACGACGAGGACGCCGAGGGCACCGCCTCGCCCGGCGACAACCTCTCCGTCCTCACCTCCGGCTCCCCGCACGACGTGCTCGCCCTCTGGCTCGACGCCTTCGACGTGGTGTTCGCGGACGCCACCGCCCCGATGATCGACGACTTCGCCGACCTGGTCGGCGAGAACGGCGAGATCGACTTCGACCGCCTCGAATGGGACCCCGAGGAGGAGGCCGACTTCCTGGAGGGCGTCCTCGGCAACCTGTACCTGCTCACCGTCAGCGAGGGCGGCACCCCCGAGGGGCCGGTGCCGCTGCCCGCGCTCGCCGCCTCGATGATCGTCCCCGACGACATGGGCGAGCCCACCGACGACATCCTGGAGCAGGTCTCCGACGCGATGATGCGCCTCGACGACCAGTTCCGCCTCCTGGAGCCGATCGGCCTGGTCGAGTACGAGCCCGTCGACGAGGCCCTGATGGCCGAGGTCGGCGACGAGCCCGCCCCGCCGGTCGACGACGAGGACGTCTCCCGCTACGGCATGGTCCGCCTCACCCCGCTCGGCCTCTACGGCGTGCGCGCCCGGATGCTGGAGGCCGGTGTGGACGCCCCGGCCGTCGGCGACCTGGCCGACAAGGGCGCCGACGCGCTGCTCGACGGCATCGCCTACTTCCCCGAGCTCTCGGCCCGCGCCGAGACCGAGCAGTGGCTCGCGCGCCGCGAACCGGCCGAAGCGGCAAGGGAGTTGCTCGTCGCGGCCCGGGGCGGCGACGAGGGCGGCCCGCTGCGCCGGCTGCACTGCCAGCAGGCCCTCGCCCTGACCGGCGCCTCCGCCGAGCCCGCCGTGCGCGAGGTGCTGCCCGACCCCGAGCTGGGCGGCCTCGCCCGGGTCTGGCTCGCCGAGCGCGGCGCCCCCGACGTCCCGCCGCCGTCCGAGACGATGATCTTCTGGCTTGCCATCGACACCATCGCCGCGCAGCTCGCGGTGGAGGGCGACCTGGAGGAGCTCCAGGAACTCGTCGAGGGCCTGGTCGGCCAGCACAGCGGGTTCTTCGACGCGGCCTGGCGGGTGGAGCACCCCGCGACGGCGGACGTCCTGGAGGCGATGGGCCGGCTGCACCCGGACAAGTCCACCGCGAAGGAGGCCCGCAAGGCGGCCTTCAAAGCCCGCTCGCGAGCCTGACGACGCAGCGCGCCTGACGTCTCCCTGGCCTTGACGTCTGGTCGAGCTGACGTCTTACCGCCCCTGACCTCTCACCGAGCCTGACGTCTGGCCGAGCTGACGTCTCATCACACTCCGACCGCCCGGGGGCCGCACGGCCTCCGGGCGGTCGTGCGTCCACGCCCGGTCCCAGGGCGTGCGTGCCGGTGCCTGGCAGGTGGCGTGTCCGGCGCCCCGTCGTCGTCCGCCCCGTCGTCGTCACCTCCCCAACTGCGGCTGTCGTGCGGCCGGTTGGGCCCGTACGGATACCGCGAGCTCCCGCCCGGACAGCGCCGCCCGCCAAAAATGCGTGGCGTGCCGTCGCGTCCCGCGCCTAAAGTCGATCTCGTCCAGGTGCGCAGGCAGGACCTACTTCCGCTGCTAACGGGGAGGTCGCGGGTTCGAATCCCGCCGCCGGCATTGTTCGTGCCGGTGTAGCTCAGGGGCAGAGCACCACACGTCGGTTCCGCCGTCCTGATCTCTGGACACCCACACATACTTCATCCGCTCGTGCACCTCCCGGTGCGCAGGCCACGGCTACTTCCTCCAACGAAATCCGCCGTCGCCGAATTTGATCTCGGGAGGCCATTCACCATGGCTCGGTTCAACCTGCGCGCCACCAAGGCGCGCACCACTTCGCCCGTGGCGTCCGCCGGCGCCACCGCCCTCACCCACGAGGGCGGCCCCGGCCACCTGCGGGACGCCCGGTCCGAACTGTTCCTGCTCGCCGTCGCCAACTTCGTTTCCCAGCAGACCTTCTACGAGTCCGGCGAGGCTCGCGACGACCGGTTCGCCACGCTCGTCCGGGGGCTCGCCGTCGAGGACCCCGAGTGGACCGCGGGCCTGCTCGGCTGGCTGCGCGGCGAGGGCGGGCTGCGTACCGCCTCGATCGTCGGCGCCGCCGAGTACGTCAAGGCGCGCCTCGACGCGGGCGCCGAGGCCGGCCCGTCGAACCGGCAGGTCGTCGCCTCGGTGCTGCTCCGCCCGGACGAGCCCGGCGAGCTGCTCGCGTACTGGACGTCGGTGTACGGCCGGAACGTGCCCAAGCCCGTGAAGCGCGGGATCGCGGATGCCGTACGCCGCCTCTACAGCGGGAAGTCGCTGCTCAAGTACGACACCGCGTCGAAGGGGTACCGCTTCGGCGACATCCTCAACCTGGTGCACGCGGCGCCCGACCCGGCCAAGCCGTGGCAGGGCGAGCTGTTCCGGTACGCGCTCGACCGCCGGCACCACCCGGACACCGCGGTGCCGCCGGCCGGGGACCGGGTGCTGGCCGCGCACCGCGAGCTGATGGCGCTGCCGGTCGAGGAGCGCCGGGCGGTCGTGCTCGCGCCGGACGGCGCCGAGCGGCTGGCGGCCGCGGGCCTGACGTGGGAGGCGCTCGCGGGCTGGCTGCAGGGGCCGATGGACAAGGAGGCATGGGAGGCGGTCATTCCGTCGATGGGCCCGATGGCGCTTGTGCGCAACCTGCGCAACTTCGACGAGGCGGGTGTCTCGGACGAGGTCGCAGCCGAGGTCGCCGCGAAGATATCGGACCCCGAAGTCGTCGCGAAGTCCCGGCAGTTCCCGTTCCGCTACCTCGCCGCGTACCAGCACGCGCCCTCGCTGCGCTGGTCGTACCCGCTGGAGAAGGCGCTCGGCCACTCGCTGGCCAACGTGCCCGCGCTCGGCGGCCGGACACTGATCCTGGTCGACCGTTCGGGTTCGATGTGGTCGCCGCTCTCGGACCGCTCCAAGCTCAACCGGGCCGACGCGGCCGCGATCTTCGGTACGGCGCTCGCGCTGCGGGCCGCCGACGCGGACCTCGTGGAGTTCGGTACGGGTAGCGCGCCGGTGAAGTACAAGGCGGGGGAGTCCGTCCTGAAGATCCTGGAGCGCTTCGGCGACCTGGGCGGCACCAACACGGCGGAGGCGGTACGCAAGCACTACC
Organism: Streptomyces sp. NPDC001415; assembly: GCF_053597395.1. NCBI lineage: Bacteria > Bacillati > Actinomycetota > Actinomycetes > Kitasatosporales > Streptomycetaceae > Streptomyces > Streptomyces sp. NPDC001415. The sequence continues at coordinate 299,836 of NZ_JBSFIE010000003.1, forward strand.
GCCGCCACGACCGGGTGCTGATCGTGACGGACGAGCAGGCCTCGTACCACTACGGCGGCGACCCGACGGCGCTGGTCCCGGCGGACGTGCCGGTCTACACCTGGAACCTCGCGGGGTACCGGGTGGGCCACGGCCCGTCGGGCACGGACAACCGCCACGTGTTCGCGGGCCTGACGGACGCGGCGTTCCGCATGGTGCCGCTGCTCGAAGCGGGCCGCTCGGTCAACTGGCCCTGGCTGTAGCTGACCCGGTGACCCCCTGATCTCTTGATCAGGGGGTCACCGGGTTACGTGGGATGTCGGCTCAAGTCCGCAGGTGGGACGCCCCGTTGAGGTCGAGCACCGCGCCCGACGACCACTGGGCGAGCGGCGAGGCCAGCCAGCGCACCGCCTCCGCGATCTCTTCGGCGGAGGCGACCCGCCCGAACGGAGACTGCGCCCGGATCGCTTCGCCCTCCGCCCCGCTCAACCGTCCCGCGACGCGCTCCGTCTCGAAGAACCCGGGCGCGACCGAGGCGACCCCGATCCCGTACGGGGCCAGCGACACCGCGAGCGACTGGCCGAGCGCGTGCACCGCCGCCTTGGTGGCCCCGTAGGCGGGATGGTCGGGCTCGCCGCGGAAGGCGCCGCGCGAGCCGATGTTCACGATCCGCCCGCCGGTCCCTTGCGCGATCATCCGGGACGCCGCCAGGTGGCTGAGGTTGGCGGTGGCGAGGAGGTTCACGCTCACATGCCGCTGCCACAGCTCTGCCCACTCCTCGTACGGGGTCTCGGCGAGCGGATGGCGAAGGTTCACGGCCGCGTTGTTCACCAGGACGTCGATGCCGCCGAGCGCGTCGGCGGCGGCGTCGGCGACGCGACGGGCCCCGGCGGGGTCGCCGAGGTCACCGCCGACCAGCACGTGCCCGTCTCCCTTCAACGAGTCGAGGGTCTCGCGCGCCTCCTGCTCCCTGGACCCGAAGTGGACGGCCACGCGGTCCCCGTTGGCCGCGAACGCCTGGGCGACGGCGCGGCCGAGTCCGCGGGAGGCCCCACTGACGAGCACGCGGCGGTCGGTGGCCGGTAGATTCATGAACTCTCCCCAGGTCGAAGGCGGTTGCACTGCCGTTATACGCGGACGGCGCTCGGCAGCGTCCCCGGGGGCTCTTCACCGGGCGGGAGTTCAGGCCCGCCCGAGCACCAGGCTCACGTTGTGCCCGCCGAACCCGAAGGAGTTGGCGAGCGCCGCGTCCCACGAGCCCGTACGGTTCTCGCCCGCGGCCACGTCGAGCCGGACCGCCGGGTCGAGGTGGTCCAGATTGCGAGTGGCGGGCACGACGCCATCGCGCAGGGCGAGCAGCGCCGCGATCGCACCCACCGCGCCGGACGCGCCCAGCATGTGGCCGGTCATCGACTTGGTGGCGGTGACCACCGGGTGCGTGCCGATGGCCTTGGCCACCGCCTCCGCCTCGGCGAGGTCGCCCGACGGTGTGGAGGTGGCGTGGGCGTGCACCACTCCGATGTCGGAGGGGCCCAATTGGGCGTCCCTCAGCGCCGATTCGATCGCCCGGACCTGACCGGCCACATCGGAGGCCGTGATGTGGTCCGCGCTGGACGTGACGGCCGCCCCGGCCACCGACCCGTACACCCGCGCGCCCCGGGCCCGGGCGAACTCGGCCCGCTCAAGCACGACCACTCCCGCGCCCTCGCCCATCACGAAGCCGCTGCGGTCCCTGTCGAACGGCCGTGACACCGACTCGGGGTCGTGGTCCTGCGTGGAGAGGGCCTTCATCTGCGCGAACGCGGCGATCGTGAAGGGGTGCAGACAGGCCTCGGTGCCGCCGGCCACCACCACATCGGCCCGCCCCGCGCGGATCAGATCCAGCCCCATCGCGATCGCCTCCGCACCCGACGCACAGGCGCTGACGGGCGTGCGGGCCCCGCCCTGCGCGCCGAGCTCCATGGACACCCAGGCGGCGGGCCCGTTCGGCATGAGCATCGGCACGGCGAACGGGGAGAGCCGCCGGGCCCCGCTCTTCTCGAACGTGTCGTCCTGGCTCAGCGTGGTCAGCACACCGCCGGTGCCGGTGCCGATCACCACGGCCAGCCGCTCAGGCGCGACCTCCGGGGTGCCCGCGTCCCGCCAGGCCTCGCGGGAGCTGATCATCGCGAGTTGTTCACAACGGTCAAGCTTGCGTGCCTCGACCCGGTCGAGCAGCGAGAGGGGGTCCACGGAGAGCCCGGCCGCGACCCGAACCGGCAGCCCGGCCCCCCACTCCTCCTCGATCAGCCCGACCCCGGACGTGCCGTCCAGCATTCCGGCCCAGGTAGTAGCGGCATCCGCGCCGAGCGGGGTGATCGCGCCGAGCCCGGTGACGAGTACTTCTCCAAGATCGCTCATACCCCGACTCTGCCAGCCGGCCGGGCCGGGCGGGGATGGCGTGGCCGCAGCGATTTGTCCTGGGGGTGTTGTGGGGTTTCGACAGGGCGTGCGAGCGGGGGCGGCGAAGGGCGCGGTCCGGTGCCTGAGGGGACCGGGGTTACTGGTGGGTGGCGGCCATCGTGGCCACCGCGTCAAGAGCCCGATTCCATGGAAAGCCCGCTGGGTTGCCCTGCTTCGGCGGATGCGATGCGTATCCGTCCTCCCCGTCGAGGAAGCGGACACCCTGGGCGCGCAGGTCGCGGATGCTGCGGGCCACGGCCGGCTGCGCACCTTGCGCCTGGTTGAAGTACGGCATGGCCGCCACGGGGACGCCCATGTGCACGCCCTCCGACACCAGCCCGAGGGCCAGGGTGTCGGCGATACCAGCACCCCACTTGTTGAGGCTGGTGCAGCTCAACGGTGCGACCAGCATTGCGGCCGCCTTCGGCAGCGCATCCGCCTCACCGGGCAGCTTGTACCGCGAGCGGACCGGATGCCCCGTGAGGTCCTCCAGCTCGCTCATGCGCGGCGCCCACCACTCGGCGGCCGACGGGGTGAGCACGAGACAGACGTCCCAGCCACGCTTTTGCGCCTGCTCCACCCCCTTCTCGACGTACTGGGTGGGGCCGGCCGCACAGGAGATCAGGTAGAGAACTCGGGTCATGCCCGGAGTCCACAGGCTTCGGCCAGTGCGCGCAACTCCACACTGGGTACAGGAGTCGCGCCGACCACGTCCTTCACCAGATCAATCGTCGACTGCCTGCCGTGAACTTCCTCCGGAGCCAGTTTGGCCGCCTCGATGAGGGACTTGGCAGCATCGCTCTTGCGCCGCGTCAGGAGCTGAGCGCGTGCCATCGTGATGAGATGCAGCGCATGCCGTTCCCGCGTCAGGTTTCCCATAGCCTCCGATAACAGGCACCCAGCGGCCTCCAGCGCTGACCAGCCATCTTCGAACCGGGCCAGAACGTCGACCCGGTGCAGCGTCACATTCGTCGGCCCGAATGCCGTCCAGTCCTCGTTCAGGTCCGCACCCTGCTGATCGGCGACTTCCGCCGCCTCGTCGATGTGCCGTTCTGCCCTCCGCACGGCTTGCGTTGACCTCTCCTGCGCGGATGCGGCGATCGCGGCGTTCAGGTACAGCATGCCGAGCGTCGACAGGCCCAGCGGTCCCGCACTCACCAGATCCTGGCGCAGACGTTGCGCCGAGGAAAGGGCGAAGTCGACGGCGGCACCGGGACGGTCTTGGTAAGCGAGGGACTTCGCGACGCGGCGGGACGCGGCCCCGATGGTCACGGGATCCCCGGACCGTTCGGCCGCGGCGAGCGCACGGTCGGCCACGACGGCAGCCTGCACTGCTGTTGCCGCACCGTACTTGTGAAGGAAGGAGGCAACCAGTTGCAGCACCCGCGACAGGAGAGCGTGCGCTTCGGAAGCATCCGGACCGGCCGCGCTCGCGGCCCGCTGAGCCGACATCACCAGAGCGGGCAAGGCCCGTCCCAGCGCCCCGTAGTGGCATGCCTGGAACGCCTCGCAGCAGTAGGCGAGCCGACGACGCACCTCGGCTTGCGGCGGAATGAGCCCCTCGTCCACGGCACGGTAGAGGACATCGATGACGGCGGTCGCTTCGATTGGCGGCGCGTTCGCGGACACTGCACTCGACGGCTCGTCGGTCAACAGCTGTTCCAGGGGGATACGCAGGACTTCGGCCGCCCGCATCAGTACCGAGAGGCGGGGGTCGGCCTGACGCTTGCCGCCCTCCAGATCCTGCACCCACCGTTTTGTCTGCCCCATCAGCCGGCCGAAGTCGGCCTGAGTGAACCCTCGGCGATCGCGCCAGTAGCCGATGCGGCGCCCGATGCGTCCAGCGTCCACGGAGCACTCCTCGTACAGGGCACGCACTTTGCGTGCCCACCTCCGTTGTAGCGCGGCCTACGGTGCCCGTGCAGGAGATCGCCGGTAGCGGACACGTGCGGAGTACGGGATGACACGGCACGACAATAAAGCGCCTGACAGGTGCACCTACTGCTCTGAACCGAGGGCCGAATGCTGCGTGCGCATGGTCGGTACGCCGGACGGCAGCACACGGTTCGAGTACAGCCACCTCAAGTGCGCCGCCGACCACGGCATCGGCCCACTTTTTCTCCTTGTCGCCAAGGCGGGGCAAGCCTCATGACGGGCATGAGCCGCATCAGGATCTGCATCCGCTGCGACCGGCCCATTGAGGGCGCGGCGATCAAGGTCACCGGCCCGGGCCACCTCGTGTCGATGAGCGGGGCGCGGCCGGACGACTGGCGGCACGTCGAGGGCGATACCCGGTGCCGCAAGCCTTTGGCCAGATAGAGAGCGGGGGCGTCAGGCACTCGGCAGGCCGGCAGGTCGGCGGGCGGGCAGACGGATCTACGGGCTGGTACCGGTCCGGTCTGGTTACCGGTTCCAGCCCACCGAGCCGCAAAAGTTAAAGGACCTCCGCTCCCGGCTTCACCATGCCTCGGGCGGTACGGGACTTCACGAAGGTGCCCAGGGCCGTCATCTCCCACTCTCCGGAGAACTGCTTGATCAGCTTCGCCATCATGACCCCGGTCTGCGGCTCCGCCCCGGTCAGGTCGAAGCGCACCAGCTCCTCGCCGCTCGCCGCGTCGATCAGGCGGCAGTACGCCTTGGCGACCTCGGTGAACTTCTGGCCGGAGAAGGAGTTGACGGTGAAGACCAGGCCGGTGGCCTCGGCGGGGATGCGGCCGAGGTCGACCACGATCACCTCGTCGTCGCCCGCGCCCTCGCCCGTCAGGTTGTCGCCGGAGTGCTTGATCGCGCCGTTCAGGATGGAGAGCTTCCCGAAGTAGCAGCTGTCCAGGTGGTTGCGCTGCGGCCCGTACGCGATCACCGACGCGTCCAGGTCGATGTCCTTGCCTCGGAACGCGGGCTCCCAGCCGAGGCCCATCTTGACCTGGGAGAGCAGCGGGCGGCCGCCCTTGACCAGGGAGACCGTCTGGTTCTTCTGGAGGCTGACCCGGCCCTTGTCCAGGTTGATCTTTCCGCTGCTCGCGGGCGGCGCTGAAGGGGCGGCCGGGGCCGGGGCGGTGATGCGCGGGTCGGCCGGCGGGGCGGACGGCATCGGCGGTGCGGCGGGCGGCGCCGCGGGCTCCTCTACCGAGACGCCGAAGTCCGTGGCGATCCCGGCCAGGCCGTTGGCGTACCCCTGGCCCACCGCGCGGGCCTTCCAGGCGCCGCCGCGCAGGTAGATCTCCATGACCACCAGGGCCGTCTCGGTGCCGAGCCGGGGCGGGGTGAAGGTGGCGATCACGCTGCCGTCGTCGCCGTTGCGCAGGGTGGCCGTGGGCTCGATGCCCTGGAAGGTCTGGCCCGCCGCGTCCGGACTCGCGGTCACCACGATCTTCTCGATGCCGGGCGGAACGGCGGCGGTGTCCACGACGATCGCGTCGGGCGCGGTGCCGCCGCCGGAGCGGTGGGTGACACCTGGGCCCTGCGGCTGGTTGTAGAAGATGAAGTCGTCGTCCGAGCGCACCTTGCCGTCGGCGGTGAGCAGCAGGCCCGAGACGTCGAGCCGTACGGGAGCGGCCACGTCCACCGTCACTCGGGTGGTCGGGAGCGGAAGGTTCGAGCCGGGGGTCATTGCGGTCATGTCCCAGAAACGATCGGAGCCGCTTTACGGTTCCTTGAACCTCGACGGACCTCGACGGACCTCGACGGACCTCGACGGACCTCGACGGACCTCAATGGACCTCGACGGACCTTCAACCTCGGCGAACCTCGAACATCCATAGGCCTCGAACCTCGACGAACCTCCAACCCCCATGGGCCTCGAACCTCGAACCTCGACCGGATGCCGGCGTCGTGCTCCCCGTGCTGCTCCCGTGCCCCCAGGGTCAGTGCGGCCAGATCGGCGGGTCGGTGGTGAAGTGGCCGCCGAGGCGGGCGTGCTCGGGCTGGTCCGGGTCGAGTTCGCCCTGCTCGGCCACGAGCTTCTCCGCGTACCGCTCGGAGTCGTCCCGTGGCTCGTAGCCGAGCGCCCGCGCCGATGAAAGGTCCCACCACAGGCGGGTGTTGGCGGACGACCCGTACACCACGGTGTGCCCGACCCGCTCCGCCGTGAGCGCGGCGTGGAAGAGGCGGGCGCCGTCGCCGGGGCTCAGCCAGATCGACAGCATCCGTACGGAGGTGGGCTCCGGGAAGCAGGAGCCGATGCGGACCGAGACGGTCTCCAGGCCGTGCTTGTCCCAGTAGAACTGCGCGAGGTCCTCGCCGAAGGCCTTGGAAAGCCCGTAGAACGTGTCGGGCCGGTGCGCGGTGGCGACCGGAATCAGCGGGTCGTCCGCGTCCAGGGGGCGGGGCGTGAAGCCCACCGCGTGGTTGGAGGAGGCGAACGCGATCCGCCGTACGCCCTCCTCGCGCGCGGCCTCGTAGAGGTTGTACGTGCCCTCGATGTTGGCCTTGAGGATCTTGTCGAAGGAGGCTTCGAGAGAGATCCCCGCGAGGTGGAGCACCGCGTCGACCCCGCGGACCGCCTCGCGCAGCGCGTCCTTGTCGGCGAGGTCGGCGGTGATCGCCCCCGGCTCACCGGGGATCGGCAGCACGTCCAGGAGCCGCAGCTCGTATCCGTACGCCGGGAGCAGCCCGCGCATCAGGGTGCCGAGCCCGCCGGCGGCGCCGGTGAGCAGGACGGTGCGGGGACGGGGCATGGGCTCTCCTCGGGGTGGGGGCGGGCGGTCCAGGGAGCCGCAAGAGGTAACGGCCTGCGCAATCATCTACTGTATCCATGGATGCAGTTCACATGCGTGGACACGCTAGGGAGCGCGGTCGAACCACGTCAAGTGGCGCGCCGAGGCGTCGAATCCGCCCGGGCGTCAGGGCTGTTCACCTTGACCGACGCCTGGGCGCGGGCTTAGCGTGGCGTCGTTCAGAAATATGGACGACGGTCAGAATTGTGCACGCCGGTCGCCCTCGTGACGGTCCTTGCCCAGGGAGCAGCCCGTGACCTCAGCCCCGCTCGCCGCCCGTCTCACCCACGTCAGCGGGCCGCTGTTCTTCCCCGTGACCGCGTACGGGCCGGGCGGCGGCCTCGACCTCGACACCTTCCGCGCGCACGTGCGCAACGGGATCCAGGCCGGTGCCGCCGCGGTGTTCGCCTGTTGCGGCACGGGGGAGTTCCATGCTCTGACCCCGCAGGAGTTCCGGGACTGTGTCGCCGCGGCGGTCGAGGAGAGCGCGGGCCGCGTCCCGGTGGTCGCGGGCGCCGGGTACGGCACGGCCCTCGCCGTCCAGTACGCCCGGCTTGCGGAGGAGGCCGGCGCCGACGGGCTGCTCGCGATGCCGCCGTACCTCGTCGTCGCCGACCAGGCGGGCCTGCTGCGCCACTACACCGAACTGGCCGCGGCGACCTCGCTCGACGTCATCGTCTACCAGCGCGACAACGCGATCCTCACCCCCGAGACCGCCGTCGCGCTGGCCCGCGTCGACGGCATCATCGGCTTCAAGGACGGCCTGGGCGACCTCGACCTGATGCAGCGGATCGTCAGCGCCGTACGCTCGGCGGGCCTGGACCCGCTGTACTTCAATGGCCTGCCCACCGCCGAACTCACCGGCCTCGCCTACCGCGGCATCGGCATCACCCTGTACTCCTCCGCGGTGTTCTGCTTCGCGCCCGACATCGCGCTGGCCTTCCACCGGGCACTGGCGACGGGCGACGACGAGACGGCCAACCGCCTCCTCGACGGGTTCTTCGTCCCGCTCGTGGAACTGCGCAACCAGGGCCGCGGATACGCCGTTTCGCTGGTCAAGGCAGGGGTGCGGCTGAGCGGCCTGGAGGTGGGCGAGGTCCGGCCGCCGTTGAGCGAGCCGGACGCGGACCACGTCAAGCAGTTGGCCGCGCTGATCGAGCGGGGGCGGGAGTTGTTGGCTTCGGGGGAGAGTGGGGTGGGCGGGGCCGGTGTGTCCGGGGTCGCCGCACCCGGGGCAGGCGGAGGAGGATCGGCACCCGGGGCGCCCGCTTCCGGGGCGGGCGTGTGAAGGCCTCCGCGTTCCTCTATCCCTGGGACGTCCTCGGCGACCCGGACGCCCCCGCCCGCATCGCGGACCTCGGGGTCGGCCAGGTGACGCTCGCCTCCGCCTACCACTCGACCCGCGCCCTGACGCCCCGTCACCCGCGCCACCGCATCGTCACGGCCGAGCACGCGGCGATGCTATATCCCCCCGATGAACCAGCATGGCAGGAAAGGGAGTTGAGGCCCTACCCGGCCGGGTCCTGGGCGCCGGGTGATGCCTACGGTGAGGCCGCCGAGGCGCTGGCGGCGGCCGGGCTCGACGTGCACTCCTGGGTGGTGCTCGCACACAACTCCCGGCTCGGCGCGGAGCACCCCACCATCTCGGTGGTCAACGCCTATGGCGACCGCTACCCCTGGGCGCCGTGCATCGCCCAGCCCCGGGTCCGCGCGTACCTCGTCGCGCTGGCGGCGGAGGCTGCGGTGCGGCCCGGCACGTCCGGCACGGAACTGGAGTCCTGCGGCTGGTACGGCCTCGCGCACCTGCACGCCCACGACAAAATCGCGGGGGCATCCCTGGACGACACCGCGCAGTACCTGATGTCGCTCTGCTTCTGCGCGTCCTGCGAGCGGGGGTACGCCGAAGTCGGCCTGGACGCGGGCGAGTTGAGGGTACGGGTGCGGGGGGCGCTGGAGCCGGTGTGGCGGGGTGGGCCGGTGGGGGCGTCCGGCGGTGAACTGCGCGCGGCCACGCTGGAGTTCCGCGCGCGGGTTGCGAGGGAGCTCCAGGAGGAGGCCGTCGCGGCGGTACGGGCCCGGGCCCGGCCGGGGTTTCAGGTGCTGCTGCACGCGGATCCGCGGAGGGATCGGTGCGGGGCCAACGCGGGGGTCGACCCTGGGCGCATTCTCGGCGTGGCCGACGGGGTGGTCGTGCCCTGCGCGGGCGGGCCGGAACTTCTCGCGCCCTTCGCCATGAGGGGGGTCTTGGGGGCGGTGCTTGCCGCGAACTTCACGGTGGTGTCGGGGATGGGGGGTCGGCCGGGTGCGCTGGCGGAGGATGCGGCCCGGGCGGCGGCGCTGGGGGCGACGGAACTCCGGTTGTATCACGCGGGGTTGGCGTCGGAGGCGGACCTTGAGGCGGTGCGGGGGTCGGGGGTGCTGGGGTAGCCGCGTGCGGCGAGCTTCCCCACCCCGCCCCTTCCCCAGACCCTCCGGGGGATGGCTGCTGGGCTGCGGCCCGGCGGTCGTTGCCTGGGGCTCCGCCCCGGACCTCGCTCCTCAATCGCCGGAGAGGCTGAATGCGCTGTCGGTTGACTGCGGCCCGGTGGACGGCTGGTCGCGCACTTCCCCGCGCCCCCAGCAGCACGATCCCTGGCAGGGCCGAGCATCTGCAACCCGTCCGGCGAGCACGGGCACCAGTCCATATCCAGTCTGTCCGGTGAGTATGGACATCAGCCCAATTCCCGGCCCGTGCAGGGATCAGGAGGGCCCGACTCCCTGCCCGTCCAGGGGACACGGACATCAGCCCACATCCAGCCCGCCCGGTGAGCATGGACACCGGCCAGTCCGCACCTAGCCCGTGCAGGGATCAGGAGGGCCCGACTCCCTGCCCGTCCAGGGGACACGGACATCAGCCCACATCCAGCCCGCCCGGTGAGCATGGACACCAGCCGGTCCGCTCCTAGCCCGTGCAGGGATCAGGAGGGCCCCACCCCCTGCTCGTCCAGGGGCACGGACATCAGCCAGCCCGCTCCCGGCCTGTCCAAGGATTATGGACAGCAGCCCCCTCCCAGCCCGTCCAGGGATTACGCACAGCGGCCCGCTCCTAGCCAGGTCCGGCGAGGACGAGACGGCAGCCCACTCCGGCTCATCAAGTGATCGCGGACGCCAGCCGACCCCTAGCCTGTCCGGCGATTGAGGACGAGCGCCCTTCAGGCGCGAACGGGGTCTGGGGCGGAGCCCCAGCGCACCCCTCCCAGCCGCAACCCCACGCCGCGCGGCGCAGCCGCAGAGTGTCACAGCCGAGGCGGGGCGGGAGGAGCCAACGGGGCCTGGGCGGAGCCCCAGGTGTCGGTCGCCGGGCGCAGCCGGACCCGCCGCACCCCCGGAGCGGCGGGACAGAGCCCTACCCCCGGTAGGACACAGTGCGGCAAAGATTTCCGCATTTCCCCTGGCGGGGCGCCATGTGATGCGCGTAGACAATCCCCATGCGCACTCTCACCAAAGCCGCAGCCACCGCCGCCGCGTTCGCCGTCACCGGCGTCGCCTTCTACGGCGTCGGCGCGGCCTCCGCCGACAACGCCGCGCCGAAGTCGGACCGCGAGATCCCCAACATCACCAAGGTCGAAGACAAGATCAACGCCTACTACGGCGGTGCCGTCGACGCCTCCGGTAAGTTCCAGGCGTCGCCCACGAGCAACTACGCCAAGCAGGTCGCCGAGATAGAGGCCCGCGCCAAGCGGCAGATCAAGCACGCCGCCGAGCACCCCGGGCGGGACGGCCGTAAGCCCGCCATCGTCCTCGACGTCGACGACACGACGCTGCTGACGTACGACTACGAGAAGAAGAACGGCTTCGCCTACAACGCGGCCGCCTTCGACGCCTATGTGCAGAGCGCGCAGTCGATCGCCGTGTTCGGCATGCCCGACCTGGTCAACTACGCCGCCAAGAACGGCGTCACCGTCTTCTTCCTCACCGGCCGTGATGCCTCTCAGCGCACTGCAAGCGCCGCCAACCTCACCAAGGCGGGCTACAACGTGCCGGTCGACGCCGCCCACTTCTTCCTGAAGGACAAGGCCAACCCGCCGGCGTACCTGAGCTGCGGCAAGCCCACCTGGAGCTGCTCGACCGTCGACTACAAGGCCGGCACCCGCAAGCACATCGAGTCGCTCGGCTACAACATCGTGGCCAACCTCGGTGACCAGTACACCGACCTCTCGGGCGGCTACGCCGACAAGACGTACAAGATCCCGAACCCGATGTACTTCCTGCCGTAGCCCTTGGCCTCAGCGCAAACTGCTCCGGTCCGGGGCGCTCGTCCGTCCGCGTGCGCCCCGGGCCGGGCTTCACCCGGGGTTCACCGTGAGGCCAGTGCCGCCTTCATCATCGCCTGGGCGACCGGGCCCGCCAGGCCGTTGCCGCTGACCTCGGAGCGCTCGGCGTCGGAGTCCTGGATGACCACGGCCACCGCGACCTCCTTGCCGGTCTTCGCGTCCTTGGCGAACGAGGTGAACCAGGCGTACGGCTTCTTGGAGTTGTCCACTCCGTGCTGGGCCGTGCCCGTCTTGGCGCCCACCTCCATGCCGTCGATCTTCGCGTTGGACCCGGTGCCGTCGGTGACCACCGAGACCATCGCGCTGTACATCTGCTGAGCCGTCTTCGACGACATGATGCGGTTTCCATGCGAGTCCGAATCCGAGTCCGGATAGGACTGGAGGACGGCTCCCTTGGAGTCCGTCACCTTGGACACCATGTGCGGTGACGACATCACACCGTCGTTCGCTATGGCGGCCGACACCATGGCCATCTGCATCGGGGTCGCCGTCACGTCGAACTGGCCGATGCCGGACAACGCCGTCGACGACGCGTTCATGTGCTTCGGGTACACGCTCGCCTCGGCGCGCACGGGAACGTCCAACTCCGCGTTGTTGAAGCCGAACTTCTCGGCCATCGCCCGCACCTTGTCCTGGCCCAGGTCCACGGCCATCTTGCCGAAGACGTTGTTGCAGGAGTATTCGAGCGCCGTACGGATCGAGGCGTTCTCGCAGGGTGCGGACGCCGACTCGTTGCGCAGGTCCGTCGTCGTGCCCGGCATCCGGTACGGGTTGGGGCTCGCCGTCTTCTCGTCGATCGAGGAGTAGAGGCCGTTCTCCAGCGCCGCCGACGCCACCACCAGCTTGAACGTGGAACCCGGCGCCAGCGGCTGGCGCAGCGCCCGGTTGAGCATCGGCTGGCTCTTGTCCTCGGACAACTGCTTCCACACGTCGCCGTCCGCCGACGAGGAACCCGCGATCTTCGACGGGTCGTACGACGGCGTGGAGACCATGCCGAGGATGCGGCCGGTCTTCGGGTCCATCGCGACGGCCGCGCCCTCCTTGTCGCCGAGCGCCTGGAAGCCGGCCTTCTGCACCGCCGGGTCGATGGTCGTCAGGACGTCGCCGCCCGGCGCGCGCTGCCGGGTGAGCGCGTCGAACGGGTTCTGCATGCGCGGATCGCTGCCGTCGAGGACCTTGGAGTAGATCCCCTCCAGCTGCGTCGATCCGTAGACCTGCGAGGCGAAGCCGGTCACGGGCGCATACATCGGGCCGTCCTTGTAGCTGCGCCGATAGGCGAGGTCGCCGCTCTTCGTCCTTTCCGAGCCGGTGACCGGGGATCCGGCCACGATGATGTCCCCGAGCGGCTGCGAGTACTCCGCGATGGTGTTCCGCCGGTTCAGTTTGTCGTCCGCGAGGGCCTGGCTTTCGTAGAACTGCACATAGGTGGCTCGTCCGAGGAGGGCGAGCACCATCAGCAGACAGAAGACCGAGGCGCGCCTGATTGTCTTGTTCATCCCATACGCAAGACGGACGGGCCGGAGCGCGGAGTTCCTCTTGTCCCGTCTTCTCAGGAAACCTTCATCGGGGTCGTACGAAGCCCGACTCGTACGCCGCGATCACCGCCTGGGTGCGGTCGCGGGTGCCCGTCTTGGCCAGGACCGAGGCGACATGGGTCTTCACGGTGGCAGGTCCGACCCCCATCCGCCCGGCGATCTCCGCGTTGGTCAGGCCCGTCGTCATCAGGCGGAGCACCTCCGCCTCGCGTTCGGTGAGCCGGGCCGTCCAGGGGGCTGCGGCGCGGGAGGGCGAGTGCCGGGCGGCCAGTTCGCGCACCTTCGCGGGGAACAGGAGCGAGTCGCTGCGGGCGACCAGGCGGACCGCCTGGATCAGCTCATCGGCGGCGGCCCGCTTCAGGAGGAATCCGGAGGCGCCCGCGCGCAGCGCGTCGTACACGTAACTGTCGTTCTCGAAGGTCGTGACCACCACGATCCTCGGTGGCGCGGCCGACGTGGCCAGGATCTGTTCGGTGGCGCGGATGCCGTCGATCTCGGGCATCCGGACGTCCATCAGGACGACGTCGGGGCGCTTGTCGCGGACGACCGAGACGGCCTCTGCGCCCGTGGTGGCCTCGCCGACGACCTCCAGGTCGGGCTCGGCGTCGAGGATCACCCGCAGGGCCGTGCGCACCATCCGCTCGTCGTCGGCGATCACCACCCGCACCGCGCCGCTCATCGCGCACCGCCGAGCGGGAGGCGCGCGCTGAGCCGCCAGAGGTCGCCTTCCGAGCCCGCCGAGGCGTGCCCGCCGAGCAGCACGGCCCGCTCGGCGATGCCGCGCAGACCGCGTCCGCCGCCCGGCCGCACCACCGGCGCGACCCCGGACAGGGGGTTCTCCATCACAAGGACCAACTCTCCGTCGCCCACGGCGACTCGCAGGGTGACGGGTGAACTCCCGCCGTGGCGAAGGGCGTTGCTCAGACCCTCCTGGACGATCCGGTACGCCTCTCGCGAGACCAGTTCGGGCACCGAGGCCGGATCGCCCTCCAGGGTGTACGCCACCTTCAGGCCGGTGCGGGACAGCAGGCCCTCCAGGGCGGCGAGGCCCGGGGTCGCGAGATCGCCGTCGTCCTGGCGCAACAGGCCCAGTACGGAGTCGAGTTCGTCGACCGTGCGCCGGGTCGTCTCCTCGATGGCGGCGAGCGCCTCGCGTACGAACTCCGGGTCCGAGTCCAGGACGCGACGGGCCGCGCCCGCCTGGAGGGTCACCGCGCTCAGGGCGTGGCCCACCGAGTCGTGCAGCTCGCGCGCGAGCCGGTTGCGTACGGCCAGCTCCGCCGCGCGCTGTTCGGCGGCGGCCAACCGGTCGGCGGGCGACGGGCCGAGCAGCGCCGGTGCGAGCCGGGCGAGCAGCGCTCCGGCCGCTGCCGAACAGGCCGCAAGGCCGAGCAGCATCGCGATCCCGGCGACCGGGGCGAGCGCGATGCCCCAGCCGGTGGAGAGCGGGCCGGAGGTGCTGTACACGGTGTGGCGCAGGCCCGGGAAGGCGGGCAGCGCGATCAGGAACACCGTGAACGGCGGCAGCGCCAGGCTCATCCCGCTGAGGACCCCGCCGAGCGCGACATGCAGCGTGTACCAGGCGGCGGTGCGCAGCCGGGCGTCGCGCGAGCGCGCGGGCCCGTCGGCGAGCGCCGCCGGATCCACCCCGCACAGCGCCCGGGCGCCGAACACGAGCAGCGGCCGGGCGATCGGCACCAGGCCGGTGACGGCGGCGATGGGCAGCGCGATGGCGAAGGTGACGAGCGCCCGCGGGAACGAGTCGAAGGAGCTGGCGCCGGGTGCGTTCGAGCCGACGATGACGGAGCCCACCAGGAAGTACGGCATCAACAGGGCCCCGCCGATGACCAGATGGACCCAGCGGTGCCGGGCCCGTATGCCGAATAGTGCGCGTATCACGTGGTCCGGTCCGGGTGGCGGGAGCGGTCGGTGAAGAAGGCGGTGCCCATGGTGACGACCAGCATGCCGACGATCATCTGCACAGCGTAGGTGAGGTGCATCATCGTGGTGGGTTCCTCCGCCGTGCCGTCCGTGACCATGAGCGCGGAGAGCCAGAGCCAGCCGCCCCAGCAGGCGGTGGCGCCCGAACCCAGCCACGCCAGGGCCAACGGCACCCGGAGCGGAAGGGACCGGCCGAGCCCGAAGGCGAGCATCAGCACCCCCGCCGCGCCGAGCAGGGCGAACGCCGCGAACAGGGCCTCCACGACGTACTGGTCGGAGGTCCGTCCGTCGGCCATGGACGGGCTCAGGCCCGCCGCCGCACCCGTCGACCACAGCAGGTGCATCCCGGCCGGAAGCAGCGAAAGGACCGCGACGGCGACGGCGGCCGTCCGCGTCGCGGGCCGTACGGTCTCCTGCGGAAGCTCGCTGACCCGGCCGCGCCACAGGTGGCCCCAGCGGTCGCGGGCGTAGAGCGCGAACAGGGTGGCGAGCGCGAGGCCCTGGACGATGAAGCCCGTGTAGACGACGCCGAAGACCCACTCGTCGAGGTACGGGGTGCTGCCGGTGTCGGTGGGCTTGTTTACGGTGCCGCCGAGCGCCCGCACCAGGAGCTGGAGGGGATATCCGGTCATCACCGGCGCGAGCAGGCCGGTGGCGAGCCACATCGGCAGCGCGAGCAGCCAGGCCTTCACGCGCAGGCCCCAGGGCCTGGTCAGGAGCAGTGCGAGCACGATCACGCAGGCGTCCATGAGTACGGTGCCGCTGTTGGCCAGGGCCATGAAGGCACGGTGCTCAAGGAGGATGCTGTGCTCGGGGATGCCCAGGTGACTGCCCGCGACCCAGGCGATCTTGAGGGCGAGGTAGGGCAGGCAGGAGGCGATGGCGAGGGCCCGCAGGGTGGGACGCAGAGCGGGGCGCGTGAGGGCGACGGTGGTCATGTCCTCACGCTCCCGCGCGGGCACGGCCCATCGCGTCCTGCGCCCCGATGATCCGCCTCCGCCACGCGGGGGAGACGAGGCTCGTCAGAGGCGCCGGGTCGCCAGCGTCAGGCGGTCCCGCGCGTCGAACAGGGCGTCCTTCACCATCTGTTCGTGGGCCGGGGTGAGCCGGGCCACCGGCACCGAGCAGCTGATCGCATCGCGGGCCGGGGTGCGGTACGGGATCGCGACGCCGAAGCAGCGCAGGCCCAGCGTGTTCTCCTCGCGGTCCACGGCGTAGCCCTGCTCGCGGATGAGGTGCAGCTCCTCGATGAGCTTCTCGCGGTCGGTGATGGTGTGCTCGGTGAGCTGCTGGAGGGTCTCCGGGAGCAGCTTGCGCACCTGCTCGTCGCTGTGGGTGGCGAGCAGGGCCTTGCCGAGCGACGTCGAGTGGGCCGGCAGCCGGCGGCCGACGCGGGTGAACGGGCGCAGGTAGTGCTGGGACTGGCGGGTCGCGAGGTAGACCACGTTCGTGCCGTCGAGGCGGGCGAGGTGGATGGTCTCGGTGGTGTCGTCCGAGAGCCGGTCCAGGGTCGGGCGGGCCGCCGCGACCACTTCGTCGCCGTCGATGTACGAGGTGCCCACCAGCAGGGCCCGGACGCCGATTCCGTACCGGGTGCCGGTCGCGTCGGTCTCCACCCAGCCGAGCTCGACCAGGGTGCGAAGGAGCATGTAGAGGCTGGACTTGGGATAGCCCACCGCCTCCTGGACCGCGGCGAGGGAGTGCATTCCGGGCCGCCCCGCGAAATACTCAAGCAACTCGACGGTTCGCACCGCGGACTTGACCTGTGCTCCACCTGAATCGGCAGCCGACATTCAGCACCCCGCTCCTTCTCGCCCCGGCCGAAGCTTCTTGCCAAGGCGGAACGCCCGTTAATAGAGTTCCCAGCATATTCAGCATCGGGAACTCTGTTCAGAATACCGAACAAGTCCGGTGGGTGGCAGGAGCGGTAGCGGAAGGACAACGCGGTGAGCGCAGCAGCACCAGTCTGGAGTGTCGACCCCCGAACGGGGAAGCCGCGTGAAGAGGTTGCGGTGGAAGCCACGCCCGAGGAGGTCGACCAGGCAGTCCGGGCCGCCCACGCCGTTCGCGGGGCGCTGGCCGACCTGAGCGTACGCGCCGTCTTCCTGCGGACCGCGGCCGACCTCCTGGACGCCTCGGCCGAGCACGTGGTGGAGGCCGCCGACGCCGAGACGGCGCTCGGCCCGGTCCGGCTCACCGGTGAACTGGCCCGGACCACGGCCCAGTTGAGAGCCTTCGCCGAGGCCGTCGAGGACGGTTCCTTCCTCGACATACGCATCGACCACGCCGACCCGTCCCGCACCCCGCCGTGGCCGGACCTGCGGCGCGTCAAGATTCCCCTCGGGGTCGTCGCCGTCTACTCGGCCTCCAACTTCCCGCTCGCCTTCTCCGTGCCCGGCGGCGACACCGCGAGCGCGCTCGCGGCCGGCTGCCCCGTCGTCGTCAAGGCGCACCCCGACCACCCGGCGACCTCCGAACTCTGCGTCTCGCTCCTGCGCCGTGCCGCCGTCCGGGCCGGGCTCCCCGAGGACGTCGTCGTCCTGGTGCACGGCTTCACCGCGGGCGTCGAACTCGTACGCCATCCGCTGGTGTCGGCCGCCGGGTTCACCGGGTCGGTGCGCGGCGGGCGGGCGCTGTTCGACGCGGCGGCCGCGCGGCCCGCGCCCATCCCCTTCCACGGCGAGCTCGGCTCGCTGAACCCCGTCGTGGTGACGGCCGCCGCCGCCGAGGAGCGCGGCGAGCAGATCGGGGCCGGGCTCGGCACCTCGATGACCATGGGCGTCGGCCAGTTCTGCACCAAGCCGGGCTTCGTCCTGGCCCCGCGGGGCGAGGCGGGCGACGCCCTGCTCAAGGCCCTCACGGCGGCCGTCAGCGACACCGACGCCGGGGTCATGCTCGACCACCGGATGCGGGACGCGTTCGTCGCCGGGGTCGCCGAGCGGGCCGCGCTGCCCGGCGTCGAGGCCCCGGTCACGCCCGGCGCGGGCGGCGAGCACACGGTGAGCGGCGGCTTCCTGACCGTACCGGCCGCGCTGCTGGCGGAGGGGGACGGGCTCGACCTGCTCCTGGAGGAGTGCTTCGGACCGGTCACCGTCGTCGCCCGGTACGCGGACGAGAGCGAGATCGGCGCGGTGCTCTCGCGCCTGCCGGGCAACCTCACCGCCACCCTCCAGATCTCCTCCGCCGAGGCGGAGGGCGAGGGCTCCGGGGCCCAACTCCTCGCGGAACTCACCCGGTTGGCGGGCCGCGTCCTGGTCGACGGCTGGCCCACCGGGGTCGCGGTCGCCCCCGCCCAGCACCACGGCGGCCCCTACCCGGCGTCCACCTCCACCTCCACCTCGGTCGGCGCCACCGCCGTGGAGCGCTGGCTGCGCCCGGTCACCTACCAGAGCACCCCGCAGGCACTGCTGCCGCCGGAACTGCGCGACGACAACCCGCTGGGGCTGCCCCGCCGGGTGAACGGGACGCTCGGATAAGGGGTGCGTGGCGTCCGAGGGCGGGGTGCGCCGGGGCCTCCGCCCCGGACCCCGTTCGCGCCGTAAGAGCCCCGTCCTCAAGGGGGAGCGACCAGCCACCCGCGACCCGCAGCCCAACGCATGCCCCCGGAGGGTCTAGGGAAGGGGCGGGGTGGGGAATCGCTCAGCCGTCCGCAGCCGCATCGTCCCCGCCGCGGACAGCGCGAACAGCCCCGCCGCGACCAGCAGACTCGTGCGCAGGCCCGGCACGAAGCCGCCGTCGCCCGCGACCAGCGCGCCGAACACCGCGATGCTGAGGGCGCCCGCGACCTGCCGGGCCGCGTTGAGGACACCGGCCGCAAGCCCCGCCCGCTCCTGCGGCAGCGCCTCCATCATCGCGGCGGTCAGCGCGGGCACCGAGATGCCGCAGCCGAGTGCGAGCGGGACCATCAGGAACGCGGCGAGCAGCGTGGGGGTGTGCTCGTCGGCCAGGAGGAGCACCAACAGCCCTGCCACGGCGAGGAGTTGGCCGCTCAGCATCGGTACGCGCGGCCCGTACCGGTTGGACAACTTGCCGGAGAGGACGTTCACGACCGGGATCAGCGCTGTCATCGGGAGGAACATCAGCCCGGCCGTCAGGGCGGATTCCCCGCGTACCCGCTGGAAGTAGAGGCTGAAGGCGAAGATCACCCCGTAGAAGGCGACGCTGGCCGCGGAGCCCGCGCCGATGGCGACGACCACCGTCCGGTCGCGGAACAGGCCGAGCGGCACCACCGGGTGCGCCACCCGCCGCTCGATCAGCCAGAACACGACCCCGGCGGCCAGCGCGAGGGCGCCCGCCACGATCCGTACCGTGCCCTGCTCGATCACCGCGAAGGCCAGCGCGGCGAGCGCGACCGCCGCCGCGAGCTGGCCCGGCAGGTCGAGCGGTGCGGGGCGGCGCTCGCTCCGCGGTGCGCGGGCGGTCAGGGCGAGGGCGGCGAGGCCCAGGGGCAGGTTGATGAAGAAGATGCCGCGCCAGTCCCACACCGTGGTCAGCGCGCCGCCCGCGACCGGGCCGAGCGCGACGGCCGCCGAACCCCCGGCCGCCCAGAGCGCCACCGCCCTGGCCCGCCGGGCGGGGTCCGGATAGGCCTGGCGGACCAGGGCGAGGGACGCGGGCAGGACCACCGCGGCCGCCACGCCCTGGACGACGCGGGCGCCGATCAGCGTGTCGAGGTTCGGGGCCAGGCCGCAGGCCGCCGAGGCGAGGGTGAAGACGACCGTGCCCAGCGCGTACGCCTTCGCCGAGCCGATCCGGTCGGCGAAGGCGCCGGTCGAGAGCATCAGCGCGGCGAACGCGAGGGTGTAGGCGTCCACCACCCACTGGAGCCCGGACATGCCGCCGCCGAGGTCGCTGCCGATCGCGGGCAGCGCCACGTTCACCACGGACGCGTCCAGCGTGATGAGTGCGAAGCCGAGCAGGGAGGCGGCGAGGGTCAGGGCGGGGGAGGACCCGCGCGGCGGCTTCGGGGTCAACAGGCGGTCGGCGGGCGGGGCTTGGAGTGCGGTGTTCGGTGACATGCCCCCAGCTTGGCGAGCATGGGCCGCGTACAGTAGTGGCCTGAATGCCATACGTCCGGAGGTTCTGGCCATGCCGCTGCACCGGGTCGCCGTCATCGCGCCCTCGCCCGTCTCGATGTTCAACCTCGCCATCCCCGAGCTGCTCTTCAGCAAGGTCGAGGTCGACGGCGGGCCCGGCTACGAGGTGGTCGTCTGCACCCCCGAGCCGGGACCGATCACCACGACCGGCGGCCTCGACCTGTATGTGGGCCGGGGCCTGGACGCGGTCGAGGGCGCCGACACGGTCCTGGTCGCCGGGACCGGCCAGCGCTACGAGGCCGACCCGCGCACGGTGGCCGTGGTCGCGAAGGCGGCCGCCGAGGGCGTGCGCATCGCGTCCATCTGCAGCGGCGCCTTCGTGCTCGCCGAGGCCGGACTGCTCGACGGGCGCAGCGCCACCACGTACTGGGAACTCGGCGAGGAACTGCGCAGGCGCTACCCGGCGCTCGACCTCAAGGGCGATGTCCTGTACGTGCAGGACGGCAATGTCATGACCTCGTCCGGGTACGCGGCCGGGATCGACCTGTGCCTGCACATCATCCGCACCGACTACGGCGCCGCCGTCGCCAACAAGGTGGCCCGCCAGGCGCTGGTCGCGCCGGTGCGGCCGGGCGGGCAGACCCAGTTCACCCAGACCCCGCTGCCCGCCGAGCGCGGGACGGTCTGCGCGGACACCCGGGGCTGGGCGATGCGCAACCTCGACAAGCCGCTCACCCTGACCGACCTGGCCCGGCACGCGGGCGTCAGCGTGCGCACCCTGACCCGGCGCTTCCACGCCGAGAGCGGGGTGAGCCCGCTCCAGTGGCTGCTGCACCAGCGCATCGAGCGGGCCAAGGAGCTCCTGGAGACGACCACCCTGGCCATGGACCAGGTCGCCGAGGCCAGCGGCCTGGGTAGCGCCGACTCCCTGCGCGGCCACCTCGTGCGGCGCACCGGGCTCACGCCGAGCGCCTACCGGGCCACCTTCAGCAGGCTGGCCCCGGCGGCCTGACCTGGGCGAAAGCGCTCGGGAATGGGCCGGGCACCCCGCGCGTTGGCCTAAAACGTACGACCTTCAACAAACTGAGAGAAGTGACATGCGCGTCGAGATCTGGAGCGACATCGCCTGCCCGTGGTGCTACATCGGCAAGGCCCGCTTCGAGAAGGGCCTGGCGGAGTTCGCCCACCGCGACGACATCGAGGTGGTCCACCGATCCTTCGAGCTCGACCCGGGCCGCGCCAAGGGCGACATCGGCCCGGTGATCCCGATGCTGGCCAAGAAGTACGGCCGCACCATCGAGGAGGCCCGCGAGATGGAGGCGCACGTCGCCTCCAACGCGCACGCCGAGGGTCTCGGCTACCTGGCCGACGGCCGCGACCACGGCAACACCTTCGACATCCACCGCGTTCTGCACCTCGCCAAGGCGCGCGGCCGCCAGAGCGAACTGCTCGACCTCGCGTACCGGGCCAACTTCGCCGAGGAGCGCTCCGTCTTCGACCCGGAGGTCCTGGTCGAGATCGCCGTCGCGGCCGGCCTGGACGCCGACGAGGTCCGTACGGTCCTTGCCGACGAGGACGCCTACGCCGACGAGGTGCGCGCCGACGAGCGCGAGGCGGCCGAGCTCGGCGCCAACGCCGTCCCGTTCTTCGTGCTCGACCGCAAGTACGGGATCTCCGGCGGCCAGCCCGCCGAGGTCTTCACCCAGGCCCTCGACCAGGCCTGGCAGTCGCACACCCCGGCCCTGAAGACCATCGAGGGCGACGCCGGGGCCTGCGGGCCCGAGGGGTGCGAGGTTCCCCGGTAACACCCCATTCATAAGGGTTGCTTAGGGGCATCAGTCAATTTTGCCCAATTGACTTGGGGTCGGCGGGGATTCAGGGTGGAGCCATGGAACTGGACTCCCTCGCGCGCGGCGAATTCGCGCCGCAGACCACCTACCTCAACACCGCGAGCACCGGGCTGCTGCCCGCCCGCACCGTGGCGGCCCTGGGTGAAGCCGTGGCCGCCTCGGCAGCCGGGGCGCCGACCGACATGTTCGGCGACGTGGAGGCGGCCCGCGCCACCTACGCCCGGCTCGCCGGCGTGCCCGTGCGGCGCGTCGCGGCCGGCGCGTCCGTCGCCGTCTACACCGGACTCGTCGCGGCCTCGCTGCCCGAAGGCTCCGAAGTCCTCGTCGCCGAGGCCGACTTCAGCTCCGTGGTGAACCCGTTCCACATGCGCGGCGACCTGAAGGTGCGCACCGCACCCCTGGAGCGGCTCGCCGAGGCGGTGCGGCCGGGCACCGCGCTGGTCGCGGTCAGCGCCGTCCAGTCCGCCGACGGCCGCATCGCCGACCTCGCCGCGATCCGCGAGGCCGCCCGTGCCCACGGCGCCCGCACCCTGGTCGACGTGTCCCAGGGCGCGGGCTGGTACCCCATCGACGCCGACGCGTACGACTACACGGTGACCGTCGGCTTCAAGTGGCTGACCACCCCGCGCGGCGTCGCCTTCCTCACCGTCCCCGACGACCTCGGCGGCCTGAACCCGATCTTCGCGGGCTGGGTGGCCGGCGAGCACCCCTGGGACACCTGCTACGGGCCCATCGAGGAACTCGCCCACTCCGCACGGCGATTCGACGAGAGCCCCGCGCTCTTCTCGTACACCGGCGCCCGGCACTCCCTCGCGCTCGTCGAGGAGCTGGGCACCGAGCGCATCCGCGCCCACAACACCGCGCTCGCCGACCGCTTCCGCGCGGGGCTCGTGCCGCTCGGCTACGAGCCGGTGGCCGCACCCGGCTCGGCGATCGTCGCGGTGCCCGGACTAGGCCACCGCCAGGAGGAGTTGAGCCGCTCCGGCATCGAACTCTCCAACCGCGCGGGCAACCTGCGCGCGGCCTTCCACCTCTACACCTCGGCCGAGGACGTCGACCGCCTGCTCGACCTGCTGCCCGCCCGCTGAGCCAGGGCGTGACCATGGATGCCAGCAACACCGAGCGGGTGCGCCAAGCCGTCCGCAACAACGCCGAGTGGTGCGCCGCGTTCTGCCGCGCGCACGGCATCGCGGGGGAGTCGGGACCGTACGCCTGGACCAGCCCGCGCAGAACCCCGCTCTACTATCCGGACGCCGTGACGCTCACCCCCGAGGCCTCGCCCCGCGACATCGTCGGCCGTATCGACCTCGCGGCACCCGGCGCCTCGGTGAAGGACAGCTTCGCCTCGCTCGACCTGACCGGCGACGGCTTCGATGTCCTCTTCGACGCGGAATGGATCCACCACCCGGCCCCGGAAGCCACCGGCGAGGGGTGGCAACCCGTGCGTACCGAGGGCGAGTTGGCCGAGTGGGAGCGGGCCTGGTCCGACGGGGACAGCGAAGGGCTCTTCCCGCCGGCGCTGCTCGCCGAAACCGCCCACACCTTCCTGGCGGAGCGCGACGCGGAAGGAAGAGTGGTCGCGGGAGCCATCGGCAGCAGGAGCGGACAGGTCGTGGGCATCTCCAACCTGTACGCCGTCGACGGTGACCAGGACGCGGCCTGGGCCGGCTGTCTCGCCACCGTCGCCCGCGCCTGGCCGGGCCTCGCGGTCGTCGGCTACGAGAGCGGCGACGACCTGGCCGCGGCGCTGCGCGCGGGCTTCACCGCGACCGGACCGCTCAGCGTGTGGCTGCACCGGGGCTGAGCGGCTCGCCGTACCAGCGCCACTTGTCCGGGCGGGCCCGCCCCGGCAGATCCGCCCGGCCGGTGGCCCAGAGCAGCACCCGCCAGCGGTCCTGGTCGTCCGGCACGTCCCGGAACAGCCGGGCGAGCACCCGGTCGCACAGACCCGCCGGTGGGGCCCAGGTCAGCCCGAGCCCCTCGGCCACGTCATGCGTGTGCAGCAGGGTCTCCACGACGCCCATGGCCCCGAACCCCTCCGGGTCCGAGACGCCGAAGCCGTGGTACGCCCGCACCTCCGGTGAGGCGGTGCGGACCATCGCGGTGAGCAGGGCGCCGCTCGCCTCCAGCGTCTGAAGCAGCCCGGCCGGCCCCGCCGCGCGGTCCGCGTGCACCGCGTTGCGGGGGCCGCCGGGACGTTTCGCCTCCCACAGGTACGGCACCTCGCCCTCCAGCGGCGGCTGGGCGGGACCGAGCTGCACCGCGTAGGCGAAGAGATCGTCCGAGAGGTGCTCGACGGTCTCCCAGCAGTCCCACTCCAGCGTTCCGGCCTTCACGCCCCAGTCCGCCGCGAGCCCGGCCCGCAGCGCGGTCACCGACAGGCGCACGGCGTGCTCGACGTCGGCGGCGGTGACGGGAGTTCGTGAAGTTTCATCGACCATGGACATGGAGGGACCGTACCAACGATCTCTGTGCGTACGGCCCCCGGGAGTCGACGTTCACCTCACCGGCGTGAAGTCCCTCGCCCCGATGCTGTGTCTCCCGGGGGCGACCCCCGGACCCCCGGCCGGGAGCGTCTCACCTCACCGGCGTGAAGTCCCTCGCCCCAATGAACTCCGGTCGGCGGATCGGGGCCGCGAAGGGTTCCTGCGCCGCGTTCTCCACGCTGTTGAAGACGATGAAGACGTTGCTGCGCGGGTACGGGGTGATGTTGTCCCCGGAGCCGTGCATCGCGTTGCAGTCGAACCAGGTCGCCGAGCCCGCCCGGCCGGTGAACAGGCGGATGCCGTGCCGGTCGGCCATCTTGGTGAGTGCCTCGTCGGAGGGCGTGCCCGCGTCCTGCATCTGGAGGGACTTCTTGTAGTTGTCCTTCGGGGTGGCGCCCTCGCAGCCGAGGAAGTCCCGGTGCGAGCCGGGCATGATCATCAGGCCGCCGTTGGTGTCGTGGTTCTCGGTCAGCGCGATCGAGACCGAGACCGCCCGCATCCGCGGCAGGCCGTCCTCGGCGTGCCAGGTCTCGAAGTCCGAGTGCCAGTAGAAGCCCGAGGCGCCGAAGCCCGGCTTCACGTTGATCCGCGACTGGTGGACGTACACGTCCGAGCCGAGGATCCGGCGCGCCGTGCCCACCACCCGCTCGTCGCGCACGAGCCGCCCGAAGAGCTCGCTGATCCGGTGCACCTCGAAGACCGAACGCACGGACTGCGACTGCGGTTCGATGATCGACCGCTCATCGGCACGTACGGAAGGATCGGCGATCAATCGCTCAAGTTCCGAGCGATAGAGCGATACTTCGTCGTCCGTGAGCAGATCTTCGATCGCGAGGAAGCCGTCCTGCTCGAACGATTCGAGTCCGGCGGACGGGCCCCAGACGACCGGGTCCTGGCGGGGTGTGATCACCTCGGCGGTGCCACGGGTGGGGTAGAGATCCTGGGCGGTCATGGTCAGCCCTCCTCGGGTTCGGTCAGCAGGGGGTAGACGCCGTTCTCGTCGTGGTCCTCCCGTCCGGTGACGGGCGGGTTGAAGACGCAGACGCAGCGGAAGTCGGTCTTGGGGCGCAGGGTGTGGCGCTCGTGGCCGTCGAGGAGATACATCGTGCCCGGCGCGATCCAGTGGGTCTCGCCGGTCTCCTCGTCGGTGAGCTCGGCCTCGCCCTCCGTGCACAACACGGCCTCGATGTGGTTGGCGTACCACATGGAGGTCTCGGTGCCCGCGTACAGGACGGTCTCGTGCAGGGAGAAGCCGACCTTCTCCTTCGCGAGCACGATCCGCTTGCTCTCCCAGGTGCCGGAGGCGGCCTTCACATGGCGGTCGGTGTTCTCGATGTCCTTCAACGAGCGGACGATCACGGTGAGTTGATGCCTTTCTGTCGCTGTACGCCGACTGCGTACGCAGGTTGTGTACGTCGGTGGGGTGCGGGCGGATCAGACCGTCGCGGCGACCGCGCGGGCCAGCGTCCGCAGGCCTTCGTCCAGTTCCTCGGGCGTGATGGTCAGCGGCGGAAGCAGCTTGACCACCTCGCTCTGCGGCCCGGAGGTCTCCAGGAGCAGCCCCAGCTCGAAGGCACGGGCGCACACCTCGGAGGCGCGGGCCGGGTCGGCGAACTCCAGGCCCCAGACCAGGCCCCGGCCCCGGTAGCTCGCCCCGAGCCGGGTGTGCTCGGCGCACAGTGCGAGCAGCGCCTGCTCGACCTGCTCGCCGCGCGCCAGGGTGTGCTTCTCCATCTGGCCGTCGGCCCAGTACGCGTCGAGCGCGGCGGTCGCGGTGACGAACGCCGGGTTGTTGCCGCGGAAGGTGCCGTTGTGCTCGCCCGGCTCCCACACGTCGAGCTCGCCCTTGAACAGGCAGAGCGACAGGGGCAGTCCGTAGCCGCTGATCGACTTGGAGACGGTGACGATGTCCGGCACGATGCCCGCCTCCTCGAAGGAGAAGAACGCGCCGGTGCGACCGCAGCCCATCTGGATGTCGTCGACGATGAGCAGCATGTCGCGCCGACGGCACAGGTCGGCGAGCGCGCGCAGCCACTCGGCGCGGGCCACGTTGATGCCGCCCTCGCCCTGCACGGTCTCCACGATCACGGCGGCCGGCTTGTTCAGGCCGGAGCCCTGGTCCTCCAACAGCCGCTCGAACCACAGGAAGTCGGGCACCCGGCCGTCGAGGTAGTTGTCGAACGGCATCGGCGTGCCGTGCACCAGCGGGATGCCGGCCCCGGCCCGCTTGAAGGCGTTTCCGGTCACCGCGAGCGAGCCGAGCGACATGCCGTGGAAGGCGTTGGTGAAGGAGACGATCGACTCGCGGCCCTTCACCTTGCGGGCCAGCTTCAGCGCGGCCTCCACCGCGTTGGTGCCGGTCGGGCCGGGGAACATGACCTTGTACGGCAGGTCGCGCGGGCGCAGGATCACGTTCTGGAACGTCTCCAGGAACGCCCGTTTCGCGGTGGTGGCCATGTCCAGGCCGTGCGTGATGCCGTCCCGCTCGATGTAGTCGAGCAACGCCCGTTTCAGTACGGGGTTGTTGTGGCCGTAATTGAGTGAGCCGGCCCCGGCGAAGAAGTCCAGGTAACTGTGGCCGTCCTCGTCGGTCAGGCGGGCACCCTGCGCGCGGTCGAACACGGCGGGCCAGCCGCGGCAGTAGCTGCGCACCTCCGATTCGAGCGACTCGAAGACACTGAGGGCGGGCGGGGTGATGGTCACAGCGATTCTCCCTGGGGGTGGAGGGGGCCGATGCGGTAGAGGACTTCGGGCTGGTGCCCGTCGTCGGGGAACAGGCCCGCATCGAAGAGGAGTTCACGGTCGAGGGCGGCGCCGCGCCGCTTGGCGAACGAGGTGAAGAGCCGGTCGGACGGGGTGTTGTCCGGCGACACCGTCGTCTCGACGCCGGTGATCCCGTGCGAGGCGGACACCTTCGCGGTCAGCGCTTCGAGCAGCAGCCCGGCGAGCCCGTGGCCCCGGTGGGCGTGGTCGACGGCGACCTGCCAGACGACCAGGGTGCCGGGGCGCTCGGGCCGTACGTAGCCGGTGATGAACGCGATCGGCTCACCGGCGTCGTCGCGGGCGACGACGGAGGTCCCGGAGAAGTCGCGGCACCAGAGCAGATAGCTGTACGAGGAGTTGAGGTCGAGCACCTCGGAGTCACGGGCGATGCGCCAGATCGCGGCTCCGTCCTCCACTCGTGGGCTTTCGATACGGACTGCTGTTTGCGCGGCGGTCATGCCGAGGGAATTTACCGACCGGAAATTGAAATCGCATTCCCGTGAGGGGGTGTGCGAGGAGCGCGTTCGTGTTATCACGCGAGCATGCGCGCGAACCGTTTTGTCCGGTAATTCCCGGACAAAACGGTAGTGATGTGGAGTCGATCACACCCCTGTGACCGCCCCGGAACCTTGTTGAAACCTTTGTGTTTGAGGTCGGGAAGTCGGGGCAGAAGAAAACGGGAAGCTGCGATGGATAAGCAGCTTCCCGTTCTGTGGAACGTTTTTCGGAATTCGGTTGTGCTTTACGTCCCGGAGGAACGCGGAGAAAGTGTCACCAGGTTTCGGAAACGGCCTTGCGGGCAGCCTCCAGGTCCACCGCGATTCCGTACTCGCCGAGCGCCGCACCCAGCGCCGCGAGCGAGGACTGGACGACGCCGCGCGTGGCGTCCACGCCGTAGTGGTTGACCCGGATCATCGTCGAGGCCAGCGCCCCGCCGCCGGCGATCAGCGGCAGCGAGGGGTCGGAGGCGAGCGCCTTGACGACGAGTTCGGAGGCGTCGACTCCCTCCGGGGCGCGCAGAGTTGTGGCCACCGGCGCCGCGTCCGCTGCTTCGTGGACGTACGGGGCGAGCCCGCCGCCGAGCGCGACGGCGCCCGCCCGGGTCGCGGCGGCGGCCGAGGCGTGCCGGGCCGTCACCGCGTCCAGGCCCTCGGACTCGATGCGCTCGACACACGCTTCGAGGGCCAGCATCTCCAGCTGCGCGGGCGCGTGCAGCAGGGCCTTGCGGCCGCCGTCGATCCAGCGCTGCTTCCAGTCCAGGAGCGAGAGGTAGGAGCGGCGCGGCGCGTTCGGGTTGGCGGCGATGCGCTCCCAGGCGCGGGCGCTGACCGAGACGGCCGAGACGCCGGCCGGGCCGCCCATCGCCTTCTGCGCGCCGATCACGCACAGGTCCACGCCCCAGGCGTCCGGGCGGAGCGGCTCGGCGGCCACCGAGGCCACCGCGTCCAGCATGAACAGGGCGCCGTGCCGGCGCACGACCTCGCCGATCTCCGCGACCGGGTTCGTATTGCCGGTCGCCGCCTCCGCGTGAACGAGCGAAACGAAATCGATCTCGGGATGTTCGGTGAGCGATCGATCGATCTGCTCCGCGGTGACGGCCGCGTGGAACGGCACCTCCAGATCGATCACCTCGGCCCCGCAGTCGCGCAGCCAGTTGCCGAAGGTCTGCCCGTAGGGACCGGTCACCACGTTGAGCGCGGTGGAGCCGGGGTGTGCGGCGCCGCGGATGCAGCCCTCCAGGGGGAGCAGCGCCTCGCCCTGCATGATCACCACGTCCTGCTCGGTGTCGAGCAGGGCGGCCACGCGGCGCTCGATCGCCGCGAAGTGGTCGGCGGTCAGCGGGGCCAGATCCAGGAGGGGGTGTGTCACGGCGGTGCCTTCTTCGGTCAAGTCGGGGGTCGCATCGGGTGTTCGAGCCTCTGGATGGAGACTACCCAGCGCCTCGTACAGTGCTGACCATGAGCGATCGCGCGGTGCTGCATGTGAAGGGGCGCGTCCTGGCGGGGCCCGAGGACGTACGGGACGAGCTGTGGGCGGTCGACGGGCGGATCACCTACGAGCGGCCGCCGGGCGAGACCCTCACCGTGTCCGGCTGGGCGCTGCCCGGCCTGGTCGACGCGCACTGCCACGTCGGGCTCGACCGGCACGGTCCGGTGCCGGACGAGATGAGCGAGAAGCAGGCCCTCACCGACCGCGACGCCGGGACGCTGCTGATCCGTGACGCGGGTTCGCCCTCCGACACCCGCTGGGTCGACGACCGCGAGGACCTGCCGAAGATCATCAGGGCGGGCCGGCACATCGCCCGCACCCGCCGCTACATCCGCAACTACGGCCACGAGATCGAGCCCGGCGACCTCGTCGCCTACGTCGCCCGGGAGGCGCGGCGCGGCGACGGCTGGGTCAAGCTGGTCGGCGACTGGATCGACCGGGACGCGGGCGACCTGGCCGCCTGCTGGCCGCGCGGCGAGGTCGAGGCCGCGATCGCCGAGGCTCACCGGCTCGGCGCCCGGGTCACCGCGCACTGCTTCGCCGAGGACTCGCTCAGGGACCTGGTCGAGGCGGGCATCGACTGCATCGAGCACGCCACGGGCCTGACCGAGGACACCATCCCGCTGTTCGCCGAGCGGGGCGTGGCGATCGTCCCGACGCTGGTCAACATCGCCACGTTCCCGCACATGGCCGACGGCGGCGAGGCCAAGTTCCCCGACTGGGCCGCCCACATGCGGCGGTTGTACGAGCGCCGCTACGACACGGTGCGCTCGGCCTACGACGCGGG
Source organism: Streptomyces sp. NPDC001415 (assembly GCF_053597395.1). Classification (NCBI taxonomy): domain Bacteria; kingdom Bacillati; phylum Actinomycetota; class Actinomycetes; order Kitasatosporales; family Streptomycetaceae; genus Streptomyces; species Streptomyces sp. NPDC001415. Next base: position 329,672 of record NZ_JBSFIE010000003.1, read on the forward strand.
GATCCCCGTCTTCGTCGGCACGGACGCGGGCGGCTCGCTCGCCCACGGCCTGGTCGCCGCCGAGGTCGCCGAGCTCGTGAAGGCGGGCATCCCGCCGGTCGACGCGCTCTCGGCGACGGCCTGGGGGGCCAGGACCTGGCTCGGCCGCCCCGTCCTCGAAGAGGGCGCCCCGGCGGACCTGGTCGTCTACGACCAGGACCCGCGCGCGGACGTCCGGGCCCTGGCCGCGCCGAGCCGCATCGTGCTCAACGGGCGGATCGTGGGCTGATCAACTCGCGCTCGGGGGCGGGCAGTTGGCCGGGGCGTCGGCGGCCTGCCAGTTCGGGCAGCAGGCTGACGACGCCCAGTGCGGCAAGGCCCGCGCCGAGCCACAGCGGCGCCCGCAGGCCGAAGTGGGCGACGCCGACCCCGCCGAGCGAGGAGCCGATGCCGACGCCGAGCGTGATGAACGAGGCGTGCACGGAGTTCACCAGGGGCCGGGCGTTGGCGATGCGCTGGACGCGAGTGACCATCGCCGGGTTCATGGTGACCCCGACCAGGCCGATGCCCAGCATGAACACCACGGCGGGCAGAGTGAGTTGCGCGAGCAGCGCGAACCCGGTGAGGAAGAGCAGGTTCAGCGCGAGCCCGGCTGCGAGCACGTTCAGGGCGTACCGGTCGGCGAGCCGGCCGACCACGTAGTTGCCGACCACGGTCGCGGCCCCGTACGCGATGAGCAGCACCGGGACGGCTCCGCTGCCGAACCCGGTGACCTCGGTCAGGATCGGGTTGAAATAGCTGAACGCGGAGAACGTCGCGCCGATGATGAAGGTGCTGGTCATGAGGGCCAGCCACAGCCTGGGGCGCCGGAAGACGGCCAGCTCCTTGATGAAGCCCCCGCCGTCCTCGGCCCGGCCGAGCCGGGGCACCCCGGCCAGGGTGCACAGTGCGGCGGCCACGGTCAGCACGGTGATGGCCCAGAACGCGGCGCGCCAGCCCAGGTGTTCGCCTATCAGGGTGGACAGCGGCAGCCCGAGGAGGGTGCCGAGCATCAGCCCGTTGAGCGCGACGGAGGTGGCCCGGCCGCGTTCCTCGGGGCGGGTCAGCTGGGCGCAGATCGACAGCGAGACACCGAAGAACGCCTGCGAGGCGGTGCCGGTGACGACCCGGGCGAACAGCATGACCGCGTACGTGGTGGCGGTCGCGGCCAGCAGGTTGCCCACCAGGAAGACGGCGAACAGCACCATCAGCGCGTGCTTCTGCGGCAGCCGCATCACCCCCACGGTGAGGAACGGGCCGCCGAACGCCATCGCCAGTGCGAACGCGGTGATGAGATAGCCGATTTGGGGGACTGTGACATCGAGGCCCGCCGCCATCTGCGGCATCAGTCCGGCGACGACGAACTCGCTGGTGACCATGGCGAAGATCCCCAGGGCCAGTACGTAAACGGCGCGAGGCATGGCAGGTGTGCTCCTGTCCGGAGGGTGTTATGGATTGTTCAGTACAAAACCGACCCATGCGTCAACTGGTATGGGGGAGCTGGTCGTTGACGGATGGCCGGTGAGGTGCGGGGTGTGGGGCCAGGGGGTAGTGATCAGTGGGTCAAGGCGTCCATGGCCGTGTCGATGATGCCCTCCAGGTCGGCACGGCCGGCGCCGCCCTGGCCCGCCACCCGTAGCCCGGCGATCACCGAGTTGAGATAGCGGGCCAGGGTGAGCGGATCGCGCCGCGAGGTGATCTCGCCGGCGCTGCGGCCGGTCTCGATGACCGTCCGCAGCGCATCGAGACGGCGTGCGAGGTCGCGCTCCAGGAGGGTGGCCGCCGCGACGTCGCGGCGGGCGAGTTCGACCGTGGCGTTGACCGCGAGGCAGCCGATGCTGCGCCCGTCGCGGCGTTCCTTCATCTCGCCGTCGACGACCGCGGCGAACGTGGCCCGGATCCGTTCGAGCGGGCCGAGCCGCTCGTCCTGGAGGAGTTCGAGCTGGTTCGCCGTCATCATGTCGACATAGCGGCCGAGCGCCCGCTCGAAGAGGGCGTGCTTGCTGATGAACGTGTTGTAGATGCTGCTGCGGCCCAGTCCGGTGGCCTCGCACAGGTCCTGGGTCGAGGTGGCCTCGTAGCCGTTCGCCCAGAAGGCGCGCATCGCCGCGTCCAGGGCCCGCTCCTCGTCGAACTGTCTCGGTCGAGCCATGGTCGTACCCTAGCACTGTTTTGAATCGACCTGTCCAATACGTCGTCCGGTTGACCGGACGTTACGTGTGGCGCGGCCGGGTCGTTGAAATTCTTTATGTGTACGCCGGGGTGGTCGGGTGGCGTACGGGGTGCAGGGTGGTTTCGGGGGTGACGGCAGGGAGCGGCTGTGTCGGAAGAATCGAATAAAGGAGCGGAAAGAGCCCTTTGGGGTGAACTCGCGTCTGGTGACCGCCAGTTCACTCTCAGTGCGTAAAGATTCGGTGTCCCAAGTTGCCGGTGCGCCCCTCGATTCGCAGGAGTCCCACGAGTCCCCGTGGCGGGCGCCCGGCCGGCCATGTCTCCTGTGGGGGTTCCACCACTTTGAACAGCACCAACTTCGGCCTGCCCTTCTGCCCGCGCTTCGGCTTGACCTCGGGCCCGACCGCGAACGGTCCGGCCACCCGTCGTCCGATCGGCCGCCGCTCCACCGCGATCGCGGCCTGCGCGGCTCTCACCGCCGGGCCGCTGCTGCTCGCCGTGCCCGCGCGGGCCACCGGCGTCGAGGGCGACGGAGGCGGCCGGGCGAGCGCCGTCGTACTGCGCACCGGGCTCGACGTGTCCCTGCTCAACAGGGCCGTCGACGTACCGCTCAAGGCCACGCTCAACGACGTGCGGGCGCCGGCCGGTGCCGAGAAGACCGCGCTGACCGTGAAGCTGGACGGGGTCGGCGGCGGGCAGCCCGTCAACGTCCTGAAGGCGGACGTGGCCACGGCCAGGGCGAGCGCCGACGCGAAGAAGGCGGAAGGCTCCTCCCGGCTGGTCAACGCCCGGCTGCACCTGCCCGGGCTGCCGCTGCTCTCCCTCGTCGAGCTGGGTGATGTGACCTCCAGCGCGGTCTGCGAGGCTGGCCGTCCCCCGGTTGCCAAGTCCAATGTGCTGGGCGCGGTGAGCGTGCTCGGCAGGAAGATCACGTTGTCGGCGGGCGGGACCACGCGGGTGCAGGTGCCGGGAATCGGCGAGGTCACGCTCGACCTGTCGAAGGCCACGACCACCTCGCGGACGGCGGCGGCCGTCGCCCTTCAGCTGAAGGTCTCGGTCAACCCGCTCCAGCTGAACGTGGCCGTCGTCAAGGGCGAGGTCACCCTCGCGGAGGCGACCTGCCAGTCGCCGAAGACGCCCGCGAAGGCGGCGCCGGACGCGGGTCCCGTCTCCACGGCGGTGAAGACGCAGAGCGTCGCATCGGACACGAAGTTGGCGGAGACCGGGGGGAGTTCTGCCACGCCGTACGTTGCTGGTGGGGCGGGAGCGCTGCTTGTGGGGGGTGCGGGGGTGCTGGTGCTGACCCGGGTACGGGCGCGGGGCCGGGGCTGACGCTGGGCGGCCCGCACCCCCGGCAGGGGGGGGCGGGCTCTTTCGGGGCTGCGCCCCGGGCCCCTTCGGCCTGCGGACCGTAGGTGGCTGGTCGCGCAGTTCCCCGCGCCCCTGAAGACTCCTTCGGCCTCGGGCCGTGGGTGGGTGCTCGCGCAGTTCCCCGGGCTCCTTAAATGTCATGCGCTACGCGCATGTGCCCTTACCTCGGCTGCGGATCGTGCGTGGCTGGGCGCGCAGTTCCCCGCGCCCCTAGCAGGGTCGGTGCTGGGCCCACCCCACCTCGGAGGCCCCCCGGCTCAGCGGTCCGTAAGGGTCAGGGCCTGGTCCAGGGCCTGGAGGAAGCGGTTCGTGGTGGGGCGGTCCCGGACCGCGAGCCGCAGCCACTCGGGCCCGAGGCCCGGGAACGTGTCGCCGCGCCGCGCCGCGAAGCCGAGCGTGCGCAACCGCTCCCTGACCTCCGCCGCCCCCTCGATCCGTACCAGCACGAACGGTCCCTCGGCCGGCTCCACCATGGTCACCTCGTCGAACTCCGCAAGGCCGGCCAGGAGATGGGCCCGGTCCTCGGCGGCGCGCACGGCCGCCGCCTCGGCCTCCGCCAGTGCGCGGGGTTCCATGCAGGCGCTCGCCGCGACCAGCGCCGGGGTCGACACCGGCCACAGCGGCTGGGCTCGCTGGAGGGCCGCGATCGTGTCCGGGTCGGCCAGTACGTAACCGATCCGCAGCCCCGCCAGGCCCCAGGTCTTGGTCAGGCTGCGCAGCACGATCAGCCCGGGCAGGTCCGTGCGGCCCGCGAGGGCCTCGCGCTCGCCCGGCACCGCGTCCAGGAACGCCTCGTCCACCACCAACGTCCGCCCAGGGCGGGCGAGTTGGGCCAGAGTGCGGGCCGGGTGCAACACCGACGTCGGGTTGGTCGGGTTGCCGACCACCACCAGGTCCGCCTCCTCGGGGACGGCCGCGGGGTCGAGCCGGAAGCCGTCCTCGGCCCGCAGCAGCACCCGCCGCACCTCGTGCCCCGCATCGCGCAGCGCCGCCTCCGGTTCCGTGAACTGCGGGTGCACCACGACCGGGTGACGGAACGTCAGCGAGCGGGCGAGGAGCACGAAGGCCTCCGCGGCGCCCGCCGTCAGCAGCACCCGCTCCACCGGAAGGCCGTGCCGCGCCGCCACCGCCGAGCGCGCCGCCCGGCCGTCCGGATAGGCGGCGAGCCCGGTCAGGGAGTCGGCGATGCGCTCCCGCAGCCAGACCGGGGGAGTGCCGGTGCGGACATTGACGGCGAGATCGATCAGCTCGTCGCCGTCGTCGCGGACCTCGGCGTCACCGTGGTGACGTAGATCGTGCTGGGCCTCGGTGGCAGGCATGGACATGGCTTCGCTCCTGGTGGGGGGTCCGTCACAGCGGTCGGCGAACGGCCGGAGGTGGGGTCGACGTACGATCGCACATGTCGCCATCGCGGCACCCTCCGCGGGGCTCGACTTCCGCTTGGGGACGAGCAGTTCACCGCCCCCGGCCAGTGCGGCGGCCTCCGCCACGGAACGGGTTCCGACGGCGGCGAGCGCGGCGTCCGAGCCGTGCGGCACCGGGACGGCCGCGAGTTCGGCGGCCGCGTACGAGACGACCGGCACCCCGAGCTTCGCCGCGGCGCCGACGATTCCCGGCTCGCCGGACTTGCCGTCCACGGTGGCCAGTTCGGCGACGGCGAGCGGATCGAGACCCGCGTCCGCCAGGGCGGCCCCGATCAGCCCGAGGACCTCGTCGACGGACACGCCCTTCGAGGCGCCGACGCCCACGACGAGAGATGCCCCGGCGTGCTCGGGGGTGCGGGCGTCGTCGGCCATGGCGAGGATCCTCTCAGGCCGCTCTGGGGCGGCGGCGGAGCCGGACGTGGACATGCGGAGTAGGGGCACCGTCGGTTAGCAAGGGCGCATGGCGGTATTCGTCGCGCTCGGCGCGTTCCTGATGACCCTGCTCGGCGGCTGGACCGCCCAGCGGGTCACCGACCGGCGCCACCTCGTGCTCGGGCTCGCGGGCGGACTCATGCTCGGCGTGGTCGGCCTCGACCTGCTGCCGGAGGCCCTGGACGCGGCCGGCGACGACCTCTTCGGGGTGCCCCGGGCGCTGCTCCTGTTCGTCGGCGGCTTCCTCTTCGCGCACGTCGTCGAGCGGGTGCTCGCGGTCCGCCAGGCCGCCCACGGGGCGGGCGAACACCGGGCCCCGCAGGTCGGCGTCACCGTGGCCTGCGCGATGGTCGGGCACAGCCTGATGGACGGCATCGCGATCGGCGCGGCCTTCCAGGTGGGCGCCGGCATGGGCGTGGCCGTGGCGCTCGCCGTGATCACCCACGACTTCGCCGACGGCTTCAACACGTACACGATCACCAGCCTGTACGGGAACGAGAAGCGCAAGGCGCTGGCGATGCTGTTCGCCGACGCGCTCGCCCCGATGGTGGGAGCCGCCTCGACCCTGCTCTTCACCCTTCCGGAGCAGCTGCTCGGCAGCTATCTGGGGTTCTTCGGCGGCGTGCTCCTGTACCTGGCCGCCGCCGAGATCCTCCCCGAGGCCCACCACGAGCACCCCGCCCTGTCGACGCTGCTGTGCACCGTCGCGGGTGTGGGGTTCATCTGGCTGGTGGTGGGCATCGCCGGCTGAGTACGTCACCTGGCGCAGCCCTCGGTGAAGCGACGGGCGACCTCCGGCCGGGCCGCCCAGTGCGTGTGCAGATAGCTGGCGTGCACGCCCTTCTGCACGAAGCCCTCGACGCGGCGCTCCGGGTGCACGATCCCCCAGGCGGGGTCGGCGCCCGCGCCCGGCTCGATGACGGTGCGGTGGAACTCGTGGCCGCGCAGCCGGGTTCCGGCGGCGGCCAGACTGTTGTCGCCGATGGCCACCGCCTCGCGGTATCCGAGGGTGAGCCGCCCCGACATCCGAGCGTCGGCGTCGAGCACCCCGCACATGGGCTGCCCGTCCAGCGACCGCGCGAGGTAGAGCAGGCCGGCACACTCGGCGGCCACGGGCGCCCCCGAGCGGGCGAGCTCGGCGACGGCCTTCCTGAGCGGTTCGTTGGCCGACAGCTCGGCGGCGTACACCTCGGGAAACCCGCCGCCTATCACCAACCCGCCTGTCCCCGGCGGCAGTTCCTCGTCCCGGAGCGGGTCGAAGGTGACGACTTCCGCCCCGGCGGCGGTGAGGAGTTCGGTGTTCTCGGCGTAGGAGAAGGTGAACGCGGGGCCGCCGGCGACGGCGACGAGCGGCCGCCGACCTTGATTCTGCTGGCCCTGGGTCGTGGCCTCAGCCGCAAAATCCAGCCCCTCCGGCGTTTGAGGAGCGGGGTCCGGGGCGGAGCCCCGTGCCCACCGGCCCGAGGCCGACGATCCATCCGCCGGAGGCTTTCGGGAAGGGGCGGGGTGGGGGAATCCGAAGCCGGGCTCCCACGCCTCCACCCCCAGCGCCGGAGCCGACCGCGCCAGAGCCAGCAGCGCAGGCAGATCGCACCCCTCCCGCACCTGCTCCCCCATCGCCGCCACCGCGTCCACCGCGTCCGCCCGCCGCTCGGCGACCGGAACCAGACCCAGGTGCCGGGACGGGGTGTCGACCTGGGGCGCCCGGCGCAGGGCACCGAGGACCGGCACGCCCGACTCGCCGAGGGCCTCCCGCAGCAGCGCCTCGTGCCGGTCCGAGCCGACCTTGTTGAGGATCACGCCGCCGATCCGCACCTCGGGGTCCCACGACGCGAAGCCGTGCACGAGGGCGGCCACCGACCGGGACTGCGAGGACGCGTCCACGACGAGGACCACCGGGGCGCGCAGAAGCTTGGACACCTGGGCGGTGGAGGCGAGTTCGCCGAGCCCGCTCGCCCCGTCGTACAGGCCCATCACGCCCTCGACCACGGCGAGGTCGCAGCCGCGCGCCCCGTGCGCGAACAGCGGAGCCACCAGCTCGGGCCCGCACATGTACGCGTCGAGGTTGCGGCCGGGCCGCCCGGTCGCCAGGGAGTGGTACCCGGGGTCGATGTAGTCGGGGCCCACCTTGTGCGGGGACACGGCGAGCCCGGAGCGCGCGAACGCGGCCATCAGGCCCGTCGCGACGGTGGTCTTACCGCTGCCCGACGATGGGGCGGCGATGACGAGACGTGCTACCACTCGATGCCCCGCTGGCCCTTCTGGCCGGCGTCCATGGGGTGCTTGACCTTGGACATGTCCGTCACGAGATCCGCGAACTCCACCAGCTGCTCGGGCGCGTTGCGGCCCGTGATGACCACGTGCTGGGTGCCCGGCCGGTCGCGCAGCACCGAGACGACCTCGTCGACGTCGACCCAGCCCCAGTGCAGCAGGTAGGCGAACTCGTCCAGGACGTAGAACTTGTACGTCTCGGCGGCCAGGTCGCGCTTGACCTGCTCCCAGCCCTCGCGGGCCTTCTCCTCGTGGCTCGGCTCGCCCTCGGCCACCTCGCGCTGGATCCAGGACCAGCCCTCGCCCATCTTGTGCCACTCGACGAGGCCGCCCTCGCCGGATGCCCCGAGCACCTTCAGCGCGTTCTCCTCGCCGACCTTCCACTTCGCCGACTTCACGAACTGGAACACCCCGACCGGCCAGCCCTGGTTCCAGGCGCGCAGCGCCATCCCGAACGCGGCCGTCGACTTCCCCTTGCCGACACCCGTGTGCACCATGACCAGCGGCCGGTTGCGGCGCTGACGGGTCGTCAGGCCGTCCTCGGGTACGACACTGACCTGTCCCTGCGGCATTAAGCGGCCCTCCTCGATGTTCCAGTTGCGTCCTTGACGAGACCGGCGATGGAGTCCGCCCGCAGCTCGTCCAAGGTGACGGCGGTGCCGCCGAGTTCGCGTGCAAGGTCCCCGGCGAGCCCGAGCCGCACCATCCCCGACTCGCAGTCCACGACCACCGACGCGGTGCCCTCGGCGGCGTGCAGCCGGGCCGCGCGGGCGCCGAGCGCCACCGGCTCGGGGCCGCCGGTGGCCCGGCCGTCGGTGACGACCACGAGCAGCGGCCGCCGCGCGGGATCGCGCAGCCGCTCCACCCGCAGTACGTCATGGGCCTTGAGCAGCCCCGCCGCGAGCGGGGTGCGCCCGCCGGTCGGCAGCGATTCGAGCCGGGCGGCGGCCGCGTCCACCGACGAGGTGGGCGGCAGCGCAAGGTCGGCCTCCTTGCCGCGGAAGGTGATCAGGCCGACCTTGTCGCGGCGCTGGTAGGCGTCGAGGAGCAGCGAGAGCACCGCGCCCTTGACCGCGCTCATCCGCTGCCGGGCCGCCATCGACCCGGACGCGTCCACCACGAACAGCACGAGGTTGCCCTCGCGGCCCTCGCGGGTGGCCTGACGCAGATCGTCCCGGCGCACCACGAGACCGCGCCCCGAACGCCCGCGCGCCCGCTGATGGGGGGCCGCGGCCTGCACGGTCGCCGTCAAGTGCAGCTTGGTGAGCGCCCCTTGAGGGCGGCGCGAACCCGTCGTCCTGCCGTGGTCGGTACGGGCCCGCGAGCGCCGGCCCGCCGCGCCCTCGCCGAGCCCGGGCACGCTCAGCATCTTCGTACGGAACGGCTCGGCGGCCTTCACCGCGGCCCGCTCGCCGGGGCCGCTGGGGGCGGGGGAGGCGGGCGGTTCCACGGCGTCGGAGGACTCCGGCGACTCAGGGGATTCGGCCGGGCTCTCGGGGGAGTCGCCCTGCGGCGGCACTCCGCCGCCACCGCCGCCGGGGCCTTCGGGGCCCGGGTCCGGATCGTCGTCGCCCTCGTCCTCGTCCTGGAACTGCTCCAGGGTCTCGTCGAGCTTGTCCTGGTCGAGGCCCGGCGCGTCGAACGGGTTGCGCCGGCGCCGGTGCGGAAGGGCGAGCAGCGCGGCCTGCCGGACGTCCTCACTCGTCACCTCGGTGCGCCCCGCCCAGGCGGCCAGCGCGGTGGCGGTGCGCGCCATCACGATGTCGGCGCGCATGCCGTCCACCTCGAACGCGGCGCAGGTGGCGGCGATCTGGAGCAGCACCGCGTCCCCGAGCACGACCGAGGGCAGCAACTCCCGCGCCGCCACGATCCGCTCGCGAAGGGCGCCCTCCGCGTCGGCCCAGCGCGCGGCGAATGCGGCCGGGTCGTCGTCGTACGCGAGGCGGCGCCGTACGACCTCGACGCGCTGCTCGGGCTCGCGGGAGGCGGCCACCTCGACGGTGAGGCCGAACCGGTCGAGCAACTGCGGCCGCAGCTCGCCCTCTTCGGGGTTCATCGTGCCGACGAGCAGGAACCGCGCGGCGTGCCGCACGGAGACGCCCTCGCGCTCGACGTAGGAGGACCCCATGGCGGCGGCGTCGAGGAGAAGGTCGATGAGGTGGTCGTGGAGCAGGTTGACCTCGTCGACGTACAGGATGCCGCGGTGGGCGTCCGCGAGCAGCCCCGGCTCGAAAGCCTTCACGCCCTCGCCGAGCGCCCGCTCGATGTCCAGGGCGCCCACCAGACGGTCCTCGGACGCGCCCACCGGGAGCTCGACCATGCGCGCCGCGCGGGCGGTGCCAGGACCGCTCTCGTGCGGCCCGTCCGGGCACCGCGCGTCGGGTGCGGCCGGGTCGCAGCTGAAGCGGCAGCCCGCCACGACCGCCACCTCGGGCAGCAGATCGGCGAGGGCTCGTACGGCGGTGCTCTTCGCGGTGCCCTTCTCGCCCCGGACGAGCACTCCGCCCACGGCCGGGCTCACCGCGTTCAGGAGCAGCGCGAGGCGCAGGTCGTCCATGCCGACGACGGCGGTGAACGGATACCGGGTGCTCATGTGCCGATCTCTCCTTCGAGTAGTGCTGTACGCCGAGGCGGGGCCGGGGTGTTCACGGCGCCCCCGGCGGGATGAAGGGCAGCCCGGCGGGCGGGCCCTGCTCGATCAGCCTCAACAGGGCGTCGGTGTCGGCGTGTTCTTCGATCAGGTCGCCGAGCCGGTCCAGCTGTTCCTCGCGCAGCGCCCCGAACGAGGTGTCGGGCGCGGGCACGAACCGGCGGCCCGCGGCCCGGGCGACCTGCTCCAGGAACCGGCGCCGGAACCCGTCGCTCTCCAGCGAGCCGTGCCAGTGCGTACCCCACACCGCGCCCACCCGGCAGCCGTCCAAGAAGGCATCCCCACCCAGGACTTCGGCCACGCCGTGGTGGATCTCGTACCCCTCGACGGGTTCCCCGAGGGCCTCGCCGACGGGCCGCGCCAGGGTCTTGTCGGCGGCGAACCGCACCCGTACGGGAAGCAGGCCGAGGCCCGGCACCGAGCCCGCCTTCGACTCGACCTCGTCCTCGATGTGCTCGCCGAGCAGCTGGAACCCGCCGCAGATGCCGAGCACCGGGCGGCCCTCGGCGGCCCTGCGCGCCAGCTCCGTCGCGAGGCCGCGCTCGTGCAGCCACTCCAGGGCGCGGACCGTGCCGCGCGTGCCCGGCACCACCACGAGGTCGGCGTCGATGAGTTCCTCGGGCCGGTCCACGAACCGCACGACCACGCCGGGCTCCGCCGCGAGCGCGTCCACGTCGGTGAAGTTGGACATCAGCGGCACGGCGCAGACGGCGACCCGCAGCACGTCCTCGCCGACCGGCGGCGCCACCACGGACTCCCGCACGGCTCCGCGCATGGAGACCCTGAGGCCGTCCTCCTCGTCGATGCCGAGGCCGTGAGCGTACGGCAGGATCCCGTAGGTGTGCCGTCCGGTGAGGCCGCGCAGCATCTCGATGCCGGGCTCAAGGAGCGTCACGTCGCCCCGGAACTTGTTGACGACGTAGCCGGCGACCAGCGCCTGGTCCTCGGGGCTGAGCAGCGCCGTCGTCCCGAAGAACGAGGCGAACACGCCGCCCCGGTCGATGTCGCCGACCACGACCACGGGCAGCCGCGCGGCCCGCGCGATACCCATGTTGACGATGTCGGTACGCCGCAGATTGATCTCGGCCGGGCTGCCCGCCCCCTCGCAGATCACGGCGTCATACGTGCCCCGAAGCTCCGCCAGGCACTCCAGAACAGTGCCGAGCAACGCCTGCTGCCTGCCCCCGTGGTAGCCGCGGGCGCTCAACTCGCCCACCGGCTTGCCCATCAGGACCACCTGGCTGGAGCGGTCGCTCCCCGGCTTGAGCAGCACCGGGTTCATGAGCGCACTCGGCTCCACGCGCGCCGCCTGCGCCTGCATTGCCTGCGCCCGGCCGATCTCCGCGCCCTCGCGCGTGACGAACGAGTTCAGCGACATGTTCTGGCCCTTGAAGGGCGCGACCTTGACGCCCTGGCGCACCAGCCAGCGGCAGATCCCGGCCGTGACGACGCTCTTGCCGGCGTCCGAGGTCGTGCCCGCGATCAGCAGCCCGCCACCCATGTACGTCCCTTCCTCACAGCGGCCCTCGTCGCGACGGAGGCGGCCAGCGTCAGCCAGCCCACCCTGCGCGAGAGCCGTACCGCCCGTTCGATGTCCGTGACGCCGACGGCCCGCCCGGACGCGTTCAGGACCGGCCGGTGCTCGACGCGGCCGGCGTAGGAGAGCGTGCCCCCGAGCCGTACGCCCAGCGCCCCCGCGAACGCGGCCTCGACCGGGCCCGCGTTGGGGCTCGGGTGCCTGCTCGCATCGGCGCGCCAGGCCCGTACCGCGCCCTTGGTGTCCGGGCCGGCGAGCGCGGCGAGGACGGCGGTGAGGCGGGCGCCCGGCCAGCCCGCCACATCGTCCAGGCGCGCCGAGGCCCAGCCGTACCTGCGGTACCTGGCCGACTTGTGCCCGACCATCGCGTCCAGCGTGTTGACCGCCCGGAAGCCCACCAGGCCCGGCACGCCCGCGAGCGCGCCCCACACCAGGGCGCCGACGACCGCGTCCGAAGTGTTCTCGGCGACCGACTCGACGACGGCCCGCGCGATGCCGTCCGCGTCCAGGGACTGCGGGTCGCGCCCGCACAGGTGAGGCAGGCGCTCCCGGGCCACCTCCACGTCGCCCGCGGCCAGCGCCCCGCCGATGGCCCGGGCCTCGCGGCCCAGCGACGTGCCGCCGACCACCGTCCAGGTGGCGGCGGCGGTCAGCGCGACGGATGCGGCGGGCCGACCTCGTACGGCACGGGAGAGCAGGAGCGCGCCGCCCACGGCGCCGCCCGCGCACACGAGCGTGTGCAGCGCGCCCCAGCCGCGGTGGTCGCGCCACAGGGCGCGCTCGACGGCGCCGGCCGCGCGTCCGAACGCGGCGACCGGATGCCCGCGGCGTGGATCGCCGAGCAGGAGGTCGCCGAGGAGTCCGGCCGTGGCGCCGTAGGCGAAGGTGCGATCGGCCCGCATGCGGTCAGCCCGCCAGGGCGACGCGGGAAGGGCGGGAAGGTCTCAACGGGCAGGCGCGCATGGCGGTATGTCCTCACTCAGGGTGTCCGCGCCCTGGTTCGACGTGACCGGCGGTGAGAGTTCCTGGCTCGCGGGGATCTCTCCCCGGTGACAGTGGCGGGACCGCGCCGGATTCGCACCGGCTTCCTCTTCTGCCGCCGTAGCTGGCCGGTGCAGTCCACCACGCTGCGAGAACACCCGTCAACTTGCTGTTGACCTGCGGCGCGAGAGAGTGTGCGACGCCACGCGGAACCGCCCTCCGGCGGGGGCCGAAGGGCGGTTCGGGTGGTGCGGGCGGGTCAGGCGACGATCAGATAGATCCCGTACGCGACGGCCGCCGCGCAGGCCGCGAAGCAGGCGTACGCACCGGTGCGGGCCATCGCCACATTGCCGGTGCCCGAGGCCGCGGCCTCCCGCTTGGTGAGGCCGACGATGCCGAGGGTGAACAGGCCCACCAGGCCGACGGTCACCGCGAGGCTGACGCCGAAGACGGAGCCGAGAGCTGCCCAGTCGATGTGCATGAGGATTCCTTAGCTGTGCCGGAGAACCGGGGTCAGACCGTCGCCGGGGTGGGCGGATCGGCGGGGGCCACCGGGGCCGGGGCCTGGATCGTGGCCTTGAGGTCGGTGGCCGCGGCGGCCGCGGCCGCGACGGTCGGCGGCGGGGTGACCGCGGCGATCGCGGTGGTGACGACACCGGCGGGCTCGGCCGCGGGGGCCTCGCCGATCTCGTCGGCGGTGACGTTGTGGTGGTCGACCGGCTGGCGGCGCGACAGCTTCCAGATGGTGCCCGAACCGGCGATCAGGAGGATCGCGACGGCGACGATGCCCCACGTGCCCTGCTTGGTGAGGAATTCCGCGCCCGCGCCGACCAGGCCGGCGGCCGGCAGCGTCAGCACCCAGGCGACGGCCATCCGGCTCGCGGTGGACCAGCGCACCACACCGCCCTTGCGCCCGATGCCCGCGCCCATGACGGAACCCGAGCAGACCTGGGTGGTGGAGAGCGAGAAGCCGATGTGCGAGGAGGCCAGGATGACGGTGGCGGCGCCGGTCTGGGCGGCGAAGCCCTGCGGCGGGCGCAGCTCGGTCAGGCCCTTGCCCATGGTGCGGATGATGCGCCAGCCGCCGAGGTAGGTGCCCATCGCGATGGCCAGACCGGCCGAGACGATGACCCACAGCGGGGGGTTCGCGCCCGGGTGCAGCACACCGCCGGTGACCAGGGCGAGGGTGATGATGCCCATCGTCTTCTGGGCGTCGTTGGTGCCGTGGGCGAGCGAGACCAGGCCGGCCGAGGCGATCTGGCCCGCGCGGTAGCCCTTGGCGGTGGCCTTCTCGTCGGTGTTCCGGTTGATCCGGTACGTCAGCCTGGTGGCCAGCATCGCGGCGACGCCCGCGACGATCGGCGCGGCGACGGCGGGGAGCAGCACCTTGGTGACCACGGTCGAGCCGTTGACCGAGGACCAGCCCGCCGACATGACCGCGGCGCCGATGAGGCCGCCGAACAGGGCGTGCGAGGAACTGGAGGGCAGACCGAGCAGCCAGGTCAGCAGGTTCCAGAGGATGGCACCGACCAGGGCCGCGAAGATGACCTCGGTTCTGATGCCTTTTTCGTCGATGATCCCGCCGGAGATCGTCTTGGCGACCTCCACTGACAGGAACGCGCCGACCAGGTTGAGCGCGGCGGACATGGCGACCGCCGTCTTGGGCTTCAGGGCGCCGGTCGAGATGGTGGTGGCCATCGCGTTGGCGGTGTCATGGAAACCGTTCGTGAAATCGAACACGAGAGCTGTCACGATCACAATCGCGAGCAGCAGCGTGATGTGTTCCATTTACCCAGGCAATCGTTCGACGTCAGTGGCTGGACGAACGTAAGTAACCTGAGTGAACGGAAGATGAACTGAGGCGGGCGCATCGGTGTCCGTAGCCTCTTCTCTCTCCCGGTCGGCCCGCCGAGGCCGTTCAGCGGCCCGCCGCGAACCGCCTCAACTGCTCGAAACTCCCATTGAAGAGATTCTGGTCACCCGGCAGGCTCCCGCTCCCGTTCTGGAACTGCCAGAACGTCCAGTACGACCAGCCCGCCGGCAGCGGGCCCGGCGTGTCGGCGTACCGGGCCAGCCACAGGGGATGGGTCGCAGCGAAGGCCTTGCTGTGGCCGGTGCAGTCGTTCCACCAGCCCGCGGTCGTGTAGATCACCGGCCGGCGCCCGGTGCGCAGCCGCACCTCGTCGCTGAACTCCGAGATCCAGGCGGTCATCGCGGCCGGGCTCAGGCCGTAGCACTTGGCGCCGGCGCCGGAGCTGTCGTCGGTGTTCTCGCCGTACGGGTTGTGCTCCAGGTCGACCGCGGGCGGCAGCGTCCGGCCGTCGTCCGACCAGCCGCCGCCGTTGCCCACGAAGAAGTCGGCCTGCGCCCGGCCGGACGCCTGGTCGGGCAGAGCGAAGTGGTAGGCCCCGCGCACCAGGCCCGCCTGCCGGGCGCCGTCGTACTGCTGCCCGAAGTAGGGATTGCGGTACGTCGTCGACTCGGTCGCCTTCACGTAGACGAACGAGGCGCCCAGACCCTTCGCCGCGCCCCAGTCGACGTTCTTCTGGTGCGAGGAGACGTCGTGGCCGAGCGGCTTGTCCGCGGCCGACGCGGCGGGCAGCGCCGCGAGCGCCGCACAGCCCAGCGCCAGCGCGGCCAAGGACGCCGTGAGCGCGGCGGCCCGCACCCGGGCCCGGCGCGGCAGCGCATTGCGGTCACCAGCCATGATCCCCCCAGAATTCCGGTGTACGGAACAAAGCACCCAGAGGCTAGTGGAAGATCCAGTCCAACTCCCGTACCCCGGCCGCCCCCGCCCTGGCAGGATCGGCCGCATGAGCGACGACGAGGCGGCGACCGCCGCGGCATGGGCCGAACTGATCGACACCGCACGCAGAACCGCCGCGGAAGGGCTGGTCGTCGGCACCTCGGGCAATGTGTCGGTACGCGTCGGCGACCTGGTCCTGGTCACTCCCACCGGCGTCCCCTACGACCGGCTCGGCCCCGCCGACACCGTCGCCGTCGACCTCGAAGGCCACCAGGTCATGGGCACGCTCCGGCCCACCAGCGAGATCCCGATGCACCTCGCCGTGTACCGGAACACCGACGCGCGGGCCGTCGTCCACACCCACGCCGTGCACGCCACGGCCGTGTCCACCCTCGTCACCGAGCTGCCCCTGGTCCACTACATGGCGGCCGCGCTCGGCGGCCCCGTCCGAGTCGCCCCGTACGCCCTGTACGGCAGCGAGGAGTTGGCCCAGAACATGCTGCGCGCCCTCGACGGCCGCACCGGATGCCTCCTGCAGAACCACGGAACCGTCACCTACGGAACCGGGCTCGCCCAGGCCTACGACCGCACCGCCCAACTGGAGTGGATGTGCCGGGTCTGGCTCACCGCCGCCGCCCTGCCCGGCCGCACCCCGTCCCTGCTCAGCCCCGCCCAGCTCGACGAGGCCGCCGACCGGCTGCGGGGATACGGGCAGCCTTAGGGTCCGTCCGGCGGATCTTGTCCGGGACGCGCGGCCCTGGCGCGCCCTCCCTCAAGGCCTAATGGGCCTAATGGGCCAGGGGGACCCCCAGCCGCGTTGTCGTCGGTTGCCGACTCCCTCAAGTTCTCGGCTCCGCTCGGACAGGGCCCCCATCGCGTCGCCGCCCTCCTCCGCCTTGCGGCTGGACGCACCGGACCCCCGCTCACCAGCACCACAAGGCCGAGCCACCTCGACGGCGACCACACCCGCCGGACAGACCCTGGCCGGGGGCCGCCGACCCCGATGGGCTCCGCCCACTGGCACCCCGGCGGCCCCGAGCCGAGACTGGAGGGGTGCGCCCCGCTACCAAGACGGCTGCAGCCGTCACCACACTCCTCGGCGTCGGCGCGGCGGCGGTCGTCGCCGGACGCTACGCCAGCGACGCCGCCCTCAAGGCGCCCCCGGGCCGCCCGCTGCCCACCGACCCCCGGCTGACCGTGCACGCCACGGCCCCGGGGCGCATCACCCTGACCCGCTCGCTCGTGTCGCTGCGCCCCGGCACGTACGGCCTTGCGGGACAGGGCGCCCACGCCGTCGTCGGTGACGTCCTCGAAGACGCCCCGCACACCGCCGACACGGTGGTACGCCGCCTGGAGCGGGTCACCCACGGCAGCCTCGCGGCGGGGGACCGCGTACGGCTCACCCCCCAGATCCATCGCGGTACCCCGGCCACCGCCCTCGGCCTCGACCACCGGGACGTCGAGATCGCGGCCGAACTCGGGCCGCTGCCCGCCTGGTTGGTGCCCGGCCCCCGCACCACCTGGGTCATCGCCGTGCACGGGCTCGGCACCACTCGCGAACACCCCCTGAACATCGTGGAGTTCCTGCACCGCCAGCAGCTCCCCGTGCTCCTCCTCGCCTACCGGGGCGACGAGGGCGCGCCCCGCTCACCGGACGGCCTCGGCCACCTCGGCGACTCCGAGTGGCGCGACCTCGACGCCGCGATCCGCTACGCCCTGCGGTCCGGGGCCCATCGGGTCATCCTGCACGGCTGGTCCACCGGCGCCACGATGGCCCTGCACGCCGCCACCCACTCCGCACTGCGCGAGCGCATCGGCGGCATCGTCCTCGACTCGCCCGTTCTGGACTGGGAGGCCACCACGCGTGCCCTCGCCTCGGCCCACGGCACTCCCGGCGCGCTGCTGCCGCTCGCCGTCCGGGCCGCCCAGGGCCGCACCGGCGTCCACGGCGACCGCCTCCAGGAAGCCGTCGACCCCAGGGCCCTGCGCGTCCCGACACTGCTCTTCCACGGCCCCGACGACACGCTCGCCCCCTGGGGCCCGTCCCGCGAACTGGCCGACCGCCGCCCGGAACTGATCAGCCTGCACACGGTCCCGCACGCCCCCCACGCCTCGATGTGGAACGCCGACCCACCCCGCTACGAAGAAACCCTGCGCCGCTTCCTCACCCCCCTCATGTGACACCCCACCCGCCCCCGGAGTGGCGGGCGTGGCCGATTCCGTTTGGGCTTTCGGGCAGTGACGGGGCTGTGTTCTTCCGGGGGGCGACCCCCGGACCCCCGGCAGTCCCGGTGGCCCCCGGAGTGGCGGGGGTGGCCGATTCCGTTTGGGCTTTCGGGCAGTGACGGGGAAGACTGCCTGCGTGACGTCCCGGAAGCCTGAAGAGAAGTTGCCGCGCGACTCCAGACTGCGGCTTGTCCGCGCTCCGCACCCGATGCAAGCCCGACCCCTTGCCACCGCCCGCAGGGCCGTGACCGACCGGCGTACCCGGCCGGCACTCCGGCCGCCCGCGGGCACCCCGGCCGCCGCCGAACTGGCCCGCCAGGCCAGAGCGGTGCTCGCCGACGCCGTACGTGTCGCCCGCTGGACCGACGCCGAGCGCGCCCGCGGCGGCGACTCCGGGCCGGGCCGGCCGGGCCCGCTTCCCGCGCCGGTCGCCGAGCGGGCCGCCGCCGCCCTGGGTTTGACGACCAGTCAGGTGCGGGCCGGCTGGGACCGGGCCCGGCTCGCCGGTCTCGTCGAGCTGCACGGCGCCACGGTGCGGCCCGGCTGGCGGCTGCGCGCCTGGGATCGTGACGACGCGGCCGTCCTGCGCGGCTGGGTCGCCCTGTTCGACGCGTGGTCGCTCATCCATCCCGCCCCGGACGACATCGCCCCCACGGCGGTCGCCGAGGTCGTCGAGGCCGTCCCTCAAGTGCTCTCCCTCCTCCAGCTCTCGAACGGACCCGTACTCGTACCGGCACTGCTCGACCTCCTCGGCCAGCGGGTCGCCGAACTCCGCGAGGAACGCTGCGAGGTCTCCTACGGCCCCCAGCCCGACCCGGTGTCCCTGCCTCCGCTCCTCCCGCACCTCCTCGGCTGGGCGCTGGCCGGCCTCGCCGCCGTCGGCGCGCTCGTCCTTGGCGAGGGCCAGGCCACCCTGACCCCGCTCGGCAACTGGGCGGTCTGGGTCAAGCTGGAACAGATCTGCGTCGCCGCGCAGAGCCCCGCCGGGAACATCGAGCAGTCCGCCGAGGACATGCTGCGCGGCTGCGCCGGCCTCACCCCCGGCCCGGCCCGCGCCGAGTACCGGGCCTGGACCGCCGCGCGCACCGTCGGCAGCGCCGTCACCGAGCTCCTCGACGTGGCCCGGGGCGACGACGCCCTGCTGCGCGGGCTCGCCTTCGAGGCGCTGAGGGTGGTGGGAGCGCCCGCCGAGGCCGAGGTGCGCGCCGCCGCCACCGAAACCTGCCTGCGTCCCTACGCCCTGCTTTGGCTCGCCGAGTACGAGGGCGGCGACCCCGAGGACGTGCTCGGTGTCCTCACCCGCGAGGAGTCCACCTGGCTATGGGTCGACACGGCCGCGGCAGTGGCCGACCACGGCGAGAGCGAACTGCTCGTACGGCACCTCGACTCGGCGGTGCAGGGCACGGTCCCGGCACTGCTCGACGAGGTACGCGCCGTCGGGCATCCCCGCACCGTGCAGGTCCTGGTCGCCCTCGCCGCGGCCCACCCCGACCCGGCCCTGGCCAAGGCGGTCCGCCGCGCCGCCTTCCAGGTCCATACGGGCTCCGTATAGCGCGACGCGCGTAGCGAGACAGCCGCCCGCCCCCAGGGGCGGCACGTCCGCCGAGCCCAACTCCCCTTCCTGCTCGATCAGTTGAGCCACCGTCGCCCATTGAGCAGCCCCGAACCCTCAGCCTCCGGGTCCCGGCGCCGGACCTCCAAGCGCCGGGCCCCTGGATCGGGCCCGGGCGCAGCGCCCCGGGTCCGGGGAACCGCGCCCGGGGGACAGGGGGCGGGCCTCCATCCCCTCACTCCGCGCCGCCCGGCGCATACGTGCCGAAGCTCCACACGTTGCCCTCCGCGTCCCTCGCCATGTAGTCCCGCGAGCCGTAGTCCTGGTCCGTCGGCTCCATGAGGATCTCCACGCCCTGCTCGGCGGCGCGTTTGTAGTGCGCGTCCACATCGCTCACCACCACGTACACCCCCACCGGACCCGCCTTCGCCATCACCTTCGCGAAGAGGCCCTCGCGGCCCTTGGAGCCGAGCATCACGGTGCCCGTCCCGTACGACAGCTCGGCGTGCGTCACGCTGCCGTCCTCGCCCTCGTACGCGCACACTTCGGTGAAGCCGAACGCGTCTTTGAGCTGGCGGATCGCCGCCTTCGCGTCGTCGTAGAGAATCGTCGGGTACATGCTCATGCCGATCATTCCTTCCCAGCCCAAGACGCCGACTGTGACCTGGATCTCAGTGTTGCACCCGGCACTGACAACGCCCTGCGGCGCCCGGATTCAGTGCGCGAAGGTGTTGCAGCGGGCCATGTCGCCCGTGCGGTAACCGGTGTAGAACCACTGCTGGCGCTGCTGCGCCGAGCCGTGCGTCCAGGTCTCCGGGGTGACCCGGCCCTGGAACTTCTGCTGGATCCGGTCGTCGCCGACCGCGGCCGCCGCGTCCAAGCCGTCCTTGATGTCCTGGTCGGTGAGCTTGGAGAGGAGCGGGCGCCCCGTCGACTTGTCGGGGGTCGTCGTCGCGTGGTGCGCCCAGACCCCGGCGTAGCAGTCGGCCTGCAATTCCACCTTCACCGCGTTGCTGTTGGCGCCCTGCTGCCCGTCCTGCGACTTCCGCAGGGTGCCCATCAGGTTCTGGATGTGGTGCCCGTACTCGTGCGCCACCACATACGCCTGCGCGAAGGGGCCGCCGGTGGAACCGAACTTGGTGCGCAGCTCGTTGAAGAAGCCCAGGTCGAGATAGACCTGCCGGTCACCCGGACAGTAGAAGGGCCCCACGGCCGAACTCGCGGCCCCGCAGGCGGTGTTGACCCGGTTGGTGAAGAGGATCGTCCGGGCGGGGGCGTACTTGCCGCCGCGCCGCGGAAACTCCTGGCCCCAGTAGTCCTGCACGCTGTTGACCACGGCGACGATCCGGCAGTCCTCCTTGGTGTTGGCGTCCGAGCCGGTACGGCAGTTCTGGTCCACCTGGGCCTGCGACGACGAACTCGCCCCCGGCGTGGTGTCGCCGGACGAGAGCCCGAGCTCCTCGGGTCCCACGCCGAAGAACAGGCCGAGGAGCAGCGCGATGACCCCGACGATTCCGCCTCCGACCGTGGCCCGGCCGCCCGGGATCCGGCTGCCGCGCACATCCTTGACCTCGGATGTGTCCAGATCGGCGTCGTCGTCGAACTGCATGGGCGCACCACTCTCTGTTCACCCGGGCCGACACGAGGGGCAGCCCGCTCAAGGTCACCCCGAGTATCAGGAAAGTCACCCCGAGTATCAATCGGTTCATTGCGCTACGCCCGTTTTATTACGTCTCATCGCGTCGGTCGATGCGCTCCGGGCCGACTGCCGCCCGCGCCCGGGAGCTCGGCAAGATCACCCCCGGTCGTGCCCCGCCGGGCGGCGATCTCCCAGGTGAGCGGCCCACGGACCGCGGCGGAAATCGGGTTGCGCGGCCCAGTTAGAATTGGCCCATGGCAATTCTCCTTGTGCATTAGGCGGCGTCGACCTCCGCGACCCCCGTCCCGTCCGCCGTCCATACCGCCCTGGAGTCTTACCGTGATCACCGCCACCGGCATCGAGCTGCGCGCCGGCGCCCGAGTCCTCATCGAGTCCGCAAACTTCCGCGTCGCCAAGGGCGACCGCATCGGCCTGGTCGGCCGCAACGGAGCCGGCAAGACCACCCTCACCAAGTGCCTGGCCGGCGAGGGCGTCCCGGCCGCCGGCACCATCACCAGCTCGGGCGAGGTCGGCTACCTGCCGCAGGACCCCCGCACCGGCGACCTCGACGTCCTCGCCCGCGACCGCGTCCTCTCGGCCCGCGGCCTCGACGAAGTCCTGCGCAAGATGCGCGAGAACGAGGAGCGCATGGCGAACGGCAAGGGCGCCACGCGCGAGAAGGCGATGAAGAAGTACGAGCGCCTGGAGACCGAGTTCCTCACCAAGGGCGGGTACGCCGCCGAGGCCGAGGCCGCCACCATCGCCGCCGCCCTCGGCCTGCCCGACCGCGTGCTCGGCCAGCCGCTGCACACGCTCTCCGGCGGTCAGCGCCGCCGCATCGAGCTCGCCCGCATCCTCTTCTCGGACGCCGACACCCTGCTCCTCGACGAGCCGACGAACCACCTCGACGCCGACTCCATCGTCTGGCTGCGGGACTACCTCAAGACGTACCGCGGCGGCTTCATCGTGATCTCCCACGATGTCGACCTCGTCGAGACGGTCGTCAACAAGGTCTTCTACCTGGACGCCAACCGCGCCCAGATCGACGTCTACAACATGGGCTGGAAGCTCTACCAGCAGCAGCGCGAGGCCGACGAGAAGCGCCGCAAGCGCGAGCGCCAGAACGCCGAGAAGAAGGCCGCCGCCCTCAACTCGCAGGCCGACAAGATGCGCGCCAAGGCCACCAAGACCGTCGCCGCGCAGAACATGGCCAAGCGCGCCGAGCGGCTGCTCTCCGGCCTGGAGGCGGTCCGCGTCTCCGACAAGGTCGCCAAGCTGCGCTTCCCCGAGCCCGCGCCCTGCGGCAAGACCCCGCTGACGGCGGAGGGGCTCTCGAAGTCGTACGGCTCCCTTGAGATCTTCACCGACGTCGACCTGGCCATCGACAAGGGCTCGCGCGTCGTCATCCTCGGCCTCAACGGCGCCGGCAAGACGACCCTGCTGCGGCTGCTCGCCGGGGCCGAGAAGCCGGACACCGGCGAGGTCACCCCGGGCCACGGCCTGAAGATGGGCTACTACGCCCAGGAGCACGAGACGCTCGACCCGGAGCGCACCGTCCTGGAGAACATGCGCTCCTCCGCGCCGGACCTGGACCTCGTCGAGGTACGCAAGACGCTCGGCTCGTTCCTCTTCTCCGGCGACGACGTCGACAAGCCCGCCGGGGTCCTGTCCGGCGGCGAGAAGACCCGCCTGGCGCTTGCCACCCTCGTCGTCTCGTCCGCCAACGTGCTGCTCCTCGACGAGCCCACCAACAACCTCGACCCGGCCAGCCGCGAGGAGATCCTCGGCGCGCTGCGTACGTACAAGGGCGCCGTCGTCCTCGTCACGCACGACGAGGGCGCGGTCGAGGCGCTCCAGCCGGAGCGGATCATCCTGCTGCCGGACGGCGTCGAGGACCTGTGGGGTCCGGACTACGCGGACCTGGTCGCCCTCGCCTGACCGGGCGCCGGCGCGGGATTCCGTGCATGATCCATCCGCTGATCCACTCGGTATGGATCATTCGGCTTACGCGTGATCCTCAATCTGAGTGAGTGCGTCTCGTACCCCGGTGTGTCATGTGCGGGATCAAGGCCCGCCCCTTGTGGGGCGGGCCTTTTTTCATGTGTGACCCGGGACACAGCGCTGACCTGGCGCTTCGCCTCGACTTTCGGCCCGGGACATGTTCGGGCCCAGCCGGAATGTGGAATTCCGTTCCGTCCGGCCGCAGTCCGGGCCCGGAAGCTTGTTGTACGGACCTTGCCGAATGGGTGGCCAGGAAGCCCGGAAGGGGTGATCATGAGAAGTCCAGAGCGCACTTCCCATGAGGAGGCACGGGTGGCCGAGACTCTGAAGAAGGGCAGCCGGGTTACCGGCGCCGCGCGCGACAAGCTCGCGGCAGACCTGAAGAAGAAGTACGACTCCGGTGCGAGTATCCGAGCACTGGCCGAGGAAACCGGCCGGTCCTATGGATTCGTCCACCGGATGCTCAGCGAGTCCGGGGTCACTCTCCGAGGACGCGGCGGAGCGACACGGGGCAAGAAGGCCGCCTCGGCCTGACCGAGGCAGTTTCCGGACAGCTCCTGTGGCCCACCGGGTCCGGTGGTGGCCACCCGGTCGGCCATGCGGTCGACCGGGTGGTTACTGTGCAGTCACTTAATGACCGCCGACGCGGTCATTCAATGACGGCCACTGACCCGGAGGCGCCCCATGGCTACGCCCGCATCCGCAGCTGAGGTATTCGACAAGGACGGCGTCCGGCTCTCCGTCGACGACGCGGTCGCCACGGTGACCCTGACCAATCCGGCCAAGCGCAACGCTCAGTCTCCCGCTCTGTGGCGGGCGTTGGCGGACGCCGGACGGTCGCTTCCGGGCAGCGTCCGCGTCGTCGTGCTGCGCGGTGAGGGCAAGTCCTTCTCCGCCGGCCTCGACCGCCAGGCCTTCACCCCCGAAGGCTTCGACGGCGAGCCCTCGTTCATCGACCTCGCACGCGGCTCCGACGCGGACCTCGACGCGGAAATCGCCGCGTACCAGGAGGCGTTCACCTGGTGGCGCCGCAACGACATCGTGTCGATCGCGGCCGTCCAGGGGCATGCGATCGGTGCCGGCTTCCAGCTCGCCCTCGCCTGCGACCTCCGGGTCGTCGCGCAGGACGTGCAGTTCGCCATGCGCGAGACCAGCCTCGGGCTCGTCCCCGACCTCACCGGCACGCATCCGCTGGTCGGGCTCGTCGGGTACGCCCGCGCGCTCGAAATCTGTGCGACGGGCCGGTTTGTGGGAGCCGAGGAGGCCGAGCGCGTCGGCCTGGCCAACCTCGCCGTTCCCGTCGAGGAACTCGACTCTGCCGTACGGGACTTGGCGGGGGCGCTGCTGGCTGCGCCGCGTGATGCCGTGGTCGAGACGAAGGCCCTGCTTCGGGGTGCGGGTGGGCGGGGTTACGAGGAGCAGCGGGTCGCTGAGCGTGCCGCTCAGGCTCGGCGGCTTCGCGACCTGGCCGGGCTTTCCGACTGAGCCTGGTCGCATCCCGCGGGGGTGGGGGCCCCGGTTGCATCCGCGGGCCGTGTGCTGGGGGCTCTGCCCCCAGGCCCCCGTTCGCGCCTTGAGGGCGCTCGTCCTCAAACTCCGGACGGGCTGAAGTTGCCCGCCCACGTGATCAGTACGGCCACTGAATCCGCCTCCGGCGTCGCCCTTGCCACCGCTTCTCGTACGGCTCTTGCCACTTCCAGGGGGTGGTGGGTCGTGGCCAGTTCCACCCTTACGTGGGCCCCTGACGTGTGCACCGGTGGGCCCAGTTCCGCCGTCAGGTGGGCCACCCCCGGCGTGGCCAGGGCGGCTGCCGCGGCCGCTGTCGCGGGGGGCTCGGCCGGGCCGGGCGGGGGGCCGCCGGGCAGGGGGTCAGGGAGGGCGTCCGACAGGGACGTCACCCGCAGGTCGATGTCCGAGACGGGCAGCCCCAGGCGGTCGTCCGCCGCCGCGAACAGGGCGTCCCGCAGGGCCGCCGTCAGCTCCGGCAGCGGGTGGCCGCCCAGGGCCGTCAGCTCGGCCGTGATGCGGAGCGGGCCGGGGGGCAGGGCGGACGGCGGGGCAGGGACCTGCGGCTCGGCGCGGCACTCCGGGTCGGCCGGGGCGAGGCGCAAGGACGTCACCGCCAGGTCCGGCAGCGCCGCCGCCGCGGCCCCAAGGACCGAGACCGCCGCCCGCTCGGTGATCCACGCGCCATCCTGAAGGTCACCCAGCGCGAGCAGTCGGCCCAAGCCCAGCCGACGGCGTACCGCGGAACTCCAACTGTCACCCGTCATTGCTCCAGCCTGCCGCATCGCGGGCGCGAGTCGGGGCAACCGCACTTAATGTGGGCAATGGAGTCCAAGCGTGAAGGGACAGACGGTCATGAGCGACACCGCACAGCGCAACCGGCCCGGTACGCCCGCGAACGACCCGGTGGGCGAAACGGCCGAGCAGGCCAAGAAGACGTCCGTCACCAGGCGTGGCGGTGGCGATCCGGCGGGGCGCGGCCGCACCACGATCGCCGACGGCGTGGTCGAGAAGATCGCCGGCCTCGCGGCCCGCGACGTCGTGGGCGTACACGCCATGGGCAGCGGTCTCTCCCGTACGTTCGGCGCGGTCAGGGACCGCGTGCCCGGCGGTAAATCGGCCGTCACACGCGGAGTGAAGGCCGAGGTGGGCGAGGTGCAGACCGCGCTCGACCTCGAAATCGTCGTCGACTACGGGGTGTCCATCGCCGACGTCGCCCGCGATGTGCGGGAGAACGTCATCTCCGCGGTGGAGCGGATGACCGGGCTCGAAGTCGTCGAGGTCAACATCGCGGTGAGTGATGTGAAGCTGCCCGACGAGGAGGACGAGGAACCGGAGTCCCGGCTTCAGTAGGCCTCTGCATCGGTGCCCCAGCTATGGGTGTCTCATCCGTGGGCCTCTCCACGGGGCACGGCTCATGGGACAGCACGGCTCATGAGGCACGGCTTTCCCCACATATCGGAACTCATCGGAGCGAGGAGCTCGGCATGAGCATGGCGGTGGTTGGCTTGATGGCCGGCATGGCACTCGGCTTCGCCGGATACTTCGGCGGCTTCGGGGCCTTCCTGCTGGTCGCGGCGCTCGGCGCGATCGGCTTCGTGGTGGGCCGGTTCCTGGAGGGCGACCTCGAACCCGGCGACTTCTTCCGCCCCCGCGACCGCGGCGACCGGCGGCGCTGACCCATGGCGGTGGCCGGACGGATCGAGCCCGCCGAGCGCGGCGCCACCCGGATCGCCGACCGGGTCGTCGCGAAGATCGCCGCACAGGCGGCCCGAGAAGTGCTCGACGTGATCCCCGAAGGCGGCGCCCCGCCCCGCGCCACCGTCACCGTGCACCAGGAATCCGCCCGGGTACGGGTCAGCGTCGAGCTCGGCTACCCCGGCGATCTCGGCGGCCAGTGCCGCGCGGTGCGTCGCCAAGTCACGGAACGGGTAAGGGCGTTGGCGGGGATGGAGGTGCCCGAGGTGGCGGTGCAGATCGAGCGTCTGCACGCGGACGCGGGCGCGGCGGACCGGCGGAGGATCCGATGAGCCAGCCGCACGAAGACGACAACAGCACGCGGCGTCTGCCCGTGATCGAGCAGAGTCCTGATCCGGCCGCGCCCGGATCCCCCGGCCTCGACCAGTCGGCCTCGGCCGCCGACTACGACGCCGTGCCGGCCCTCGCGGAGGGCGAGGGCGGCAAGGCCGGGCGCTTCTGGTCGGTGCGCCGGGTGCCCGCCGGACTGCTCGCCCTGGTGGTCCTGGCCACGGCCGGTCTCTTCCTCTACGACATCGCCGCCGTACGCGCCCACCGCCCCGCCATGCGCTGGCGGGTCAGGCTCGCCGACTGGCTGGCGGGCCACCCCGTCGACGACGTGGCGGTGCTCGCGGGCGCCGGCGCCGTGGCGCTGCTCGGCGTCTGGCTGATCGTGCTCGCCGTCACCCCGGGCCTGCGCGGCATCCTGCCGATGCGGCGCGAATCGGCGGCCGTACGCGCCGGGCTCGACCGGGCCGCGGCGGCGCTCGTACTGCGCGACCGGGCGATGGAAGTGGCCGGCATCCAGTCGGTCCGGGTCCGCATGGGGCGCAGCCGGGTCGTGGTGCGCGCCCTGTCGCACTTCCGTGAACTCGATGACGTACGGGCCGACTTGGACGCGGCGCTGGGCGCGGGCATCCGGGAGCTGGGCCTTGCCGGGCCGCCCGGGCTCGCGGTCCATGTGAGCCGCCCGGCACGGAAGGGATGAGCCATGCTGAGGACGGTCAACCGGGTGCTGCTCGGTCTCGCGGGGCTCGTGCTGTTCCTCGCGGGCGGCGCGGTGCTGGCCGCCGGGCTCGGGCTCGACGTGCCGTCCTGGTGGCCCTGGCACGGCAAGACCGACGTACTCCTGAGCCGGTCCCGCCGTGTCCACTGGCACGACCAGGGCTGGTGGTGGCCGGTCGTCATCGCCGTCCTGGCGCTCGTCGTGCTGCTCGCCCTGTGGTGGCTGCTCGCCCAGCTGCGCCGGGCCCGGCTCGCCGAGGTTCTGGTGGACTCCGGCGACGGGGAGGGGGCGTTGCTGCGGGGGCGGGCACTGGAGGCGGTGCTCGCCGGTGAGGCGGAGGGGCTCGACGGGGTGTCCCGGGCGCAGGTCGTCCTGGTCGGCCGGCGGTCCGCCCCCTCGGCTCGGGTGGAGCTGCTCCTGGAGGCGCATGCGGAGCCC
The DNA here is from genome assembly GCF_053597395.1 of Streptomyces sp. NPDC001415. Lineage (NCBI taxonomy): Bacteria > Bacillati > Actinomycetota > Actinomycetes > Kitasatosporales > Streptomycetaceae > Streptomyces > Streptomyces sp. NPDC001415. Next base: position 357,379 of record NZ_JBSFIE010000003.1, read on the forward strand.
GCGGGGGCGCTTGCGCGGCTTGAGGGGGAGGCGCTTGCCCACGCGCGGGACTCGGCGGGGCTTGCCGAGCTGCCCGCGGAGATTCGGCTGCGGGCGGTCAAACACCGGGCGCGGCGCGTTAGTTGAGCGCTGGGGCCCTTCCCCACCCCACCCCTTCCCGCTGTGACACTCTGCGGTTCCGCCGCGTGGCCTCCGGGGTGGGAGAGAGGGGAAGGTACGTTTCCTGGGGCTCCGCCCCAGACCCCGTTCGCGCCTAAAGGGCGCTCGTCCTCAAACGCCGGACGGGCTGGGAATGCCTGCTGGGCACCCTGCCAAGGCCAACCCCCTAGGGGCGCGGGGAACCGCGCGAGCAACCACGCACGGTCCGCAGGCCGAAGGGGGGTCTGGGGGCGCGGGGAACTGCGCGACCAGCCCTCAGGGTCAGGCGATGCGGCGCGTCAGTCTGGCGTCAGCACCCTCTGTGAGCGTGAAGCCGTCAGCGGGCACGCGTGAAGGAGTGGTGGTTCGTATGTGGTTCCGACATGTGACGACGGCCCTCGCGATGGGGGCGGCCGCCGGGCTCATGGCCCCCGCCGCAGCCGCCACGACGGCCGCGACCTGCACTCCCACGAGCCTTCCGCTGCCCGCCGGAACCATCGATGGTGTCGTCACCGCGGCCGACAGCGGGGGCGGGTACGCCGGGGAGGCGTACTCCTCGACCGTGCATCATGCCGTCCGCTGGAGTGGCGGCAAGGTGACCGACTACGGCGATCTCGCCGGGCTGACCGACAGCCTGACCGTCGAAGGCGTCAGCCGGGACGGGACGGTGACCGGCTACACCGTCGACGCCCAGAACAAGGTCCACCCCTTCCGCTCGCGGGGCGGCAAGCTGGAGGCGCTGCCCGTGCCGTCGTTCTCCGGCGCCATGGACGCCTTTCCCGCGGCGATCAACGACAGCGGCGACATCGTCGGCTGGGCCCGGGCCGACCGGGACAACGCCCCCATGGTCGCGGTGCTGTGGCCCGCGTCCGCCCCCGGCACCGTCGTGAAGGTGACCGGCGGGCTGCCGGGCACCGGGCAGACCAAAGCCGTCGGCATCGACCAGGACGGCACCGTGCTGGTCAATTCCTACCCGGCCAACGACCCGGTCAGCGGCAACGGCGTCTATCTCTGGCGTGCGGGCGGCGCCCGAAAGCTGGCCGTCCCCTCGGGGGAGTCCTCGGTCGATGCCGGCGGCATCTCCAACGGCCGGGTGGCCGGGCGGGCCGGCGAGCACGGCATCCTGTGGGACCAGAACGGCACGGTCGTGCGGCCCGACAACAGCGCGCTGCTCTACTCGGTCAACCGCACCGGCCAGTCCGTCGGCTACCAGCCTTCGCCCTTCGGCTCCCAGGTGCTCGGGGTCTGGCAGCTCGGCACGAAGACCGCCACGATGGCCGGCATGGAGAAGACCGTCAAGGTCTCCGCGGACAACGGCACGCTGGCCGGGAGCATCTGGACCTCGGGCAGCGGCCGGGTGACTCCGACCACGTGGCGGTGCGGCTGACGGCCAGGACTCCGTGTTCGAGGGGAGCGGGGCAACCCCTCTCGCCCCGCTCCCCGATCCCCTCAGAACCCGTGCCGCGCGCCCCCGTCCACCGGGAGCATCAAGCCGGTGAGGTACGACGCCGCGGGCGACAGCAGGAACGCGGCCGTGCGGCCGAACTCCTCCGGGGTGCCGTAGCGGCGCAGCGGGATGCGGGACTCGTTGGCCGCGCGGGTCGCCTCGGCGTCGCCGGACAGCTCGTCGAGCTGGCGGACCCGGTCCGTGTCGATGCGGGAGGGGAGGAGCCCCACGACTCGGATTCCGCGCGGGCCCAGCTCGTCGGCCAGCGACTTGGCGAAGCCCGCCAGACCCGGGCGCAGGCCGTTGGAGATGGTCAGGCCGGGGATCGGCTCGTGGACGGAGGCGGACAGGACGAAGCCGATCACGCCGCCCTCGTCGAGCTCGTCGGCCGCCGCGCGGGCGATGCGGACCGCGCCGAGGAACACCGAATCGAAGGCCGACTGCCACTGCTCGTCGGTGTTGTCGGCGACGAAGCCCGGCGCCGGGCCGCCCACGCTGATCAGTACGCCGTCGAAGCGCCCGAAGTGCTCGCGGGCGGTGGCGATCAGCCGGGCCGCCGCTGCCGGGTCGGCGTTGTCGGAGGCCAACGGCAGGGCTCCTGGGCCGAGTTCGGCGGCGGCTTCCTTCAGTGTCTTCTCGTCGCGGGCGGTGATCAGCACCTTCGCGCCGTCCTCGACGAGCGCGCGGGCGGACGCCAGGCCGAGACCCCGCGAGGCCCCGGTGACGACGTACACACGGTCCTTCAGTCCAAGATCCATGCGTCTATCCTGCCCCTTCCCCGCACTCCAGCGCGCAGGCGGTCGCGACCAGGCCGATGTGGCTGAAGGCCTGCGGGAAGTTGCCGAGCTGGCGCTTCCCCGCCGGGTCGTACTCCTCGGCGAGCAGTCCCACGTCGTTGCGCAGAGCGAGGAGCCGCTCGAAGAGTTCCCGGGCCTCGTCCTCGCGGCCGGTCAGGCGCAGGGCGTCCGCCAGCCAGAACGAGCACACCAGGAAGGTGCCCTCGTCGCCGGGCAGGCCGTCCACGGTCGTGCCGTCCGTGCTGTAGCGGCGTACGAGGCCGTTCACGCCCAGCTCCTCGCGCACCGCGTCGACCGTGCCCACCACCCGCGGATCGTCCGGCGGCAGGAAGCCGACACGGGGGATGAGCAGCGTCGCCGCGTCCAGCTCCTGCGAGCCGTACGCCTGGGTGAAGGTGTTGCGGACCGGGTCGTAGCCCTTCTCGCACACCTCCTTGTGCACCTCCTCGCGCATCTTGCGCCACCGCCCGGCGGCGCCCCGCAGCTTCGGTTCCGCCTCCAGGGTGCGTACCGCGCGGTCCGCGGCCACCCACGCCATCACCTTCGAGTGGACGAAGTGCCGGCGCGGCCCGCGCACCTCCCACAGGCCCTCGTCCGGCTCGCGCCACCGGGCCTCCAGGAAGCCGAGCAGACTGAGCTGGATGTTCCAGGCGTGCGCGTGGCTCTTGAGGCCCGCCTCACGCGCCAGAAACAGCGAGTCGACGACCTCCCCGTACACATCGAGCTGGAGCTGGTCGACGGCCGCGTTGCCGATCCGTACCGGCGCGGACCCCAAGTGGCCCTTCAGCCAAGGGAGTTCGACCTCGGGGAGCCTGCGCTCGCCCGCGAGCCCGTACATGATCTGGAGGTCGGCCGGGTCGCCGGCGACGGCGCGAAGCAGCCAGTCCCGCCAGTCGGCGGCTTCCTCCAGATAGCCGGCCGACAGGAGCGCCTCCAGGGTGAGGGTGGAGTCGCGCAGCCAGCAGTAGCGGTAGTCCCAGTTCCGTACGCCGCCGATCTCCTCGGGCAGCGAGGTGGTGGGGGCCGCCACGATGCCGCCGGTGGGGGCGTAGGTGAGGGCCTTGAGGGTGATCAGGGAACGGATCACGGCTTCCCGGTAGGGGCCCTGGTACTGGCAGCGGTCCGCCCATTCCTGCCAGTCGGCCACCGACTGCTCCAGGGCTTCGTGCGGGTCGCAGAGGTCGGGGCGCGGCTGGTGCGAGGCGTGCCAGGTCAGGACGAAGGCGACCTTCTCCCCCTTGTCGACCGTGAACGACGAGCGCGTACTCATGTGCTGGCCCCACGTCTTGACCTCGGGCTCGGTGCGCAGCCACACCGAGTCGGGGCCCGCGATCGCCACCCGGTGCCCGTCGGCGCGCCGCATCCAGGGCACGATGTGGCCGTAGTCGAAGCGCAGCCTGAGGACGGAGTCCATCTCGACGGTGCCGCTCAGGCCCTCCACGATGCGTACGACATCGGGGGCCTGGTCGCGCTGCGGCATGAAGTCGACGACCTTCACCGTGCCGGTGCGGGTCTCCCAGAACGTCTCCAGGATGAGGGAGTCGCCCAGATAGGCGCGCCGGTCGCACTGTCCGGAGTGGCCCACCTCGGCCGGGGCGATCCGCCAGTGGCCGTTGTTCTCATCACCGAGCAGCGCCGCGAAGCAGGCGCCGGAATCGAAGCGGGGCAGACAGAGCCAGTCGACCGATCCGTCCAGGCCGACCAGGGCCGCGGTCTGCAGATCGCCGATGAGGGCGTAGTCCTCGATGCGCTGAGTACGTGGGGTCACGCCATGGCGTGTTCCCGGCCGGTCACATTGCTAAGCAGCCGCGGGTTCGGGCGTCGTGGCCGGCGCGGCCGCCGCTGCCTGGCGGTCCTGCTTCTCGCGCCGTACGAGGATGAACCAGCCGGCCGGCACGGCGGCCGAGAACAGCCACCACTGGACGGCGTACGCCATGTGCGGGCCGATCGAGCTGTGGTCGGGGGCCGGGATCAGCTCGGGGGAGTGGTCGGCCGGCTCGGGGGCGGTCTGCTCGATGTAGCCGCCGAGCACGGTGCGGCCAAGGGCCTTGGCCTGCTCGGCGCTGCTGATCAGCATGACCTGGCGGGGCGGCAGGCCCTTGACGTCCTTGATGCCGCTGGCCGCGGTCGTCTGGTCGGCCATCAGGCGCCCGGTGATCGTGACCTTGCCGGCGGGCGGCGCGGGGATCTTCGGGAAGTCCGTCTGGTTGCCGTTGTCGGCGATCCAGCCCCGGTTGACCAGCACGGTCGGGCCGCCGTCCAGGACGAACGGGGTGAGCACGTGGTAGCCGACCCGGCCGTCGGCCGCTGTCCTGCGCCGTACGACGACCTCGTGCGCGGTGTCCCACGTGCCGGTCGCGCTGACCCGGCGCCAGTAGTCGGACCGCGGGACCGTGTGGCCCGGAGAGGTGAGGTCGGTCACCGGGACCGGCTCGGCCTTCAGGTTGTCGGCGATGAGCGTGTTCTGGGCCACCTTGTGCTCGTGGCGGTGCAGCTGCCAGAAGCCCAGCTCGATCATCGTGGGGATGAGAGCGAGGGCCAGAAGGGTGACGAGCACCCACTGCCGGGACAACAGGAAGCGGTACACCCCATGACCGTACAACTCGGGCCACGGGGTGCGTGAGGGGGGTGGCGGGGAGGCCGGGTGGGTGGCCGGAGAAGCCGGGTGGGGTGGGCGGGCGAAGCCCGGGGGGTCAGACCTTGTCGACGATGCCCGCCTTTCCTTCCGCGCGGGCGCAGTGCGCTCCGCAGTACCACGAGCCCTCGACCTCGACGCCCTGGCCGATGATCTGGACCCGGCAGTGTTCACAGATGGGCGCCATGCGGTGGATGGCGCACGAGAAGCAGTCGAAGACGTGCACCGCGCCCTGCGCGTGCACCTCGAAGGACATCCCGTAGTCGTTTCCGCAGACCTCGCAACGTGCCATGCGCCACAGGGTGCGCGGTGCGTGGCGCGCGCGGTGGGCGCCGCGCCCGGCACTCACCCGTCTGCCGGTGTCACGTCCCGCAGGAGCTGGGTGAAGGCGGCTTCGTCGACGACCGGCGTGCCGAACGACTTCGCCTTGACGGTCTTGGAGGTGGCCGAGTCCGGATCGTTGGTGACGAGGAGGCTGGTGAGGCGCGAGACGCTGGTCGCCACGTGCAGCCCCGCCTCGATCGCCCGGTCCTCCAGGAGTTCACGGTCGACGGAGGTGTCGCCGGAGAACGCCACCCGCATGCCCTGCTTCAGGGGCCGGTCCGGCTCGTAGCGGCCGGGGTTGGGGTACGGGCACGCGGGGCGCTTGCGCGAGGCCCGCCAGGTGCCCGCGCCGCCGCGGTAGGAGGCCTGGTAGCCGATGCGGGGGGTCGCGGGGGAGTCCGTCCACTCGGTGAGCGGGCGGCATTCGAGCAGCGGGAGGCGCACCCCGCCGGCCGCGGCCGCGTGCAGGCTCGGCCGGAACGCCTCGGCGAGCACCCGCGCGTCGTCCAGGGCGTGGTGCGCGCGCTGCTGCACGACGCCGTAGTGCGCGGCGAGCGACTCCAGTTTGTGGTTGGGCAGCGGCAGCGCGAGCTCCTTGGACAGCGCGATCGTGCACAGCCGCTGCTTGACCGGCGCGGTGCGCTCTGCCCGTGCGTACTCGCGGGCGATCATCTGCCAGTCGAAGATCGCGTTGTGCGCGACCAGGACGCGACCCTCAAGACGGGCCGCGAACTCCTCGGCGACCTCCGGGAAGAGCGGCGCCCCTTCCAGGACGTCACTGGTCAGCCCGTGGATCCACACCGGACCCGGGTCGCGCTCGGGGTTGACCAGCGTGTACCAGTGGTCCTCGACGTTGCCCTGCGCGTCGAGCCGGTAGACGGCAGCCGAGATTATCCGGTCGTCGCGGGCGAGGCCGGTGGTCTCCACGTCGACGACCGCGTACCCCTGTGGGTAGGCGGCCGGCCACGTCGCTGCTGTCGTCAGGTCGTCGAGCATGGTCACAGAGAATACGGGGCGACACTGACACTCCGGGCCGGGCCCGGGTGGGTGCCGGGTTCCGTGGTGCCGTTCGCTGCCGGTCGGACACCATCAACTGGCCCTGATATCAGCCGATTTGGTGTCCTGGTGAACTCGCCCGGGTCGGCATCGCGCTCCCCGAGGGGTGCGGGGCTGTGACATGTGCGGCTCCGCCGCGTGGGCGCGCCCAGCCACGGACGGCCCGCAGTCGAACAGCGCACGCGCCGCGGAGTGGGCGGCGTGATTAGTCCGGGTCCCCCGAGAGCAGCCCCGCCACGAGAGCCCGCACCGAGTGCGTGAAGAGCCTGTCCTGGTCCAGCGGCGCAGCCAGCGCACGCGCCAGCGCCGGGTCGTGTTCGGCGTTCGCGGTGTGCCACAGTTCCTCCTCCGCCGGGCGCTGTACCGGCGCGCGCTCCCGGTTGCGCTCGACCAGGACGTACCCCACCACCTGGAACTGCACGGCCCGCACCGCCCGGGCCGCCCGGGCGCCGCGCAGGCCCGCCGCGTGCATCTCGTGGACCAGGGCCTGCTGGGCGGGCAGGAACATGCGCTCGGTCAGGCCGCGTTCGTGGACCATCGCGATCAGGTGCGGGCGCTCGCGGAGCTCGCGGCGCAGGGTGCGGGCCACCGACACGACGCGGGCGGCCGGCGTGCGTCCGCGCGGTCTGATCTCGCCCAGCTCCTCGACGGTCCGCTCGACGAGCGCGTCCAGGAGCGACTCGCGGTTGCCGACGTGCCAGTAGATCGAGGTGACCGCGGTGCCGAGCTCCGCGGCCAGCTTGCGCATCGTGAGGGCGGCGGGTCCGTGCTGTCTGACCAGGGATCCGGCCGCGGCCAGGACCTCCTCGCGGGTGAGTGACGTACGCGTCATATCTGATGGCCCCTCAATTCCATTGCCCGCACGGCTCTTTACCCTTCATCGGGTGCGGTGTAACTGTGTTACAGAACCCCTGGAAGGGACAGTCCGCAGAGAACAGCCTGCGAAGGGTGGTACGACATGGCACGCGTACGGTACGGGGCGCGCACCGAGGCCGAGATCCAGGCGGCGCGCTCCGCGAGCTCCAAGCTCCCCGACATCTGGTCGACCGGGGTGGTGGCCGTCTGGGAGAGCGACCCCGACGTGGTCGCGGCAGTGCTGCCGCCGCCGCTCAAGCCCGCCGAACGTCCGCTGGTGCGGGCCAACATCAGCAAGGTCGACCTGCCCGGCTATCCGCTCGGCGCGGGCTCTGTGGCGGTCGCCGCCGTGCACGACGGACAGGAGGGCTGGTATCCGCTGGTCATGCCGATGACGCACGAGCGGGCCCTGATCGGAGGGCGCGAGGTGTTCGGCGAGCCGAAGAAGCTCGGCGAGGTGCTCGTCGAACGCGACGGGCTGGTCGTCCGCGCCTCGCTCGCCCGGCACGGGATCGCGTTCGTGGAGGTGCGGGGCGCCGTCGAGGGACCGCTGCCGCTGCCCGAACCGACCCGGAAGACCGACTTCTACTTCAAGTTCCTGCCGGCCGTGGACGGCGAGGGCTTCGACGCCGACCCCGTCCTCGTCCACTGCGTGCGCAACGAGAAGGTGCGCAAACTGGAGAAGATCACCGGAGACGTGGTGCTGCGCGAGTCGATGTACGACCCGGTCGCCGACCTTCCGGTGCGCCGCGTCGTCGAGATCACCATCGGCGAGAAGACCACCGACCAGAAGGGCACGGTGGCCGAACGGGTCAGCGCCCAGGCCCTGTTGCCGTACATCCACCAGCGCTACGACGACCCCCGGCAGATCCTCGACGGGCCGCCCGAGGGGAGCGTCTGACCATGGAGCTCAGGCCGGGGCAGGTCGCCGTCGTCACCGGCGCGGCGAGCGGCATCGGGCTCGCGATGGCCCGGCGGTTCGCCGCCGAGGGCCTCAAGGTCGTCCTCGCCGACGTCGAGGAGGGCGCCCTGGAGAAGGCCGCCGGGCAACTCCGCGAGGACGGGGCCCAGGTGCTCGCGCGCACCGTCGACGTCAGCGAGCGGGACTCGGTGCTCGCCCTCGCGGACGCCGCGTACGAAACCTTCGGGGCCGTGCACGTCCTCTGCAACAACGCGGGGGTCGGCTCCGGAGTCGAGGGCCGCATGTGGGAGCACGAGGTCAACGACTGGAAGTGGGCCTTCGCGGTCAACGTGTGGGGCGTCTTCCACGGCATCCAGGCCTTTGTGCCCCGCATGATCGCGGGCGGCGAGCCGGGCCGGATCGTCAACACCTCGTCCAGCGACGGCGGCATCGCCCCGCTGCCGACCGCGTCGGTGTACGCCATCACCAAGTCGGCCGTCGTCACGATGACCGAATCCCTGTACGCGCACCTCAAGGCGGAGGGCGTCCCCATCGGCGCCTCGGTGCTCTTCCCCGGGCCGCACATGCTGCGCACCGGACTGTGGGAGTCGCACCGCAACCGGCCCGAGCGGTACGCCAAGGAGCGGCCGCGCAGGACCCCGTACCGCAGCCTCGACCAGTGGGAGGCGGCCATGAAGGCGGCCGGCCAGGAGATCGAGTTCACGCCGGTCGAGTCCGTGGCCGCCGAGGTCGTCGACGGGATCCGCGCCGACCGGTTCTGGATGCTGCCCGCGAGCGAGCACAGCGACCGGCAGATCAGAGCGCGCTCGCAGTCGATGCTCGACCGGGCGAACCCGGCGTACCTGGAGAACTTCATTCTGGATTGATTGAGATCGATTGAGGGACGTGCGATGACAGCACAGAAGGCAGCACAGAACGACCCATACCTGATCATCTCCTCCGACTGCCACGCCGGACTGCCCACCGAGCGGTACCGGCCCTATCTGGACGCCCGGTTCCACCGGGACTTCGACCAGTTCCTCGCGGGGCGCGACCGCCGCCGCGAGGAGATGACCCGGCTCGGCGTGCGCAACGAGGCGTTCGCGAGCAAGTGGTTCAGCGACAACGAGGAAGGCCTGCGCGGCGGTTGGGACGCGGCGCAGCGGCTCAAGGAACTCGACGGGGACGGCGTGGCCGCCGAGGTCGTCTTCCCCGACGCGGACGCCGTCGACAGCCAGACCGCCGCGCCCTTCGGCGTGGGTCTCGGCCTCTCCGGCGACCAGGACCCCGAGCTGGGCATGGCGGGCGCGCAGGCGCACAACCGCTGGCTGGCGGAGTTCGTCGGCCAGAATCCCGAACGGCACTGCGGGGTGGCCCTGCTGCCCGTCACCGGCGAGGTCGACCGGGTCGTCGCCGAGATCCACCGGGCCAAGGAGTCCGGGCTCGGCGCGCTGATGATCCCCTCGATGTGGGTGGACCGGGCCCCGTACCACGACCGCCGCTACGACCCGGTGTGGGCGGCGGCCGCCGAGACCGGGATGCCGCTGGTGACCCACTCGGGCGCGGCCCCCCGCCACGAGTACGGCGACCACCTGGGGATCTACGTGTCCGAGGTGACGTTCTGGCCCGCCCGGCCCCTCTGGTTCCTGCTCTGGTCCGGTGTGTTCGAACGGCACCCGGGGCTGAGGTTCGGGGTGGCGGAGTCGGGCTGCTGGTGGCTGCCGAATCTGCTGTGGTTCATGGACCGGCTCTACCTCGGTGCGCACGGCGGCAAGAAGCTGTCGCCGTTCGCCGAGCTGAAGCGCCCGCCGAGCGAGTACCTCGACCGGCAGGTCTTCATCTGCGCCACCAACACCAAGCGCCGCGAGCTAGCCCAGCGGTACGAGATCGGCGTCGACAACATCCTGTGGGGCTCCGACTTCCCCCACCCGGAAGGGACGTGGCCCAACACCCGCGAGTGGCTGCGCAACACCTTCCACGACATTCCGGTGGCCGAGACCCGGAGGATGCTGGGCCTGGCGGCGGCGGAGGTCTTCGGCTTCGACACGGAGAAGCTCGCGCGGATCGCCCGCCGGATCGGGCCCACGCCGGCCGAACTCGGCCAACCTGACGACCAGTTGGCGGTGGATGCGTCCTGGGCGCGCTCGCGCGAGGTGGGCCGTCACTGGCTCACCGAACACGACTTCCCGGTCCTGGGGGTGTCGTCATGACGGACCGCTACACCGTCATCTCGGCGGACTGCCATGCCGGCGCCGACCTCCTGGACTACCGGCCCTATCTGGAGTCGAAGTACCACGACGCCTTCGACGCGTGGGCGGCCACCTACGTCAATCCGTACGAGGACCTGGTGGCTGAGACCGCCGACCGCAACTGGAACTCGGCCCGCCGGGTCGCCGAGCTGGAGGCGGACGGCATCGTCGCCGAGGTCGTTTTCCCGAACACGATCCCACCGTTCTTCCCCTCCGCCTCCCTCATGGCGCCCGCGCCCACCCGCGAGGAGTTCGAGCAGCGCTGGGCGGGCCTGCGCGCCCACAACCGCTGGCTGGCGGATTTCTGCGCCGAGGCCCCGGGCCGCCGGGCGGGCGTGGCCCAGATCCTCCTGAACGACGTCGAGGAGGCGGTACGGGAGATCCGCCGGGTCAAGGAGGCGGGCCTGACCGGCGGCATCCTGCTGCCGGGCACGCCACCGGGTTCGGGAGTCCCCGAGCTCTACTCCGCCGTGTACGACCCGATCTGGGCGGTCTGCGCGGACCTGGACGTACCGGTCAACCACCACGGCGGGTCGGCGTCGCCGCCGCTGGGGGAGGAGCCGGCGGCTCGGGCGGTGTTCATGGTGGAGACGACGTGGTTCTCGCACCGGGCGCTGTGGCACCTGATCTTCGGCGGCGCGTTCAACCGCCATCCGTCCCTCAAGCTCATCCTCACCGAACAGGGCTCGGGCTGGATCCCCGGCGTGATGGACATGCTGGACTACTACCACGCCCGGCTGGTGGCGGCCGCGACGAAGGCGTCCACCGCGGAGTCCAAGTTCGGCGCGGGCCTCGCGGACTCCATGGGCAAGGGCCCGTCCCAGGTATGGCGGGACAACTGCTTCGTCGGCGCGAGCTTCATGCGTCCGCACGAGGTGCCGCTGCGGGACCGGATCGGCCTCGACAAGATCATGTGGGGCAGCGACTACCCGCACGACGAAGGCACGACCCCGTTCTCCCGGGAGGGGCTGCGGATCGCGTACGCGGGCCTGCCGAGCGACGAGGTCGCCGCCATGGTCGGCGGCAACGCGGCCCGCGTCTACGGCTTCGACCTGCCCTCCCTCAACAAGGTCGCGGCCAGGGTCGGCCCCACGGTCGCCGAGATCGCCGAACCGCTGAAGGAGATCCCGGCCGAGGCGACGAGCCCCGCGTTCGCACTTGGTGGGTCGGTGCGCGTGTGGTGAGGGGCGGGGTGAGACCCTCCCCGCATGAGCTCAACCGACCAGCACGACGAGGCGCACAACGGGGCGCTCGGCTCGCGGCTCAACTGGCTGCGGGCCGCGGTCCTGGGGGCCAATGACGGCATCGTGTCCACCGCCGGTCTCGTCGTCGGCGTGGCCGGCGCCACGGACGACCGCTCGGCCCTCCTGACGGCGGGCCTCGCGGGGCTGCTCGCCGGTTCCATGTCGATGGCGGCCGGCGAGTACGTCTCCGTCTCCACCCAGCGCGACTCGGAGAAGGCCGCGCTCGCGACGGAACGTCGCGAGTTGAGGGAGGCCCCCGAGGCCGAACTGGACGAGCTGACTGGTCTGTTGGTGGATCGCGGGCTCAGCGAGGAGGTGGCCCGCGAGGCGGCGGTCCAGCTCACCGAACGCGACCCCCTGCGCGCACACGCCCGCGTCGAGCTGGGCATCGACCCCGACGAACTCACCAACCCCTGGCACGCGGCCTGGGCCAGCTTCTTCGCCTTCACGGCGGGCGCGCTGCTCCCGTTGTTGGCGATCGTGCTGCCCCCGGCCTCGGTCCGCCTCTACGTCACGGTCGTCTCGGTCCTGGCGGCGCTGGCCCTCACGGGCTGGTGGAGCGCCCGCCTGGGCTCGGCCCCGGTGGGCCGCGCGGTCGTGCGGAATGTGGGTGGGGGTGCGGTGGCCATGGGGGTTACTTATGGGGCGGGGGTGCTTTTGGGGGCGGTGGGGGTGTAGGGCGTTCGTCCTGTTGCAGGCGCTCGGGTGGGATGGATTCGGCGCCCCTTGCCGTGGTGAGCTGGCAGCGGATGTTGAGCTGGTGCAACTGGACGAGTGCGCTGAGGTCGATCGTGCCGGTGCAGTTGTAGAACGAGACGTAGCGCAGGTCCGGCAGCTCGCGTAGAGCCGAGAGGTCCGACGTCAGACAGCAGCCGCTGAGGTAGAGGTACATCAGGCCGGCGTGCCGGGACAGGGCCCTCAGGTCGAGAGCACGATGGTCGAGGATCTGCAGGGAGCGCAGCTTCCGCGGCACGGGAACCCGCGCCAGCCCCTTGGCCTGGGCCTCTCCCGTGATGGTCAGCGTGTGCAGGCCCGGCCAGCGTTCCAGGCCGTCCAGGCTGATGCCTTCGGACTGGCGGTACAGACCGAGAACGACAAGCCTTTCCAGGGGCGGCAGTTCGCTGAGGTTCCGTGTTTCGCCGGGGGTACCCAGCATCAGACCCGTCAGTTGGTCGAGCCGGGCCAACGGGCTCAGGGACAGGCCGGGCCGCAGGTCGAGGAGCGACAGGGCCCGCACCCGGGGCAGGTCGCAGACTGGTCCAAGATCCCGGACCTGCGGACAGCCATCGAGCCCGAGCTGATCCAGGGCCGGCAGCCGGACCAGTGGGCTCAGGTCGCGGACGACCGTGTTCGCTGTGAGGGCCAAGTGGGCCAGGCGCGGGAGGGAGAGCAGGGCGTCCGGCAGTGCGTGGTCGCCCGCCAGGGTGATCCTCCTCATTCCATGGAGTCGGCCCAGCTGAGCCACCTGCTCATCGGTGCGGACGGTGAGATAGGTGCTCTCCCAATCCGGGGCGGGTTCCAGCACTTCTGTCACGTACTCGGCCGCATCGAAGGCGCCCCAGGCCATGCCCAGTTGCACGCGGACCATCGGTTGCTCGTCCTCCCGGAATCGCCGCAGGCTGATGTACGCGGTGTCCAGCGGCCACTCGCTCGCCGATCGCCCGAGGGTGAGGCCGAACAGTTCGAGGCGGCTGTGTGTCTGCTCCACATACCGCGCGTACTTCTCCTCGAAGGCGAGCGCGGTCGCCTCGGGGCGCGGGCCCACCCGGTCCCGCACGTCCTCGATCAGCTCCCGTGCGGCATCCGCCGATCTGACCTGCCCCACGGCCGCCCGCGCCGCGAAGGACGGATGCGCGGTGAGCTGTTCCACGTAATGCGCGCAGCAGAGGGTCAGGAGCTCCTCGTAGAGGGGCTCGCCCGGGCCCGGGTGCGGGCGGCGCAGTTCGGCGGCGAGGCGGTCGGGGTCCAGGCTCAGCGCGAACAGGCGGTCCGCGTCGAGCTCGCCCGCCGCCGCGAAGCCGTCCCGCACCGCGTCGGCAGCCGCTGCCCGCTCGTGCGCGGGGAGCGAGGCGTAGGATTCCTCCAGTCGCCGCCCCAGCACCCTCGCCAGGCGGTCCGGCGACGCCGGCTTCGGCAGGGGGCGCAGGGGCCCGGCCGCCAGATCCGCACCCGGCCTCGGGGCCAGTACCGACTTCGCGACCGTCGACACCACCGTGCTCGCGAGCCGCAACACCACAACTTCCAGTCCTGGCACGGCAGTTGCCTCCCCCAGAGCGCACCCGTGTCGCCGATCGTACGCCGCGCCCGCGAGACCCCATTGGCAGAACTCACCAAACCCTGCTGACAACACGTCTCGCATACTTGTCGGTAACAACATCTAGCCGGACCTGCCACCGCGCCCCTACGGTGCAGGCATGTCGCCGAACCTGCCCGATGTCGTGCTGTGGTCGATACCCGCCTTCGTGCTGCTCACCGTCGTCGAGATGGTGAGCTACCGGCTCCATCCGGACGAGGACGCCGCCGGGTACGAGACGAAGGACGCCGCCACCAGCGTCGGTATGGGGCTCGGCAGTCTGGTCTTCGACGCGTTGTGGAAGATCCCGATCGTCGCCATCTATACGGCCGTCTACGCCCTCACCCCGCTCGCCATCCCGGTCCTGTGGTGGACCGTGCCGCTGATGCTGCTCGGGCAGGACTTCTTCTACTACTGGTCGCACCGCGGCCACCACGTCATCCGGATCCTGTGGGCCTGCCACGTGGTGCACCACTCCAGCCGCAAGTTCAACCTCACCACCGCGCTGCGCCAGCCCTGGACGACCTGGACCGTGTGGCCCTTCTACGTGCCGCTCATCGCGCTCGGCGTGCACCCGGCGGTCCTCGCGTTCTGCTCGTCGGTGAACCTCGTCTACCAGTTCTGGGTGCACACCGAGCGGGTCGGCAAGCTGCCCCGGCCGTTCGAGTTCGTCCTCAACACGCCCTCCCACCACCGGGTCCACCACGCCTCCCAGGGTGGCTATCTGGACCGGAACTTCGGCGGGATCCTGATCATCTGGGACCGCGTGTTCGGCTCGTTCACGGCCGAGACCGAGCGGCCCGTGTTCGGGCTCACCAAGAACATCTCCACCTTCAACCCGCTGCGCGTCGCCACCCACGAGTACGCCGCCATCGCCCGCGACGTGCGGGCCGCCCGCACCTGGCGCGAGCGGGCCGGCCGGGTCTTCCGCGGCCCGGGCTGGCAGCCGCGGCCCACGGTGACGACCGCCGCCGAGCCCGCCGCGGTCGCGGAGCGCGCCGCATGACGCAGCCCGGCGCGGACGCCGTCGCGCGCGGGCCGGCCACGAAGGCCGCCACGATCAGCCCGCTCCTCATCGCCTTCGGCATCGCCTCGGCCGTCGACCTGGTCTCGCTGCTCGCGGGCTGGCACACCGGGCACCTGGTGGCCAAGCCGCTCCTCATGCCGCTGCTCGCCGGCCACGTGCACGCGCGGGGCGGGCCCCGGCTGCTCATCGCGGCGCTCCTGTGCGGCTGGGGCGGTGACGTGTTCCTGCTGTCCGGCGCCGATGCCGCGTTCCTGCTCGGCATGGGCTGCTTCGCCGCCGGTCACGTCTGCTACCTGGTGCTGTTCGGGCGGGGCAGGACGCACGCCGGGCTCGGCGCCGCGTACGGGATCGCGCTGGTCGGGACCGTCGCCGCGCTCTGGCCGGACCTGCCGGGCGGGCTGCGCGTCCCGGTCGCCGGATACAGCCTGCTGCTCACCGCGATGGCCTACCGCTCCTCCCGGCTCGGGCCGCTCGTGGGCCTCGGCGGAGCGCTGTTCCTGCTCTCCGACACCCTCATCGCCACCGGCGTCGCCGACTGGCCGCAGCCGCCGCGCCCCGCCTTCTGGGTCATGCTGACGTATCTCGCCGCGCAGGCCCTTCTCGCCCTGAAGGTCCCCGTCAAGCCGTAGTACGCGACGCACGCCGAAGGGGCCGCCCGGCGAACGGACGGCCCCCCCAGGTCGTGCGCTCAACTCCCTTGCTACTGCACGGCGTTGAGGGCGTTGGTGATGCCCGCCCCGTAGAAGCCGTTGTAGAACGTCCCGCCCTGGCAGACCGCGTCCGCCTTGCCGTCACCGTCGATGTCGTACGGCGTGGTGCACGGGGTCTTGTCCGCCTGCAGTGCGAGCAGCGCCTTGATCTCCAGCGCCGACGCGTGCGGGTGCTGCGACTTCAACAGGGCCGCCACGCCCACCACATGGGGCGTCGCCATGGACGTACCGGCCATGTAGGCCCAGGTGCCGCCGGGGACCGGGCCGAGGATCAGGCCGCTGGTGGCCGGGGCCTGCGGCGGCTGGTACGCGGTCGAGTCGCCGCCCGGGGCCGCGATGTCGATCACGCCGAAGCCGTAGTTGGAGAACGACGACTTGAGGCCCTTGGCGCCGGTCGCGGAGACCGTCACCACACCCGGCAGCTGGGTCGGGATGTCCAGGCACTCACGCGGGTTGATCACCCGGCTGCCCGGGGTCGTGTCGTTCGGGCTGGAGGGGTCGGTGATCGAGTCGGCCGCGAAGTCGTAGTTCTCGTTGCCGGCCGCGGCCACGTTCACCGTGCCCTTGGACTCGGCGTACTTCGACGCCCGGGTGATCGCGTCGACCAGCGCCTTCTGGTCGGGGTCGTTCTTGCAGTTGAAGTACCACGGGTCGGTGAAATAGCTGTTGTTCGTCACGTCGATGTGGTGCTCGGCCGCCCACACGAAGCCGCAGACCACGGCCTCCGTGTAGAAGAAGCTGCCGCCCTGCGTCGACACCTTGATGCCCGCGACCTTCACGCCGGGCGCGACGCCGGTGATGCCGACGCCGTTCTTGGCGCCCGCGATCTCGCCCGCGACATGGGTGCCGTGCGGGGAGCCGCCGGTGGTGAACGGGCGCCAGGCGCCGTCCGTGGTGTCCGGCTTGCCGGTGATGCAGCTGACCGACTTGGCGCGGTCGAAGTTGGGCGCGATGTCGGGGTGCGTGTCGTCGACACCCGTGTCGATCACGCCGACGGTCACCTTGGAACTGCCCAGCGTCTTCTCGTGCGCCTTGTCCGCCTTGATCGCCTTCAGGTCCCACTGGAGCGGCTCAAGGGGATCCTCGCCCGGCGCGGCCTTCGCGGACGCGGCCTTCAGGTCCTGGGCGGTGAGGTTCTTCGGCGTGCCCACATCGGTGGTGGACTGCGCGGGCAGCGGCGCGGTCCGCGTCGCCCCCGCCGAATCGACGCCCTTGACCTTGCGGATCGTCTTCGCGAAATCCGCGTTGGCGGAGTGCACGACGAGCACTCCTATCTGGTCGTACGCCTGGAGCACCGAGCCGCCCGCCTCGGCGACGGCTCTCTGCACCCGGGCCGAATTCCCGTGCCCGGGGCGGATGTTGACGATGTAGCTCAGCTCGGGCCCGGCCGTCCGCGCGGCCTTGGCGCTCGGCGCGCCGGCGTCGAAGGAAGCGGCCGAAGCCGTGCCGGGAAGCAGCGCCAGCGCGGCGGCGGTGGCCAGGCCCGCCGAGGCGGCGACGGCGCGGCGCGTACGGGAGATGTGCAACGTCATGGGGTCTCCATGGGGTTGGCGGAGCTCTCGGTGCGTACGTGGTGAAGAACCTGGGGAAGGGTGACGACTGCTCCGGCGGCACTGGTACCGCCCGGCACATTGAGCGTGAAGCTATCGCCGATCATCTCGGCGGATCAACGTTTTGTGCCGAGTTCGCGAAGAAAGTCGCGTAGTCGACCCGGCGGGCGCGCGGAACGGGCCACGCGCCGGCGGGGGAGGCGCCAAGGAGAAAAACGGCCGGACTGAACCGAGACGCCCCGCGCTCCGTGCCGTTGTCAGGGGGACCGCGTCAAACCCCACAGCGAGGGCCCCTATGTCCGAACCTTCCGTTCCCGTCGCATCCGCATCGCGAGGAGATTCCGTGGCCACCGAAGCGTCGCCGCCGCCCGAAGCCGGGGCGGACCCCCGACCGGCCCAGCCCAGCACCGAGGCGTTCGCCGCGGTGCAGCAGAGCGCGGAATTCGGCGAACTCCGCCGCGCCCACCGCTCGTTCGCCTTCCCGCTGACCATCGGCTTCATCGTCTGGTACCTGCTGTACGTGCTGTTGTCCAACTACGCGGGCGGCTTCATGGGCACCAAGGTCGTGGGCAACATCAACGTGGCCTTCGTCTTCGGCCTCGCCCAGTTCCTCACCACCTTCCTCATCGCCTGGTTCTACTCGCGGCACGCAGCCGCGAAGCTCGACCCCAAGGCCGAGGCCATCAAGTCCCGCATGGAGGCCGACGCATGAGCCCCGCCCTCATTCCCCTCGCGGCCTCCTCGACCACCGAGCACCGGCCGCTGATCATCACCCTGTTCGCGGTGTTCGTCGCCGCGACCCTTGCCATCACCGTCTGGGCCGGACGGCAGACCAAGAACGCCTCCGACTTCTACGCGGGCGGCCGCCAGTTCACCGCGTTCCAGAACGGCCTCGCGGTCTCCGGCGACTACATGTCCGCCGCGTCCTTCCTCGGCATCGCCGGAGCCATCGCGCTGTTCGGCTACGACGGCTTCCTGTACTCCATCGGCTTCCTCGTCGCCTGGCTGGTGGCGCTCCTCCTGGTCGCCGAGCCACTGCGCAACTCCGGCCGCTACACGATGGGCGACGTGCTCGCCTACCGGATGCGCCAGCGCCCGGTCCGCACCGCGGCCGGCGCCTCCACCATCGTCGTCTCGATCTTCTACCTGCTCGCGCAGATGGCCGGCGCGGGCGTGCTCGTCTCCCTGCTGCTCGGCATCACCACCGACGCGGGCAAGATCCTCATCGTCGCCCTCGTCGGCGTCCTGATGATCGTGTACGTCACCATCGGCGGCATGAAGGGCACCACCTGGGTGCAGATGGTCAAGGCCGTGCTGCTCATCGCGGGCGCGCTCCTGATGACCTTCCTGGTGCTGCTCAAGTTCCACTTCAACATCTCCGACCTGCTGGGCACGGCCGCCGAGAAGAGCGGCAAGGGGTCCAAGTTCCTTGAGCCCGGCCTGAAGTACGGCGTCAACGGCACCTCCAAGCTGGACTTCATCTCGCTCGGCATCGCGCTCGTGCTCGGCACCGCGGGGCTTCCGCACATCCTGATCCGCTTCTACACGGTGCCCACGGCGAAGGCCGCCCGTAAGTCCGTGAACTGGGCGATCGGCATCATCGGTGCCTTCTACCTGATGACGATCGCGCTCGGCTTCGGCGCGGCCGCGCTGGTGGGCCCGGCCGCCATCAAGGCGCAGAACCCGGCGGGCAACACCGCGGCCCCGCAGCTCGCCGAATATCTGGGCGGCGGCGTCGGCACCACGGGCGGCGCGACCCTGCTGGCGGTGATCTCGGCGGTCGCCTTCGCGACCATCCTCGCCGTCGTCGCCGGCCTCACCCTCGCCTCGTCCTCCTCCTTCGCGCACGACATCTACGCCAACGTCATCCGCAAGGGGAAGGCGACCGAGAAGGAGGAGATGGGGGCCGCCCGCTGGGCCACCGTCTTCATCGGCGCCATCGCGATCCTGCTCGGCGCCTTCGCCCGCGACATGAACGTGGCCGGCCTGGTCGCGCTCGCCTTCGCCGTCGCCGCCTCGGCGAACCTGCCGACCATCCTCTACAGCCTGTTCTGGAAACGCTTCACCACCCAGGGCGCGCTGTGGTCGATCTACGGCGGCCTGTTCAGCTCGGTGTTCCTGGTGCTGTTCTCGCCCGTCGTCTCCGGCAACCCGAAGACCTCGATGTTCAAGGGCGTCGACTTCCACTGGTTCCCGCTGGAGAACCCGGGCCTCATCTCGATCCCGCTCGGCTTCCTGCTCGGCTGGATCGGATCGCTCCTGTCGAAGGAGGAGCCCGACCAGGGCAAGTACGCCGAGCTGGAGGTGAAGTCCCTCACCGGCGTCGGCGCCCACTGACGTACATCCGCACGGCGCATGGCCGAGGCCGTGTCGTAGAGTCCTACGACACGGCCTCGCCGCACCTCGTGACAATCGGCCCCTCCGGTTGTCGGACCGCTCGCGTAGGCTCGGCTTTATACGCATGCGACGGATGTGCGACTGACCTTCGACGGACAGGGAGGGGGCCCACAGTGCTCATCGACACCTACGGCCGAGTGGCCACTGACCTGCGTGTCTCGCTCACCGACCGGTGCAATCTGCGGTGTACGTACTGCATGCCGGAAGAGGGTCTGCAGTGGCTGGCCAAGCCCGATCTGCTGACCGACGACGAGATCGTCCGCCTCATCCGCATCGCCGTCACCGACCTCGGTGTGAATGAGGTCCGCTTCACCGGAGGCGAGCCGCTGCTTCGCCCGGGCCTGGTCGGGATCGTCGAGCGCTGCGCGGCCCTGGAGCCGCGCCCCAAGATGTCGATCACCACCAACGGCATCGGCCTCAAGCGCACCGCGGCCGCCCTGAAGGCGGCCGGGCTCGACCGCGTCAACGTCTCCCTGGACACCCTGCGGCCCGACGTCTTCAAGACACTGACCCGCCGCGACCGCCACAAGGACGTCATCGAGGGCATGGAGGCCGCCCGCGAGGCGGGCCTCACCCCGGTCAAGGTCAACGCGGTCCTGATGCCCGGCCTGAACGACGACGAGGCGCCCGACCTGCTCGCCTGGGCCGTCGAGCACGACTACGAGCTCCGCTTCATCGAGCAGATGCCGCTCGACGCCCAGCACGGCTGGAAGCGCGACGGCATGATCACCGCCGGTGACATCCTGGAATCGCTGCGTACGCGCTTCACGCTCACCCCCGAGGGTGACGACGAGCGGGGCTCCGCGCCCGCCGAGCGCTGGGTGGTCGACGGCGGCCCGCACACCGTGGGCGTCATCGCCTCGGTGACCCGCCCGTTCTGCCGGGCCTGCGACCGCACCCGGCTGACCGCCGACGGCCAGGTGCGTACCTGCCTGTTCGCCCGCGAGGAGTCCGACCTGCGCGCGGCCCTGCGCTCGGACGCCGGTGACGAGGAGATCGCCCGGCTGTGGAAGCTGGCGATGTGGGGAAAGAAGGCCGGTTCCGGTCTGGACGACCCCTCGTTCCTGCAGCCCGACCGTCCGATGTCAGCGATCGGCGGCTGACTCGGCCGACTCCCACTCGGCGAGCGTCACGACATCCTTCAAGAAGCCCCGTACGCCCAGGAATTGGGAGAGGTGCTCGCGGTGTTCACCGCACGCGAGCCACGTCTTGCGCCGCTCCGGTGTGTGGATCTTCGGGTTGTTCCAGGCCAGGACCCAGACGGCGGCGGCACGGCAGCCCTTGGCGGAACAGATGGGGGTCTCGTCAGTCGTCTCGTCACTCACAGAGACATTGTCCGTCATGCGACCCCGTACAAAAGGCGACGCCGAGCAGCCACGGGGGGAGCTGCCCGGCGTCGGTCCGTCGCTCCGACGGGGGATGCGGAGCGCCTACGAAGTATGTCATGGGGGACCCGGTGTGGTGCACCGGAACTTCATGATTGATCTGAGCTTTTCCTGAGCTTCGCGGACGGTTACGGATCAGCGCTGTTCGCGTGAACGCGACGCGTGGTCACCGGCGGTGGGTTCCGTCGCGGATTCCGCGGAGCCGACCACCGAGGCCGCACCCAGCGCCGGCCGGGTCGGGGCGGCAATGAAGGTGGACGGAAGTGAAGTGACGTTCTCCCGGCCCGCGTTGGCGAACACGACCGCCACATAGGGCAACAACGCGCCGAGCACCAGCGTCACGATGGCGACAGGACGCTCGATGTTCCACAGCACCGCGGTCAGCACCACCGAAACGGTGCGGATCGACATCGAGATCACATAGCGGCGCTGCCTGCCCCGGACGTCCTCGGCGAGCCCCTGACGCGCCCCGGTGATCCGGAAGACCTGGCCGCCGCGCTGCTTCCGCATCACGTTCCACCACCCGAGTTCCACGGCGGGCTCTCCCCGGCCCGCACCGCTACCACCGTACGCCGGGGCTCCGCCGGGTTCGAGACCGGGGCGGCTCTTACCTGCGCGGATGCCGCAGTGCGTACCACGTACGGAGGTGTCCGACATGCGCCGTACGGAGTACGGGCTGACACTGGCTGAACCCGCTCACGTCGAGCCGTACTAGGAGGCAGCCATGGGCTGGTTGTGGGCCATCATCGTGGGATTCGTGCTCGGTCTCATCGCCAAGGCGATCATTCCCGGCAAGCAGCACAGTCCACTCTGGCTGACCACCATCTTCGGCATCATCGGCGGCATCGTAGGCAACTCGATCGCCCGGGCGATCGGGATCGCCGAGACCAAGGGCATCGACTGGGGCCGGCACGGCCTCCAGATCGCGGCCGCCGTCGTCATCGTCTTCCTCGGCGACATGCTGTACATGGCGCTGCGGGGCAACAAACAGAGAGCCTGACGGGCAGGACGAAGGGGCGGTCCCGCGAGGGAACCGCCCCTTTTATGTGCCTCTGCGCTCAAGCGCAGGTCTGCTCGGGCACAGGTCCGCGCCCAGCCCCGGGCCTTCAGGCGCCGGTGACCTCGATGGCCGCCAGGTTCTTCTTGCCCCGGCGCAGCACCAGCCAGCGGCCGTGCAGGAGTTCGTCGGCGGTGACCACCGCGTCCTCGGCGGTCACCTTCACGTTGTTCACGTAGGCGCCGCCCTCCTTCACGGTGCGGCGGGCCGCCGACTTGCTGGCGACCAGGCCGACCTCCGCGAACAGGTCGGTGACCAGGCCGAGTTCGGCCACCTGGGCGTGCGGCAGCTCGGACAGCGCCGCGGCCAGCGTCGCCGCGTCCAGCTCGGTGAGTTCACCCTGGCCGAACAGCGCCTTGGACGCGGCGGTCACCGCGGCCGTCTGCTCGGCGCCGTGCACCAGCGTGGTCAGCTCCTCGGCGAGCGCGCGCTGGGCGGCCCGGGCCTGCGGCCGCTCCTCGGTGAGCTTCTCCAGCTCCTCGATCTCGTCGCGGGACTTGAAGCTGAAGATCCGCAGGAACTTCGAGATGTCCCGGTCGTCCGCGTTCAGCCAGAACTGGTAGAAGGCGTACGGCGTGGTCTTCTCGGGGTCGAGCCAGACAGTGCCGGACTCCGTCTTGCCGAACTTGGTGCCGTCCGCCTTGGTGATCAGCGGCGTGGCCAGCGCGTGCACGTCGGCGTCGGGCTCGACCCGGTGGATCAGGTCGGTGCCCGCCGTGAGGTTGCCCCACTGGTCGCTGCCGCCGGTCTGCAGCGTGCAGCCGTACCTCCGGTTGAGCTCCAGGAAGTCCATGCCCTGCAGGATCTGGTAGCTGAACTCGGTGTAGCTGATGCCCGCGTCGGAGTTGAGCCGCCGCGAGACGGCCTCCTTCGCGATCATCTTGTTGACCCGGAAGTACTTCCCGACGTCCCGCAGGAAGTCGATGGCCGACAGGCCCGACGTCCAGTCCAGGTTGTTGACCATCGTCGCGGCGTGCGGGCCCTCGAAGTCGAGGAACCGCTCGATCTGACCGCGCAGCCGCTCGACCCAGCCCGCCACGACCTCCGGCGCGTTCAGCGTGCGCTCCGAGTTGGGCTTCGGGTCGCCGATCAGGCCGGTGGCGCCGCCGACCAGGCCCAGCGGCCGGTTCCCCGCGAGCTGGATCCGGCGCATCGTGAGGATCTGCACCAGGTTGCCGAGGTGCAGGCTGGGCGCGGTCGGGTCGAAGCCGCAATAGAACGTGACGGGACCGTCCGCGAACGCCTTGCGCAATGCGTCCTCGTCAGTGGAGAGGGCGATCAGCCCACGCCACTGCAGTTCGTCGACGATGTCCGTCACGGGTCTCTTGTCTCCTTCAGACGTGCTTACTGACAGCACTGAGGTTATACGCCCCGGCTGACCGAACTCATATTGAAATCCGGGATGCGCAGCGCGGGCATCGCCGCCCGGGTGAAGTAGTCGCTCCACTCCCTGGGCAGGGTCTTCTCGGCGCGGCCGGCCTCGGTGGCCCGGGACAGCAGGTCCACCGGGGACTCGTTGAACCGGAAGTTGTTCACCTCGCCGACCACCTCGCCGTTCTCGACGAGGTACACGCCGTCCCGGGTCAGACCCGTGAGCAGCAGCGTCGCCGGGTCCACCTCGCGGATGTACCACAGGCACGTCACGAGCAGGCCCCGCTCGGTGGCGGCGACCATCTCGTCCAGGGTGCGCTCGCCGCCGCCGTCCAGGATCAGGTTCCCGGGGGAGGGGGCGACCGGCAGGCCGGTGAGCCCCGCGCTGTGCCGGGTGGTCACCAGGTGCTCCAGGCGGCCGTCGCGCATCCAGTCGGTCGCGGTGAGGGGGAGCCCGTTGTCGAACACCGACTCCGTGTCGCCCGAGGAGTGCGCCACCAGGAACGGCGCGTACTCAAGGCCCGGCTCGTTCGGGTCGCTGCGCAGCGAGAGCGGCAGCTCGGAGAGGGTCTCGCCGATGCGGGTGCCGCCGCCCTGCCGGGAGAAGACGGTCCGGCCCTCAGCCGCGTCCCGGGCCGCCGCCGACCACATCTGGTAGATCAGCAGATCGGCCACGGCCGTCGGCGGCAGCAGCGTCTCGTACCGCCCGGCGGGCAGCTCGACGCGCCGCTCGGCCCAGCCGAGCCTGCGGGCCAGCTCCTCGTCGAGGGCCGCCACGTCGACGTCCTTGAAGTCGCCGGTGGCGCGTCCCGCCCACGCCGAACGCGTCCGGTCCGGCGACTTGGCGTTGAGCTCCAGGGTGCCGTTGGGCTGGTCGTGGCGCAGCCTGAGGCCCGTGGACGTACCGAGGTAGGTGGAGCTCAGCTCGTGGTTCGCGAAGCCGTACAGCTCGCGGCCGCCGGCCCCGGCCCGCGCGAAGGCCTCGCCGAGGGCGGGCGCGAAGTCGGCGAACACGGCGGAGGTGGTCTCGGCCGGGGCGTCGGTGAAGTCCGGGGAGACCGGAACCCCGGTGACCAGCGGCTGTGCGTCCTCGGCGGGCCCGGCGCCGCGCGCGGCCGCCTCCGCGGCCCGTACCAGCGGCTCCAGGTCGTCGGCGGTGACGGCGGAGCGCGACACGACACCGGAGGCGGTGCCCTCGGCGCCGTCGACCGTCGCGATCACGGTCAGGGTGCGCCCGCGGGTGACTCCGTTGGTGGTCAGCGCGTTGCCGGCCCAGCGCAGGTTGGCCGAGGAGTGCTCGTCGGCGATGACGACACAGCCGTCGGCGGTGGACAGTTCGAGAGCTCGCTCGACGATCTCGTGCGGCTTGACGGTCGTACGGGAGCTCATCGACCCGCCTCCTGCGTGGTGTTGAGGATGTTGACGCCCCGGAACAGGGCGGAGGGGCAGCCGTGGGAGACCGCGGCCACCTGGCCCGGCTGGGCCTTGCCGCAGTTGAAGGCGCCGCCCAGGACGTACGTCTGGGGGCCGCCGACCTTCTCCATGGAGCCCCAGAAGTCCGTGGTGGTCGCCTGGTAGGCGACGTCGCGGAGCTGGCCCGCCAGGCGCCCGTTCTCGATGCGGAAGAAGCGCTGGCCGGTGAACTGGAAGTTGTAGCGCTGCATGTCGATCGACCAGGACCGGTCGCCGACCACGTAGATGCCGCGCTCGACCCCGCCGATCAGATCCTCGGTGGAGAGCCCGCCCGGATCGGGCTGGAGCGAGACGTTCGCCATCCGCTGGACCGGAACGTGCCCGGGGGAGTCCGCGTAGGCGCAGCCGTTGGAACGGCCGAGGCCGGTCAACTTCGCGATGCGGCGGTCGAGTTGGTAGCCGACGAGCGTGCCGTCCTTCACCAGGTCCCAGGACTGCGCCTCGACGCCCTCGTCGTCGTAGCCGATGGTCGCGAGCCCGTGCTCGGCGGTGCGGTCGCCGGTCACGTTCATGACCTGCGAGCCGTACGCCAGCTTGCCCAGCTGGTCGAAGGTGGCGAACGAGGTGCCCGCGTACGCGGCCTCGTAGCCGAGCGCGCGGTCCAGTTCGGTGGCGTGGCCGATGGACTCGTGGATGGTCAGCCACAGGTTGGACGGGTCCACCACGAGGTCGTAGAGGCCGCCCTCGACGCTGGGCGCCCGCATCTTCTCGGCCAGAAGCGAAGGGATCTCCTCCAGTTCCGCGTCCCAGTCCCAGCCGGTGCCGGTCAGGTACTCCCAGCCGCGCCCGGCCGGCGGCGCGATCGTGCGCATCGAGTCGAACTCGCCGGTCGTGCGGTCCACCGCGATGGCCGTGAGCTGCGGGTGCAGCCGCACCCGCTGCTGGGTGGTCACCGTGCCCGCCGTGTCCGCGTAGAACTTGTTCTCGTGCACGGTGAGCAGCGAGGCGTCCACGTGCTCGACCCCGTCCGCGCCGAGCAGCCGCGCGCTCCAGTCGGCGAGCAGGGCGCTCTTGTCCTCGTCCGGCACCGAGAACGGGTCGATCTCGTACGCGGAGACCCAGGTCTTCTCGGAGTGCACCGGCTCGGCCGCGAGCTCGACCCGCTCCTTCGACCCGGCGGCCGCGATGACCCGCGCGGACAGCTTGGCCATGGCCACCGCCTGGGAGGCCACCTTGGCCGCCGCGTCCATCGTCAGATCGACCCCGGAGGCGAACCCCCAGGCCCCGCCGTGCACGACCCGGACCGCGTAGCCGAGGTCGGTGGTGTCGGAGGAGCCGGCGGGCCGGGCGTCGCGCAGGCGCCAGGCGGCGCTGCGCACCCGCTCGAACCGGAAGTCGGCGTGGTCGGCGCCCAGCGCGCGGGCCCGCGCGAGCGCCGCGTCGGCGAGCGCCCGCAGGGGCAGTGCCGTGAAGGCTTCGTCGATGGAATGGGTCCCAGATGGCACAGCTGTCTCCCTGTCGTATGAGACCGGTCGCCCCGATCATGTCGCGTCGGCGGGCCTCGTGACTACGCCTTTCTGTAGGGACCCGACAGCGCTCGTTCCACGCCACTGTCAGGGCTCGATTCCTCGTAAGTCGGGCCGTACCGATAGTTTGCGTGGAGTACGAATCCGCCTATCGAAAGGGTGATCCGTTGAGCCGCTCGGTTCTCGTCACCGGAGGTAACCGGGGCATCGGCCTCGCCATCGCCCGCGCTTTTGCCGAGAGCGGCGACAAGGTCGCGATCACGTACCGCTCGGGAGAGCCGCCGCAGGCCCTTGCCGAATTGGGCTGTCTGGCCGTCAGGTGCGACATCACCGACACCGAACAGGTGGAGCAGGCCTACAAGGAGATCGAGGGCAAGCACGGTCCCGTCGAGGTCCTGGTCGCCAACGCGGGCATCACCAAGGACCAGCTCCTGATGCGCATGTCCGAGGACGACTTCGCGTCCGTCCTCGACACCAACCTCACCGGCACCTTCCGTGTGGTCAAGCGCGCGAACCGCGCCATGCTGCGCGCGAAGAAGGGCCGCGTCGTCCTGATCTCCTCGGTCGTCGGGCTGCTCGGCTCGGCGGGCCAGGCCAACTACGCCGCCTCCAAGGCCGGTCTGGTCGGCTTCGCCCGGTCGCTCGCGCGTGAGCTCGGGTCCCGGAACATCACCTTCAACGTCGTCGCACCCGGTTTCGTCGACACCGACATGACCAAGGTGCTCACCGAGGAGCAGCGCGCGGGCATCGTGTCCCAGGTGCCGCTCGGCCGCTACGCGCAGCCCGAGGAGATCGCCGCCGCGGTGAAGTTCCTCGCCTCCGACGACGCCTCGTACATCACTGGAGCCGTCATCCCGGTTGACGGCGGATTGGGCATGGGTCACTGATCACCATGAGCGGAATTCTTGAGGGCAAGCGCATCCTGATCACGGGTGTGCTGCTGGAGTCCTCCATCGCCTTCCACGCCGCCAAGCTGGCTCAGGAGCAGGGCGCCGAGGTCATCCTGACCGCCTTCCCGCGCCCGACCCTGACCGAGCGCATCGCCAAGAAGCTCCCCAAGCCCGCCAAGGTCATCGAGCTGGACGTGACCAACCAGGAGCACCTGGACCGGCTCGCGGGCCTGGTCAAGGACGAACTCGGCGGTCTGGACGGCATCGTCCACTCCATCGGCTTCGCCCCGCAGGACGCCCTCGGCGGCAACTTCCTGAACACGCCGTTCGAGTCGGTCGCCACCGCCATGCACGTCTCGGCGTTCTCGCTGAAGTCGCTGACCATGGCGTTGCGCGAGCTGCTCGGCCCGGGGAGCTCCGTCGTCGGCATGACCTTCGACGCGCAGTACGCCTGGCCGCAGTACGACTGGATGGGCCCGGCCAAGGCGGCCCTGGAGGCGACCTCCCGCTACATGGCCCGTGACCTGGGCAAGGACGACATCCGCTGCAACCTGATCTCGGCGGGTCCGATCGGCTCCATGGCCGCGAAGTCCATCCCGGGCTTCGGCGAGCTCGCGGACGTGTGGAACCACCGCGCCCCCATGGAGTGGGACATGGCCGACCCCGAGCCGGCCGGCAAGGGCATCGTCGCGCTGCTCTCGGACTGGTTCCCGAAGACCACGGGAGAGATCATCCACGTCGACGGCGGTCTGCACGCCGTGGGTGCCTGACCCCGCACAGCACGTTTCGCGGCCGCCCACCGGAGCTTCCGGTGGGCGGCCGCCGTGCGTGGAGCGCGACTTCCCCGCAGACTGATCGAACGGACATGTTCGGACGGTCGGCCGGGGAGGAGGCGGGGCGTGCGTCCCCTGCGAATGAGTCCCCGGGTACGTCCCTTGAGCGTCGGGCAGCGCCGGGCCCTGGCCCTGCTGTTCGTCCTGCTCGCGGCGGCGGCCGGACTCGCCGCCCCCTCCGTGGTGCGCGCCGCCACCGCCCCCGACCCGGCGCCCGCCGTGGCGCCGCCCGAGCCGTTCGGCGCCGCGTGCCGGACCTCCGTGAACGGCTCGCACGTCACCGCTTACTGCTACAACCCCTACCCGGACGCCGACCGGGTGCGCCTGCACACCGACTGCGCGAACTGGTGGGACCTGGACGCGGACGCGGCGCCCGTCGAGGTGGGCCCCGGGCAGACCGTACGGCTCACCGACCGCTGCTGGAAGGACGTACGCGCGGTCTGGGTGACCCACCAGAAGGCGCCCTGACCACGCAGCGCCTCAGCGGGCTTCGAGCCGGTCCGGCAGGCAGATGAAGGCGTGGGCCGCGGCCTCGGATGCGGCCGTCTCCGCATCGCCGACCCGGATCGCGTCGACCATCCGGCCGTGGTCCATGTGGTTCTCCGGGGTCATCTCAAGGGCCACGTCGTCCCGCAGCCAGTCGCGCAGCAGATGGCCGAGGTCCGCGTACAGCTCGGTCAGTACGTCATTGTGCGAGGCGGCGACGACCGCCAGGTGCAGCGTGGCGTCGGCCGCGACGAACGCCTCCCGGTCGCCCGAGGCCCACGCCTCCTCGCGCCGCTCCAGCAGCGTGCCCAGCTGTTTCAGCTCGCGCTCGGTACGCCGCTCGGCGGCCAGCTTCGCCGCCGCCGACTCCAGCGTGGAGCGCAGCTCGGCCACATGGCGCGGGTCCGCGTCGGCGAACCGGCGGTGCATCACCCCGGCCAGCTCGCTGGTCGCCACGACGTACGTGCCCGAGCCCTGGCGGATGTCCAGCAGGCCGTTGTGTGCGAGGGCGCGGACGGCCTCGCGCACCGTGTTGCGCGCCACCCCGAGCTGTTCGACCAGCTCCGGCTCGGTCGGGATACGTGAACCCACCGGCCACTCGCCCGAGGTGATCTGGTTGCGCAGCTGCGCGATCACCTGGTCGGCGAGGGCGGACCGCCGGGGAGAGCTCAGGGTCATGGTGCTCCAGTCCGAAAGGGAGTCGTAGGTGACGAGAAACGAGAGGGGGCGTGAGCGAGGGAGGCCGTGAATGACGTGAAGGCCGTGAAGGTTGCGACGCCGTGAATCGATTGGACAACCAATCATCCCATGATTCTATGATGGCTTCCATGCCCGACGAAGAGACCACCACGCTGAGCCCCGAGCCCATCGTCCGCACCGAGTCCCTCGAAGCCCCCGCCGACGCGGGGCGGGTGCCCTCGTGGACGCGCTGGCTCGTGCCGCTCGCGCTGGTGCTCGCCGCCGTCAACCTGCGCCCCGCGATCACCAGCCTCGGCTCGCTGATGAAGGAGGTCACCGGCGGGCTGCACATGAGCGGCGGCATCGCGGGCGTCCTCACCTCGGTCCCGGCGTTCTGCTTCGCCGTCTTCGGCATCACGGCGCCGCGCCTCGCCCGCCGGTTCGGCCCCGGCGCCGTCGTCTTCGCGGGCATGGCCGCCGTCACCGCGGGCCTGCTCCTGCGCCCGTTCGCCGGCGGCACCGTCACCTTCCTCGCGGCCAGCGCGCTCGCCCTGATGGGCATAGCCGTCAGCAACGTCCTGATGCCGGTGATCGTCAAGCGGTACTTCCCCGACCGGGTCGGCTCCATGACCGGCCTCTACTCGATGGCGCTTGCCGCCGGCACCTCGCTCGCCGCGGTCACCACCGTGCCCATCACCGATGCGCTGGGCGGCAGTTGGCGCCAGGGGCTCGGCATCTGGGCGCTGCTCGCCGTCGTCGCGGTGGCCGCCTGGATCCCGCTGACGCGCGACCGTTCCGGGAGCGCGGGCCCGGCCCTCAGTGCCAAGGAGGAGGCCGCCCCCGCCCTGCGCATCACCCGCAGCGGCACCGCCTGGGCGCTGGCCTGCTTCTTCGGGCTCCAGGCCACCGGCGCGTACATCACCATGGGCTGGATGCCGACGATCTTCCGCGACGCGGGCGTCTCCGCCGGCACCGCGGGGCTGCTGCTCTCCCTCACCATGGTCATGGGCGTGCCGCTCGGCTTCGTCATCCCGTGGCTGGTCAACCGGCTGCGAAGCCAGGGCCCCATCGTCGTCGCGCTCGGCAGCTGCGGCCTGGCCGGATACGCCGGGCTCTACCTCGCACCGGCCGCCGGCGCCTGGGCCTGGGCGCTGCTCCTCGGCATCTCCAACTGCGCCTTCCCGCTGGCTCTCACGATGATCGGCAAGCGGTCGCGGACCGGCGCGGGCGTCGTACGGCTCTCCGCCTTCGCCCAGTGCGTCGGCTACCTGCTCTCCATCCCCGGGCCGCTCCTGGTCGGCGTCCTGCACGACCGCAGCGGCGGCTGGGACCTGCCCATCGCGCTGATGGCGGCCCTCATGGTGCCGCAGATCGTCGTCGGCATCCTGGCGGGCCGCGACCGTACGATCGAGGACGAGGCCGGGGCCCGCCGATAGCGGGCCGAACCGGGATGCGACACTGGCCGCATGCCAGTGCTCGAACCCAATCCGCAGAACAGCCACAAGAAGCTCCTGCTCGTGCTCGGCGCGATGCTCGCCGTCACGGTCGTCGTGGCCATCATCGCGACGATCGCCTCCCCCTGACCGAGGCTCGACCGAGGCCTGACGGAGGCCGAGACCCCCGGATCGGGGTCATGGTGGTGCTAGCCCCACCATCCCCTAGGGGGTCAGGGTCAGGGTCGAGTGGGTGGGTCACCGGATGGGATGACGCCCGCCGGATCCGTAGGTTTTGAGGTACCGCGACGGACGCCCCGTTCGCCCGCGGCACTCGAACCCGGAACCCACACGGAGGCGGTCATGTCGGCCCACATCCACCCCAGGTCCCCCCAACCGACCGCCGGTGGCGTCGACTTCAAGCTGCCGTGGTGGGGTGTCGTACTGCCCGCGATCGCGTTCTTCGTGCTGCTCGCGCTCGTCATCGGATCGGGTGACACCCACGCCGTGTCCGGCGACGGCACCCTCACCCACCTCGTCGACCGCATCCAGCAGAGCCTTTCGCGCTAGGTCTCGAAAGCCCCCGTGCCCCCACTCGTCACCCCCCTGGCGGAGCCCTCCGGGACCCTGCGCCCGATGGCGCGATTCATGCGAAGCTGGGGAACATGAGCGTCGATACACCCCGCAGGATCGTCCTTCTGAGGCACGCGAAAGCCGACTGGCCCCAGGTGTCCGACCACGACCGGCCGCTCGCCGAACGGGGCAGGGCGGACGCCCCCGTCGTCGGCCGCTGGCTGGCCGGGGCCGGCATCGTCCCGGACCTCACCCTCTGCTCCAGTGCGGTCAGGACCCGCGAGACCTGGAAGCTCGCCGTCCAGGAACTGCCGCGGCGCCCCAGGACGGTGTACGAGGAGAGGATGTACGAAGCCTCCCTCGGCGAACTGATCGCGCTGGTCAACGAGACCCCCGACGACGTCTCCGACCTCCTGCTCGTCGGGCACAACCCCGGGATGCACGCCCTTGCCGACGCGCTCGCCGGTGACGCCGAGGGCGACACCATGGCCCGGATGAACCGCAGCGGCTTCCCGACCTGCGCCGTCGCCGTGCTCACCTTCAACGGCTCCTGGAAGTCCGTGGAACACGGGGTGGGCAGGCTCGTCTCCTTCTGGGCCCCGCACGCCTGACCCGGTAGCGGACGCTTTCGTACGTGGTGAAGGCCCCGGTACGCGATGCGCGCCGGGGCCTTCACCACATACGGGCGGTTCAGACACAGGCTCTCAGTCGATGAGGCCGTCCGCCGCCTCGACCTCTTCGCGGGTGATGCCGAGCAGATACAGCACGGTGTCGAGGAAGGGCACGTTCACCGCGGTGTGCGCGGCCTCGCGGACCAGCGGCTTGGCGTTGAAGGCGACGCCGAGACCCGCCGCGTTCAGCATGTCGAGGTCGTTGGCGCCGTCACCGATCGCCACCGTCTGGGCCAGCGGCACCCCGGCCTCCGTGGCGAACCTCCGCAGCAGCCGCGCCTTCCCGGCCCGGTCGACGATCTCGCCCGTGACCCGGCCGGTGAACTTGCCGTCCTCGATCTCCAGGGTGTTGGCGGAAGCGAAGTCGAGCCCGAGCCGGTCCTTGAGGTCGTCGGTGACCTGGGTGAACCCGCCGGAGACGACGCCCACTTGATAGCCGAGCGCCTTGAGCGTACGGATCAGGGTGCGGGCGCCCGGCGTGAGCCGGACCTCGGCCCGCACCTTGTCCACCACCGACGCGTCCAGGCCCCGCAGCAACGCGACCCTGGCGTGCAGCGACTCCTCGAAGTCCAGCTCGCCGCGCATCGCGGCGGCGGTGACCTCGGCGACCTCGTCCTCGCACCCGGCGTGCGCGGCGAAGAGCTCGATCACCTCGTCCTGGATCAGCGTGGAGTCCACGTCCATCACGACGAGCCGCTGGGCCCGCCGGTGCAGCCCCGCCGAGACGACGGCCACGTCCACTCCGAGGGCCGCGGCCTCGGTCGCGAGCGCGGTGCGCAGCACCCCGGTCGCCACGCCGGACACGGCGAACTCCACAGCGGTGACCGGGTACTTGGCGAGCCGGAAGATGCGGTCGATGTTGCCGCCGGTGGCGGTGATGCTGGCCGCTATGGCCGCCGTGGACTCGGCGGTCAGGGGGTGGCCGAGCACGGTGACGTGCGAACGGCCGCTGCCGCGCGGCCTGTTGTCGCCGATGCCGGAGATGATCTCGGCTTCGAGTTTGAGCGATTCGGCCCAGCTGTGCACGGTGGCGCGCAGCTCTCCCGAGGAGGCCACGGTCGGCTCGGTGACCAGCACGCACAGGACGAGCCGGCCACGGGAGACGACCTGTTCGATGTCCACGACATCGACGGAGTAGGCGGCGAGGGTGTCGAAGAGCCCGGCGGTGATGCCGGGGCGGTCCTTGCCGAAGATCTTGACGAGGAGGGTGGGTACGTCAGAGCTCTGACCGGCGTCGGAGTTCTGGCCGGCGGGGGGCAGGGGCGATGGCGTCATGGTGATCCCACCGTATCCGGCCACCGCTCACGCCCGGCACGCCGTCCCGCCCTGCGGACAGTGCCCCCTCGTACGGCCCCCTCGCCGAGCCCCCGCGCTGCTCAGGGCCCGTGTCTCACCTGCGGCCCCGTGGCGCCCCGGGCGGAGGCGGCGGGCCCTCCTCCGGGGGCCGGTACGGGCGGGGCCCCGCCCGGGGGCGGCCCGGGGGCCCCGGCATGGTGGGGGAGCCGTGCAGCCCCGGGGGCAGCTTCAGATACGGGTTGGTGTCCGGGTTCGGCGGCCGGTAGGAGGGCGCCGGGTTGTACGGCCCCGGCGCCGCCTCCTCGCGGGGCCCCGGTACGCCGGGTGCCGAAACATGGGCAAGGGGCGCGGCCCGCCGCCCCGCCGCCCCCGCCACCCGGGCGAGCAGCGCCCCCAGGGCTCCCGCCACGGCCCCCCACCCGGCGCCGAGCGCGAGGGCGAGCCCCGCGTTGCCGTGCAGCTCGACGCCCGCCCCGAACGCGTCGACGCCCAGCACGGACAGGGACGCGTTCGCGGACACCCCGGTGAGCCACACCATCAGGGGCAGCGCCACCGCGGTGGCCGCGGCCAGCGACACCGCGCACCGCCCCGCGAAGGCCCCGAGCGAGCGCCCGCCCACCGGCGTACGGGCCGCGGCGAGCACCCCCGCGTACAGCATGAGCACGCCCGTCGCGACCGCCAACAGCCAGACCCGGTGGTCGAGTTGGGCAAGGCGCCCCAGCGTCACCGACTCGTCGCTCTTCGCCCCGATGAGCTGGTCGAGCGGGTCGGGCAGGACGGTGGTGAGGGTGCCCGTGGCGTGACCGTGCCAGGGCACGAAAAGGCCGAGCGGGATCGCCAGCCACACGCCGTTGGGCGCGCCGAGCAGCGCGGCGCCCGCGATCCGCTTCGGGTGGGCGTCGCCGATCGCCGCGTAGGCCGCCGCCGCGAGCCCCGCCGCGACCGCCACCAGGACCACCGCCACCAGCGCGGACACCGCGGGCCGCACCACCCGGTGCAGCGCCGACCAGCCGCGCGGCAGCGGGGTGCGGCGCGAGGCGAGCAGGGCGATCACCAGGACCGCGAGCACCCAGCACGCCGCGCCGACCAGTGAGCGGGTCGTCTCGACGCTGAAGCCGACCTGCGCCTTGGCGTCCGCGAGGTCGGCGAGCCGGCCCGGCAGCAGACCGCCGACGTCCCCGATCCCGGGAATGCTCGGCACGCCGGGCACCTTCACCTGGCCGAGGCCCAGCTGGGATCCGTCGAGCGTGATGAGGTCGTGGCCGGCCCAGGCGAGGCCGCCCATGACGGCGACGAAGAGGACGGCCACCGCGGCCGCGCGGGCCGCCAGTTCGGCGCCGGAGATCCAAGCCCCGGCGGCCCGCAGCGAGCGCAGGAAGAAGAAGGCGAGCAGCAGGGCGCCCGCGAGCCCGACGCCCAGTGGCGCGAAATCGACGGCCGTGCTCGCCTGCGCGCCGGTCAGCCCGAACGCCGAGACGTTGCCGGACGGGGTGACCGAGCCGCCCGTCCCGAGCACCACCACGGCCGCCGTCATCGGGCCGAGCGCCCCCGCCGCGTCCGCCCCCAGCAGATGCAGTCCGAGCGCGGCCGTGCCCGCCATCGCGACCAGGGCCCAGCTCACCGAGGCGATCGAGGTGAGCACGACATCGCCCCACCGGATCGCCCCTCGGACGTCGTTGTCGCCCACGCTCATCAGGACCCCCCGATACGAGCCGACTTGCCCCTATTCATGCGGAGAGACCAATTCATCCGCCGCCATGTCATTTATGGGCGGACATCATGATCCGTACGCACTCATGGGTGCTTACCACTCTCGGGGGGTGTTTGGTCCACGTCAACGGGCGGGCCGCGGGCGCCTGTTGCACGACCGCGACCGGACTGTGCCGGGTCTATGCACGTAATTCACAAGGCCCGGGTTTCGGATACGAGCCCGGGCCTGAAATAGTTCCCCACGATGTTCACCATCCCTAGACTCCCTGTGTCGGGAGTCACAGGCCTCCGGTGCGGAGGTCTTTCGGGGGACGATAAGTGGGGCTGGAGTGCCGGAACTCGTACTGGAATTGAATGGCAGCACCTGGACGCTCGATCCGTCCAGGTCGTACACCCTCGGGCGTGACCCGCAGGGTGACCTCGTGATCGACGACGCCAGAGTCTCGTGGCGGCATGCCACGATCAGCTGGGGCGGCCGCAGTTGGGTCATCGAGGATCACGGATCGACCAACGGCACCTATGTGCAGGGCCAGCGGATCCACCAGATGGAAATCGGCCCCGGCTCTTCCGTCCACCTCGGCAACGCGACCGACGGCCCGCGGCTGAATCTCACCGGTGCCGCCGCGGCCGCCTACGCGCAGCCCGCCCCGGCCCAGCAGGCGCAGGCCGCGCCTGTCCACCCGCAACCCCAGCAGGCCCCGCCCCAGCAGGGCGGCTGGGCGCAGCCGCCGCAGCAGGCTCAGGTCCCGCCGCAGCAGCAGTGGCAGCAGCAGCCTCAGCAGCCGCAGTTCCCGCAGCAGCAGGGCGGCGCGGCGGGTGCCCCGCCGGTCTACGGCGACCGCAGCCCGACCACGTTCCACCAGGTCGCGCTCGGCCGCGTCATGCGGATCGGCCGTGCCCTCGAAAACGAGCTGGTGGTCTCCGACCTCCAGGTCTCGCGTCACCATGCCGAGTTCCACGCGACGCCCGACGGCCGGATGGAGATCCGCGACCTGGGGTCCCACAACGGCACGTACGTCAACGGCCAGCCGGTCGCCAAGGGCGGCACCGCGCTGCTCGGCCCCAACGACATCGTCGGCGTCGGCCACTCGACGTTCCGCATCGTCGGGGACCGGCTTGAGGAGTTCGTCGACACCGGTGACGTCTCCTTCTCGGCCCGCCACCTGACCGTCACGGTCGACGGCGGCAAGGACATCCTCAAGGACGTCTCCTTCGGCGTCCCCGAGAAGTCCCTCATCGCGGTCATCGGCCCCTCGGGCTCCGGAAAGTCCACCCTGCTCAAGGCGCTCACCGGCTACCGGCCCGCCAACAAGGGTGACGTCCTCTACGACAACCGGAACCTGTACAAGCAGTTCGCCGAGCTGCGCCAGCGCATCGGTCTGGTCCCGCAGGACGACATCCTGCACAAGGAGCTGACCGTCAAGAAGGCGCTGAAGTACGCGGCCAAGCTGCGCTTCCCCGCCGACACCACCGAGAACGAGCGCCAGCAGCGCATCGACGAGGTGCTGCGCGAGCTCAAGCTGGACATCCACAAGGAGAAGAAGGTCACCTCCCTCTCCGGTGGCCAGCGCAAGCGCGTCTCGGTGGCCCTTGAGCTCCTGACCAAGCCGTCGCTGATCTTCCTCGACGAGCCCACCTCGGGCCTCGACCCGGGCATGGACCGCGA
Organism: Streptomyces sp. NPDC001415; assembly: GCF_053597395.1. Taxonomy (NCBI): domain Bacteria; kingdom Bacillati; phylum Actinomycetota; class Actinomycetes; order Kitasatosporales; family Streptomycetaceae; genus Streptomyces; species Streptomyces sp. NPDC001415. The sequence goes on from NZ_JBSFIE010000003.1 coordinate 393,990, forward strand.
CGTCATGCAGCTGCTCCGCGGCCTCGCCGACGACGGCCGCACGGTCCTCGTGGTGACCCACTCGGTCGCCGAACTCGCCATCTGCGACAAGCTGTTGGTGATGGCGCCGGGCGGCTCGGTGGCGTACTTCGGTCCCCCGGAGGAGGCGCTGAACTTCTTCGGCTACAGCACGTGGGCCGATGTCTTCTCCGCCTTCGAGAGCTACCGCGACTACGACTGGGCGGGCCGCTGGAAGGGCTCGCAGCACTACCAGATGTACGCCGCGGACATCGACGCGGTCGCCCCGCAGTCCGTACAGATGCCGCCGGCCCAGGCGATGAAGCCGCCGAAGCCGCAGGGCTGGGCCTCCCAGCTGTGGACCCTGATGCGCCGCTACGTCTCGGTCATCGCCTCCGACAAGGGCTTCCTCGCCCTGTCGGTGGCCCTGCCCGCGGTGATCGGCTCGGTCAGCGTCGTCATCCCCGCCAAGTTCGGCCTCGCGCCACCCACGCCGCCGTCCCGGTTCAACGGCGACGCCGGCACGATCATGCTGATCCTCGCGGTCGGCATGTGCTTCTCCGGCGCCGCCAACTCCGTACGAGAACTGATCAAGGAACGGGTCATCTACGAACGGGAACGGGCCACCGGCCTGTCCCGCTCGGCGTACCTGATGTCCAAGATCTTGGTGCTCGGCGTCATCACGGCCTTCCAGGGCGTGATCCTCTGCGTGATCGGCTTCTCGACCCGCAAGCTGCCCACCGAGGGCCTCGTGATGCCGCCCGCGGTCGAGATGTGCCTGGTCGTGATCGCGCTCGGCTTCACCTCGATGATGTTCGGCCTGATCATCTCCTCGCTGGTGAAGACCTCCGAGAAGACGATGCCGCTCCTGGTCATGTTCGCCATCGTGCAGGTCGTCTTCACCGGCATCCTGTTCAAGGTGTACGACTCGGTCGGCCTGGAGCAGTTCGCCTGGCTGATGCCGTCGCGCTGGGCCATCGCGGGCGTCGGCACGACGCTCGACCTCTCGCACCTGATGGGGCCGATGGACCAGAACGACCCGACCAACCTCGACCCGCTGTGGAAGCACGATGCGTCGCAGTGGTTCACCGACATCTCGGTGCTGCTGGTCATCGGCATCGCCCTCGGCTTCGTCGTCGCACGCCTGCTGCGCCGCCACGAGCCCGAGGTCATGCGCAAGTAGCCCGCGCCTGACAACGCGAGAAGGGCGGCACCCCGTGGGGGTGCCGCCCTTCTTCGACGTCCGGAGAGGACGAGCCGTCCTGAAGGATCAGCCGTCCTGAACGGATCAGTAGGCGCTGTTGACGTTGTCCATCGAGCCGTACTTGTCGGCCGCGTAGTTGGCGGCGGCGGTGATGTTGGCGACCGGGTCGTAGATGTTCCACGACGTGCCGGGCACGTGGTACGCGTTGAAGGTCGGCTGGATGACCTGGAGCAGCCCCTTCGACGGGACGCCGTTGATGGCGTTGATGTCCCAGCCGTTGATGGCCATCGGGTTGCCGGTCGACTCGCGCATGATGTTGCGGTACAGACCGTTGTACGAACCCGGGATGCCCTTGGACTTCATGATGTCCAGGGACTCCTTGATCCAGCCGTCGAGGTTGTTCGCGTACACCGGCTTGCGGGCGGCGGAGCGGCTGGCGGCGGCCGCCTCGTCCCGCTTCTTCGCCTCGGCCGCGGCCTTCGCCTTGGCGTCCGCGTCGGCCTTCGCCTTGGCGGCGGCCTTGGCCTGCTGGGCGGCGGTGACGTGCTGCTTGGAGACGGACTCCGAAACGGTCTTCGCGCTGGCGACGGTCGCCGAGAAGGCGGCGGGCTCGGCAGCTACGGCGTTGCCCGACTGACCCGTCCCGGGGAAGACCGAGAGGGCGAGAGCGGCGGCGCCGAGGGCGGCGACACCGGCAATCGAGATCTTGTGCGTCTGGGTCAGACGACTGTGACCAGGGTTGCTGGACTCGGGCATGGCTGTTGGACCTCTTCCGAATGGCGTGGACGGCGCACAGAAGCGCCGCGGCGGTTGAGCCGCAGCGCTGTGCGACGGGAGCCATTGTTAGCGGCCGCAAAATCTGGTGGCAAAGGTGCTCATTACGAAGCCGGGTAGTGGATCACGCCCGGACGAAAGACGGCTCGTACCCGCTCTCGCCCTGCTCACACCGACTTTATTTGTCCACTAAACGGCTTCGTAAGTGATGTGCGTCCTATGCGCGGGCTCACATCGGACGCGTAACAGTCTCACCAGGCGTTGCTGGAGCAATGCGTTCTGTGAGGGTTCTCGTCCGGAAGTATGAGGTGGACGTCCCCGAACTCGTGCCACAGGTAGAGCCGGCTCAGCGCCTGGTCGTAGGCGACGGCCAGCGCCTCGCGCCCCGCGATCGCCTCCAGCATCAGCAGGTGGGAGGCCTCCGGCTCGTGCAGCCCGGTCAGCAGACCGTCCACCACCCGCACCCCGCGCTCCGGGGTCACCACGAGATCCGTCCAGCCCGCCGCCTCGCGCACCACCCCGTCGGCCCCGGCCGCCGACTCCAGGGCGCGCACCGCCGTCGTCCCCACGGCCACGACCCGGCCGCCACCCGCCTTGGCGGCGTTCACAAGACGGGCCGTCGCCCCCGGCACCTCGAAGCGCTCCGGGTACGGCGGCTCGTGCGCCTCCGCGGAGGCGACCCCGGTATGCAGCGTGACCGGCGCGAACTGCACGCCGCGCCGCACCAGCTCCGCGACCAGCTCGACCGTGAAGGGCCGCGCGGCACTCGGCATCTCCGCCGAGCCGAGCCCGCCGGGCGCCGGCAGCGCGAACACCGTCTGATAGGCGGCGAGCGGCTGGTCCCGCTCGGTGTATCCGTACCGGATGGGCCGCCCGTGCCGGTGCAGCAGCCCCGGCACATCGGCCGCGGAGACCCGCGCCCACCACAGCCGGTCCGGGCTCAGCGCCGTATCGAGCACCAGCCGCTCCCCGCCGGGCAGCGCCACCACGGCTCCCGCCCGGTCCCCGGTACGCCGCTCCGTACTCCCCGAGGCCGTAGGCGTACGCAGCTCCACCGCCCAGCGCCCGTCCGGCCCCCGGGTCGAGAAGTGCACCACCACCGGCCGGCCCGCCACCGTCCCGTCGACCGCCGCGGGCAGGGTCTGCGACGTGTTGATGACCAGTACGTCACCGGCTCGCAGCTGCCCGGCAAGGTCGCGGAACGCGTGGTGGGAGACCGCGGTGCCGCGCGACACCATCAGCCGCACGTCGTCGCGCCCCGTCCCGCGCACCTCGGCGGGCACCGAAGCGAGGAGGTCGTCGGGCACCCGCACCACCATGGGCACCGTCATCGGGCCACCTCCGCGGGGGCCTCCACGAGACCTTCCGTAAGAGAACCCGGAGAGCCCTCCGTACGAGGAGCTTCCGTACGGGCGTCTTCCGTAAGAGAGGGGGCGCTGTAGCGTCCGCTCGCAGGCCGCTCGTCGAGGAGCCGCAGGAACCCCGGCACCACCGTCGACGGCTCGGGCCGGCCCGAGTCGTCGTCCGGTACCGCCGCCGCGTACAGGTCGGTGTGCATGTCACCCGGGTCCACCGCCCACACCCGCAGCCCCGGCTCCTCCACGGCGAGCACCGCCGCCAGCTGGTCGAGAGCCGCCTTCGAGGCCCCGTACCCGCCCCATGTCTCGTACGCCTCGGCCGCCGCGTCCGAGCTGACCGTGACCACAGCGCCCCCGGACGACTCCCGCAGCAGCGGCAGCGCCTCCTGTACGAGGCCGAGCGCCGCGACCACATTGGTCTCCAGGGCCGCCCGCAGGCCGCCCAGATCCAGCTCCGCGAGCCGCACGAGCGGCTCGGCGCCCAGCGCGGAGGCGTTGTTCACCAGCAGGTCGAGCCCGCCGAGGTCCCAGGCGGCCGCCACCAGCTCCGCGCGGTGCCCGGCATCGGTGACGTCCCCGGGCAGCGCCACGACCTTCGTCCCGTACGTATCGAGCCCCCGCGCCGTCTCCTCAAGTACGGGAGCGGTCCTGGCGTCGAGCACCAGGTCCCAGCCCCGCCCGGCCAGTGCCCCGGCGAGCGCCCGCCCGAGCCCCTTCGAGGCCCCCGTGATGATCGCAACCGGCATGATGACCAACCCCTCTGTCATGTCGAACCGTCCGTCGATGCGTTCAGAGTGGCTCCGGGCGCGCCCCCGCCGCCTCGGACGCGGGCCCCAGCCGGCAAGGCACTTCGACCTAGGTCCGGCGGCCTAAACGCTGGTGGTCCACAGGCCGAGGCGCGCTGTCACACCCCGCCGGTACGGTGACCACATGACCCGCCCTCGTACTCCGCATGCCACCGGACCAGGGGAGAGCCCGTCACCGAGCGCGGGCCTCGCCGCCGTGAGCACCGCCCTGCTCGCCATGAGCAGGCACCTGGAGGTCGGGGACGTCCTCAAGACGATCACCGCGTCCGCCCGCGAACTGCTGGACGCGGAGTACGCCGCGCTCGGCGTCCCCGACGACCACGGCGGCTTCGCCCAGTTCGTGGTCGACGGCGTCAGCGAGGAGCAGTGGCGGGCGATCGGCCCGCTGCCCCGCCAGCACGGCATCCTCGCCGCGATGCTCCACGAGGAGAAGGCCGAGCGCCTCGCCGACGTCCGCAAGGACCCCCGCTTCGAGGGCTGGCCCTCCGCCCACCCGGACATGTCCGACTTCCTGGGCATGCCGATCCGCGACGGCGAGGAGACGCTCGGCGCCCTCTTCCTCGCCAACAAGCGCTGCCCCAAACCGGAAGGCGGCTGCGGCTTCACCGAGCACGACGAGGAACTCCTTCGCCTGCTCGCCCAGCACGCCGCGATCGCCCTCACCAACGCCCGCCTGTACGAGCGCAGCCGCGAGCTGACCATCGCCGAGGAGCGCTCCCGGCTCGCCCACGAGCTGCACGACGCGGTCAGCCAGAAGCTCTTCTCGCTCCGGCTCACCGCCCAGGCGGCCGCCACCCTCGTCGACCGCGACCCGGTCCGCGCCAAGGGCGAGCTCCAGCAGGTCGCGGCCCTCGCGGCCGAGGCGGCCGACGAACTGCGCGCCGCCGTAGTGGAGTTGAGGCCCGCGGCCCTGGAGGAGGACGGCCTGGTGCACACCCTGCGCACCCAGATCCAGGTCCTCGACCGGGCCCACGCGGCCCGCGTCACCTTCGACAACCAAGGGGTGCGCGCCCTGCCCCCGGCCCAGGAGGAGGCCCTCCTCCGGGTGGCCCAGGAGGCCCTGCACAACGCGCTGCGCCACTCCGGCGCCGGCCGGGTCGACGTCGTCCTGGAGCGCAGCGGCCAGGGCGCGGTCCTACGGATCAGCGACAACGGCCGGGGCTTCGAGCCGAGCCGGGTCCGCCGCGCGGGCCGCCACCTCGGCCTGGTGTCGATGCGGCACCGGGCGAGCGGAGTCGGCGGCAGACTCACCGTGCATTCGGCACCCGGCGAGGGCGCCACGATCGAGATGGAGGTCCCCGGTGGCTGACAAGGTGATCAGGGTCCTGCTCGTGGACGACCACCAGGTGGTCCGCCGAGGACTGCGTACGTTCCTGGAAGTACAGGACGACATAGAGGTGGTGGGGGAGGCCTCCGACGGCGCCGAGGGCGTCGCCCGCGCCGAGGAGCTGAAGCCGGACGTCGTCCTGATGGACGTGAAGATGCCGGGCATGGACGGCATCGAGGCCCTGCGCAAGCTCCGTGAGCTCGCCAACCCGGCGAAGGTCCTCATCGTCACCAGCTTCACCGAGCAGCGCACGGTGGTCCCCGCCCTGCGCGCCGGCGCCTCCGGCTACGTATACAAGGACGTCGATCCGGACGCGCTGGCCGGAGCGATCCGCTCGGTGCACGCCGGCCATGTGCTGCTCCAGCCCGAGGTCGCGGGCGCCCTGCTCAGCCAGGACGACGGGCACGGCGGCACCGGGCGCGGCTCGACCCTGACCGAGCGGGAGAAGGAGGTCCTGGCGCTGATCGCCGACGGCCGCTCCAACCGCGAGATCGCCCGCCACCTCGTGCTGTCCGAGAAGACCGTCAAGACGCACGTCTCGAACATCCTGATGAAGCTGGACCTCGCCGACCGCACCCAGGCCGCGCTGTGGGCCGTACGGCACGGCGTGACGGGCTGATCGGACTGTGTGACATACGTAAACCGGATCGTCACCATCCGGTGCAAGATTCATACCGTCGTGTGGATGTCACCCACATAGCGCATCCCCCTGGTGGTGGCGGCCGTTCTCCAGGCATGTCGCGGCGGTTGGCCGCGGCGAAGACCAGGAGGATCCAGAACATGAAGCTCAACAAGGCTCTCGCCGTCACCGTGCTCGCCGGCGGCGCCCTCGCCGCCGCGACCGGCGCCGCCTCCGCCGACGGGGTGGCCAACGGCAAGGCCGAGCACTCCCCGGGCATCGTCTCCGGCAACCTGGTGCAGGCCCCGGTGCACATCCCCGCGAACGTCGCGGGCAACACGCTCAACGTGGTCGGCCTGCTCAACCCGGCCTTCGGGAACGAGGCGTCCAACAGCTGACCGGCCTCGCGCCTGCGCAGTGACCTCCGGCCCCCGGGTTCACCCCGGGGGCCGGTCCGCTGCCGGAACGGCTTCATCCCGGGGACCGGCGTCCGTTGCCCGGCCCGCTTCAGCTGGGGGCGCGGTCCGCTGCCCGAACGGCTTCAGCCCCGTTCCCGCTCCTCCACATACGCGTTGTACGCCGCGACCCTGGCCCGCCGGGCCACCCGTTCCACCGGGCGCAGCAGCTCGCCCCGCGCCGCGATCTCCGAAGCGCTCACCGCGCCCCCGTGCCCGCTCTCGTACGCCAGCGCCACAAGGAGCCCGACCCGCCGGGCCAGCTCCAGCACCCGTACCGCGCGCGGCGGATAGCCCGGTGCGAGCACCTCCTCGTCGGGGCCCTCGGCCCGCGCCCGGTACGCGTCGATCGCCGCGGCCGCGGCCGGACCGGAGCCCGCCACATCGAGCCGGGTGAGCGCCGCGGTCGCCTCCCGCAGCGCCTCCGCGAGCTCGCGCTCGGCCTCCCCGAGCGAGGGCACGTCCGCGGGCGGCGCCTCGCGCACCGCCAGGCAGTGCCAGACGACCTCCGCGTGCACATCCCCCGCGGGCCCGGCCTCGTACAGCTCGGGGACGAGACCGTACGGCGCCCCGAAGCCCACCACGGCCTCCTCGGCCTCAAGGGCCCGCGTGTTGAACTCCGCGGGCCCGCTGAGCCCCAGCGGATGCCCCGCCGCCGGGAGCGCGACCCGCCAGCCGCTCACCCCGAGAGTGCGCAGCCGGCCGAGCGCCAACGTGAGCCCCACCGGCGCGGATTCGCCGGGCAGCCCTTCCACGCGGTGCACCGCATCGTCCCCGACGATCGCGAGCGCCGCGTCATCCGGCGAGACTTTTCCGGCCAACAGGGCATTTCCCCAAGCGACCAGCCGACCTGAACGTGGTTCCGAGAACATGGCTCCAGCCTAGGGAAGCCGCAGGGCCGGACCTAGGGCCTGCCTGGCAGATCTTGTCTGGCACGCGCACCACAAGGCCGGGGCACCTCGACGGCGACCAGATCCGCCGGACAGACCCTAGGGGCGGGATCACTTCGCCAGTGGCGTAGGTTTTCCCTGGGGACCGCGCCCACAGGCGCCCCCGGCAAGCACTCGCGAACTCAAGACGATGGCATGGGGAGACAACGCGCTCATGAGCGATGTACTGGAGCTGGTGGACGTATCCGTGGTCCGCGACGGACGCGCTCTGGTGGACGACGTCTCCTGGTCGGTCAAGGAAGGCGAGCGCTGGGTCATCCTCGGCCCCAACGGCGCCGGCAAGACCACCCTCCTCAACATCGCCTCCAGCTACCTCTTCCCGAGCAGCGGCACCGCCAAGATCCTCGGTGAACAGCTCGGCAAGGTGGACGTCTTCGAGCTGCGCCCGCGCATCGGCATGGCCGGCGTCGCCATGGCCGACAAGCTCCCCAAGCGCCAGACCGTCCTGCAGACCGTGCTCACCGCCGCGTACGGCATGACCGCCACCTGGCAGGAGGAGTACGACGCCGTCGACGAGGACCGCGCCCGCGCCTTCCTCGACCGGCTCGGCATGACGGAGTTCGTGGACCGCAAGTTCGGCACGCTCTCCGAGGGCGAGCGCAAGCGCACCCTGATCGCCCGCGCCATGATGACCGACCCCGAGCTCCTCCTCCTCGACGAGCCCGCCGCCGGCCTCGACCTCGGCGGCCGCGAGGACCTGGTCCGCCGCCTGGGCCGGCTCGCCCGCGACCCGTACGCGCCCTCGATGGTGATGGTCACCCACCACGTCGAGGAGATCGCCCCCGGCTTCACCCACGTCCTCATGATCCGCCAGGGCAAGGTCCTCGCCGCCGGACCCATGGAGACCGAGCTCACCTCCCGCAACCTCTCCCTCTGCTTCGGCCTCCCGCTGCTCGTCGAGCACCGCGGCGACCGCTACACCGCGACGGGCCTCCCGCTCGGCTAGGGGCGCCCGGCGAGTCGGGGCCCCTACACCTTTGCGCACTGTCGGTGAGGGGACGCCCCGACCTACCATGACCTTGTGGACATCGAGGCATGGGTTTGGTGGCTGATAGGCGCGGCAGCTCTGGGCATTCCCCTCGTTCTGACCGCCATGCCCGAGTTGGGCATGATGGCGGTCGGCGCGATCGCCGCCGCCATAGGTGCGGGCTTCGGCCTCGGCCCCGTCGCGCAGGTCCTCGTCTTCGTGGTCGTCTCGGTCGCCCTCGTCTCCGTCGTACGCCCCATCGCCGCCCGCCACCGCGCCCAGCACCCCCAACTCGCCACCGGCACCGAGGCGTTGAAGGGCCGTCAGGCCGTCGTCCTGGAACGGGTCGACGCCGACGGCGGCCGGATCAAACTGGCGGGCGAGGTCTGGTCGGCCCGCGCGCTCGACCAGGAGCGGGTGTTTGAGCCCGGCCATCAGGTCGACGTCGTCGAGATCGACGGAGCCACTGCCATCGTCATGTGAACCATGCCAGGATCATCGGGTCCGGTAACTACCAACGTTTCCAGGGCCATCCGAGAGCAAGAAGGGCACGGGGTACGCGATGCAACCGATCATCATCGTCCTGATCATTCTGGTGGTGCTGGTCTTCATCGCCCTGATCAAAACGATCCAGGTGATCCCGCAGGCCAGCGCCGCCATCGTGGAGCGCTTCGGCCGCTACACGAGGACGTTGAACGCGGGCCTGAACATCGTCGTGCCGTTCATCGACTCGATCCGCAACCGGATCGACCTCCGCGAACAGGTCGTCCCCTTCCCGCCCCAGCCGGTGATCACCCAGGACAACCTGGTCGTCAACATCGACACCGTCATCTACTACCAGGTGACCGACGCCCGGGCCGCCACCTACGAAGTCGCCAGTTACATCCAGGCGATCGAACAGCTCACCGTCACCACGCTCCGCAACATCATCGGCGGCATGGACCTGGAGCGGACCCTGACCTCCCGCGAGGAGATCAACGCGGCCCTGCGCGGCGTCCTCGACGAGGCCACCGGCAAGTGGGGCATCCGCGTCAACCGCGTCGAACTCAAGGCGATCGAGCCGCCCACCTCCATCCAGGACTCGATGGAGAAGCAGATGCGCGCCGACCGTGACAAGCGCGCCGCGATCCTCCAGGCCGAAGGTGTACGGCAGTCGGAGATCCTGCGCGCCGAGGGTGAGAAGCAGTCCGCGATCCTGCGCGCCGAAGGTGAGGCCAAGGCGGCCGCCCTGCGCGCCGAGGGCGAGGCACAGGCCATCCGTACGGTCTTCGAGTCCATCCACGCCGGCGACCCCGACCAGAAGCTGCTCTCCTACCAGTACCTCCAGATGCTCCCGAAGATCGCCGAGGGCGACGCCAACAAGCTCTGGATCGTGCCCAGCGAGATCGGCGACGCCCTCAAGGGCCTCTCCGGCGCCTTCGGCAACCTGGGCGGCGGCATGCCCGGCTTCAACACCGGCGGCAACAACGGAAGCAACAACGGCAACGGCGCGACCGAGCGCCGCGAAGAACCCCCCATGGACTGACCGTCCTCCATGGACCGCGCCTCCACGGGCTCACCCCTGGGCCGAACGCGGACTCGGCCCCTGAGATGAACGCGCCATGGATCAGGGGCAGTTGACTGCCCCGTACACCCTTCATGCATGATCAGTGCGGCCCCTCGACCTCCACGGCGGGGAGGCGACTCACTGAACGTGTAAGGAGATGGCCTTGTCCATCTGGGAAGCACTCGCGGTCTTCGCGGCCGGCATCGGCGCGGGCACCATCAACACGATCGTCGGCTCCGGCACGCTCCTCACCTTCCCCGTGCTCCTGGCGACCGGCCTGCCACCGATCACCGCGAACGTGTCGAACGCGCTCGGTCTGGTCCCCGGCTCCATCAGCGGGGCCATCGGCTACCGCCACGAACTGCGCGGCCAGACCCGGCGGGTGCTCCGCCTCGGCGGCACCGCCCTGCTCGGCGGCCTCGCCGGGGCGATTCTGCTGCTCGCCCTGCCGTCCTCGTCGTTCGACGCGATCGTCCCGGTCCTGGTCGGCGTGGCCCTCGTGCTCGTCCTGTTCCAGCCGCGCCTGGCCGCCGTCATCAAGCGCCGCCGCGAGGCCCGCGGCACCGAGGTCCACGCCGAAGGCGGCCCCGCCCTCCTCGCCGGCCTCTTCCTCGCCAGCATGTACGGCGGCTACTTCGGCGCCGCCCAGGGCGTTCTCTACCTCTCCCTGATGGGCCTGCTCCTGCACGACAGGCTGCAGCGCATCAACGCCGTCAAGAACATCCTGGGCGCCGTCGTCAACGGCATCGCGGCCGTGTTCTTCCTCTTCGTCGCCGAGTTCGACTGGACCGCCGTCCTGCTCATCGCCGTCGGCTCGACCATAGGAGGCCAGATCGGCGCCAAGGTCGGCCGCCGCCTCAAGCCCGCGGTGCTGCGCGGAGTGATCATCGCCGTCGGCGTCGTCGCGATCCTCCAACTGACCCTCAAGTAGCGGGCGTACGCACATGAAGAAGCCCGCCTCCCTTCCGAAGGCGGGCTTCCCGCAAGGCAGTTGGCCTCGTTACGCGGCCGGTACGGCGCCCGAAGCCAGCCACGCGGGCAGCTCCGAGCGGTCCCCGGCCGCCATCGCGAGCAGCATCGCATCGGCCGGCGACGGCACGAACGGCTGCCGGAGCAGCGGCATCCCCGCCTCCTCCGGCGTCCGGTCCGCCTTGCGGTGGTTGTCCTCGGCGCAGGACGCCACCGTGTTCAGCCAGCCGTCCCGGCCACCCTGCGCCCGCGGCACCACATGGTCCACGGTTGTCGCGCGCCGCCCGCAGTACGCGCACCGGTGCTGGTCCCTGATCAGCACCCCCCGCCTCGACCACGGAGCCTGTCTTCGGAACGGCACCCGTACGTATCTGCACAGCCTGATCACCCGCGGCACCGGTATGTCCATGGTGGCCGCACGCATCCGCAGACCGGGATGGGACTGCTCGACCACGGCCTTGTCCTGGAGCACCAGCACCACGGCACGGTTGAGCGTCACCGTCGACAGCGGCTCGAAGCTCGCGTTCAGTACCAGCGTGTCCCGCATCCTGCCCACCTCCGTAGTGCCGGCCCACTGACTGGCGGGCTGGGATCAACTCTGGCCGGGCTCGCCACGATGGACAACGCAATATCCGTGCCGGCGCGGGCGACGAACCCGGCCGACAACAGAAAAATGCCCTGCCCTGATCTCTCCAAGACCAGGGCAGGGCAAACGGAAAACGAACGATCAGCTCTGTGCGGGACCCGTGTACTCAGCGATGAGCTGCGCCCGCCCGAGTGTGTGGAACCGCAGGTTGAAACCGACCACGGCAGGCGAGGCATCCGCGTCCGGGCCCAGCTTCTCGCTGTCGACCGCGTACACGGTGAAGACGTAGCGGTGGGTCTCCCCGGCCGGGGGCGCCGCCCCGCCGAAGTCCTTCGACCCGTAGTCGTTGCGCACCTGTACGGCCCCGGCCGGCAGCCCCTCGAACTTCCCGCTGCCGGCCCCCGCGGGCAGCTCGGTCACGGTCGCCGGGATGTCGAACACCGACCAGTGCCAGAACCCGCTGCCCGTGGGCGCGTCCGGGTCGAAGCACGTCACCGCGAAGCTCTTCGTCCCCGCCGGAAAACCTTCCCACCGCAGCTGCGGCGAGGTGTTACCGGCCGCGTAGACCTGGGCATCCTTCAGCACGGCACCCGGCTCGACGTCCTCGCTCACCACGGTGAACGACGGCACCTCGGGGTGGAAGTCGTGGGGAAGCGGCGGCCTCTTGAGCTCGCTCACGTCGGCACCTCCTGATTCGACATCAACTGGCACATCAACTGGTACGTCCGAGCCTAGGGCGTCTCCCCCTAGAACCAGTTCCGCCGCCCGCCGACCTCGGCCAGCCACTGATTGAGGTACGCCGCCCAGTCGGTCCCCTGGAAGTCGTGGAGGCCGACCTGGAACGAGCGGTAGGAGTCGCTGCCCTCGCTGAACAGGCCCGGCTTCTTGTCCATCTCCAGGACCACGTCCATCGCGCGGTCATCCGCGACGAAAGACAGCTCCACCTGGTTCAGACCCCGGTACTGCGACGGCGGGTAGAACTCGATCTCCTGGTAGAAGGGCAGCCGCTGCCGAGTCCCGCGGATGTGCCCCTTCTCCATGTCCGCGCTCTTGAAGCGGAACCCCAGCTGGATGAACGCGTCGAGGATCGCCTGCTGGGCGGGCAGCGGATGCACCTGGATCGGGTCCAGATCGCCCGAGTCGAGCGCGCGGGCGATCTCCAGCTCGGTCGTCACGCCGATGTGCATGCCCCGCAACTGCTGGCCGGCGACGGCCGTGACTGGAGTCTCCCAGGGAATCTCAAGGCCGAACGGCACCACGTGCACGGCCCCCGCCTTCACCTCGAAGGCCCCGCCGAGCCGCACCTTGGTGAACTCGATGTCCTGCTTGTGCTCGTGCTCGCCGCCCTCGACCTCGACGCGGGCCTGCAGTCCGACGGAGAGTCCCTCGATCTGCTGGTCGACCGACCCGCCCTGGATCCGCACCTCACCCTGGACGACGCCGCCCGGCACCACATTGGTCTCGGTGAGCTCGGTCTCCACCGAAGCCCCGCCGGCCCCCAAACTCGCCAGCAGCCGCTTGAACCCCATGCCAGTCCTTCCCGTACGTCTTCTCGACCTCGACCCCTACGAACGCGCAACCGCAGTGTCCGGTTCCGCCCCGCCGTCCACTACCCTCGGACGCCATGATCGCGGGCACCGAACGTACGCCACTGGCAAGGGAATTCTTCGACCGGCCCGTCCTGGAGGTCGCTCCGGACCTCCTGGGCCGCACGCTCGTACGCCATACCGCGTCGGGCCCCCTCGAACTCCGCCTCACGGAGGTGGAGGCGTACGACGGCCCGAACGACCCGGGCTCCCACGCCTTCCGCGGCCGCACGCCCCGGAACGAGGTGATGTTCGGGCCGCCCGGGCACGCGTACGTCTACTTCACGTACGGCATGTGGCACTGCCTCAACCTGGTGTGCGGCCCGGAGGGGCGCGCGAGCGGCGTCCTGCTCAGGGCGGGGGAGATCCGGGTGGGCGCCGAACTGGCCCGCAAACGTCGAATCTCGGCCCGTCATGACCGAGAACTGGCCAAAGGCCCGGCCCGGCTGGCCACCGCACTGGACGTGGGACGCGCCCTGAACGGCACGGACGTCTGCGCAGGCCCGGAGGCTCCTCTCGCCGTACTGACGGGCACCCCTCCCACGCCCGACCAGGTACGCAGCGGACCGCGCACCGGAGTGGGCGGCGAGGGGGCCCCGCACCCGTGGCGCTTCTGGATCTCCGACGACCCCACGGTGAGCCCGTATCGGGCGCATCAGCCCCGCAAACGCCGAACTTGACTCGGCCTCAAGCGGCGCCTAACGTAGCCCGAGCCGCTTGAGACGGGCCCTGCTGTTCAGCATCCCCAGGCGGCCATCCACTACCTACGATCGAACCCCAACGGGTCTGAATTTCGGCATGCCGAAATTCGAACTCGAATGACTCGATTATGAACGGCCGGGGAAACCCGCTAAAGTAGTGGACGCGCCGAAAGGGAAACGCGAAAGCGAAGATCTCCAAGCGAACCCCAATTCGACGGGGAATCGGACACGAAAGAGTCTGATAGAGTCGGAACACGAAATACCGGAGGGAAGCGCCCGGAGGAAAGCCCGCGAGGGTGAGTACGAAGGAAGCGTCCGTTCCTTGAGAACTCAACAGCGTGCCAAAAGTCAACGCCAGATTGACAACCCCGTATCCGTTTCGGCGGATCGAGGTTCCTTTGAAAAGTCCATCCGCCCTGCTTTGTGGGTGTGGGTGGCGATGACACAGCGAGGACGCTGTGGACGACCGGCCTCATTCCGGTCTGGTCGTCCCGCTCTTACGTGTGTGTGCACCGGATATCCGGTAAACATTCA